>JBIKVA010000145.1:0-7304 GCA_044357085.1 Steroidobacteraceae bacterium | reverse complement strand
GGCCTCATCGACCACGAAGGTGAGATTCAGGTCGTTGGCCGCCTGGCTGACAAGATAGATACGCTGCTCGGCGAAGAGCTCGAGCGCCGGTCCGAGCTGGTGAAGGATGCTGCGGATGTTGCGACCGACCAGGCTGACCGAGGCACAGGGCCCGATGATCTCGGCGCGACACAAGGGCGCAAGCTCCGCCTGCAGCCGCGACAGCGCATCGCCATCCAGCGTATTCGCCTGCGGGTCAAGCGACACGGTGACGTTGGTCTCGGAGGTCGACACGAGATCGACCGAGAGTCCGTGCCGCTTGAAGACCTGGAAGGCGTCCGCGAGGAAGCCGACCTGGTGCCACATTCCGGGGCTCTCGAGGGAGACCAGCGTCACGCCTTTCTTGACGCAAACGGCCTTGACCTGGGCCGCATCACTGACCGGATGGGTCGTGATGCGGGTGCCGCGCATCTGCGGCACCTGGGTTGCGAACACGAACAAGGGAATGTCGTATTGACGCGCGGGCAACAGACAGCGCGGATGCAGGACCTTCGCTCCGGCCGTGGCGATTTCCTGCGCTTCGTCGTAGGTGAGCTCAAGCAACTGCCGCGCCGTCGGCGTCGAGCGCGGATTTGCGCTGAACATGCCAGGAACGTCGGTCCAGATCTCGAGCTGGCGTGCCTCGAGCATGGCCGCGAGATAGGCACCGGAGGTGTCCGAGCCGCCGCGGCCGAGCAACACGGTGTCACCCGTCTCGTTGCTGGCGATGAATCCCTGGGTGATCACGACGGGTGACAGGCCGGCTAGCCGGGACTGCACCGCGGCGTTCGGCCGGAAATCGCAGGTCGCCGAGAGATATCCGGCCTTGAGGGTGGCCGAATCGCGGACCTCGGCGCGCAGCAGCGTGCGCGCATCGACCCAGCTCACCTCGAGGCCCCGGGCGCGCAGGTACAGCGCACCGAGCTCGGTGGCGAGCAGTTCCCCCATCGCCATGACCCTGGCACGCACGCGGTCGGATACTTCGCCACTGCGCTCGATGCCTGCGATGAGGTCCCGCAACCCGTCGAACCACGGAGCGAGGACCCCCGCCGCGTCGATATCCAGCGCGGCCGCGAGTTCCAGGTGCCGCTGGCGTAGCCCCTCCAGAGCCTCCGCGTGGGCGCCCTGCAAGGCGAGGGCGAGGAGTTTTTCGAGACGGTCGGTGACGCCGCTGAGGGCCGAATGGACGATGACGACCCGCGACCCGGTTGCGAGCCTATCCCGCGCCGTGGCGGCGATGCTGCGCCAATTGGGCTCGGACGAGACGCTGGTGCCGCCGAACTTGAGGACGACCCACTGCTGCCCGGAGGTTGTCATGGCCTGGCCCCGGTTCAGACTTCGTCGTCGTAGATTTCTCGCAGGTCCTTGGCGAGTTTTTTATCCGCGAGAACTTCCTCGAGCTTGCTCCAGGCTGCCTTGCCGCGCTTGCCCGGCACCGGCCGCGCCCGCCGATCGACGCGGTCGAGAAACCGGTCGTAGTCCTGGTTGTCCTCGTTGCTGGCGACCTCGCCGAGCATATCTTCGTCAAGTTCGAAACCTTCGGTATCCCGTTCGGACATGTTCGGTGAAAATCCTGAAATGAACGTTTTAAGAATCAACAGGTTACGACCAGCCCCGCCGCGGCGGGGGCGCGCAACTATAACCAAAAAAGGCCGCGGCGCAAGTTCAGTTGCGGCGCACCCCGTCCCGCACGATCACCGGGGCACCCCTGGACAGCCCGAGGGCGTCCGCCGCCCTGCCTTCGGCGACCGCGATCTCGACGATACCGAAGGAGTTGATCAGGGCCAGGGCATCGCCCGGACGCATGTCGCCGTAGGTGCGCCGCAGCGGCAACAGCAATTGGCCGGCGTGAACCACGGGATCCACAAAGCCGTCGATCAGCGTACGGTCGATGTTGGTGAGCAGGTTGCCGAAGTGGTCGATCGTGATCACCACCCCCGACACCCGCTCACGTTCCGCAAGCGGATCATCCACCCACGCCGGGACGAGCGAACCTACCCGACGTCCAAGGTGTTCCGGACTGACTCGCGAGCTCGCCAGCGCGGCGGCGACCGGGGCAAAGATGTCGCGGCCATGGAACGTGGCGCTTGGTCGATCCACACCGAGCGACGGTAGCAAGTCGTTCCGCAGGTGTCGCAGTACGGCGCCCGTTCGCGCCGCCACCTCGGCCAGCAGCCCGTTGTCGGGAGCAAGAAACACGTGGCCGTCGAGTTCCGCGACCGCGATATCGCGAGTGGTTCCCACGCCGGGATCGACCACCGCGACATGCACCGTGCCGCGCGGGAAGTAGGCGTAGGAGCGCGCGATCCAGAAACCCGCCTCGGCGGGCCAGTGGGCCACGATTTCATGGGTCAGGTCGATGATGCGCGCGGTCGGTGCGGCCTCGAGGATGCGCCCCTTCATGACGCCCACAAAGGGATCGCGCAGTCCGAAATCGGATGTCAGGGTGATGATTCCGCTCGGCACGAACGTGCCAACGGTGTGTCCGGCCTGTGCCGTCTCGAGCGCTGCAGTCATGCCCGTACGGTATCATCCGCCGCATGGAAACGAGCCCTGCCGACCCGACACGCTGTTTTAGACTCGACGGCCGGGTCGCGCTGGTGACCGGTGCATCCAGCGGGATCGGGCGTGCGCTTGCCGGCGCCTTTGCTGCAGCCGGCGCCCGGGTTGCACTCGCTGCACGCCGTACCGACCGCCTCGCGACGCTGGCCGACGAACTCGAGCGCTGCGGTCACGAAGCGATGGTCGTCGCCCTCGATGTCACGGACCGTGATGCGATCGCCCGTGCATTCGACGAAGTCGCGTCCCGGTTCGACGTCGTCGATGTGGTCGTCAACAACGCCGGTGTCGCCAAACCCGCAATGTTCCTCAAGACGTCGCCGGAAGACCTCGAGTCCACCATGGCCACGAACTTCACGGCCGCGTGGAACGTCGCGCAGGAGGCCGCCCGCAGACTCGTCGCCGCCAAACGTCCCGGGAGCATCATCAACATCACTTCCGTGCTCGGAATCGGTATCGGCCCGGGATATTCCGCTTACGCCGCGTCCAAGGCTGCGCTTGCCCAGGCCACGCGCGCCATGGCGCTGGAGTTCGTGCGCTACGGAATCCGCGTCAACGCCATCGCGCCCGGATGGTTCGTCACCGAAATGAACGAGGCCTTTTTCGCAACCGACGAAGGCGCTGCGTACCTCAGGAAGACGCCTGCGGGACGCGCCGGTCGACTCGAGGAGCTGGTCGGCCCGGCACTGCTGCTGGCGAGCAACGCAGGCTCGTTCGTCAATGGCGTGGTGTTGCCGGTGGACGGCTCGCATCACGTGGCACTGGTCTGAGGCCCCTCGCCCGCCCCGGGACCTAGGTCGGCTTGTCGATGGGGGCGTCGCCGGACGGAACCGTTGCAGGGTCCACCGGCGGCAGCTGCGGCACCAGTTCGAGGCCGATCATCACGGGGATGCCGCTCGCCTCGCCAAGCGCCCGGATGGCGATGTCCCAGTTGATCGCCACCTCGGCTGTCCCCAGCAAGTCATCGAGCCGACTCTCGAAGTCCTGCAGGCTGACCGCGGTAGTCTGGCCCTGCTCGTCGATCGGCGGATGCACTTCGATCCAGACCTCGCCATCGACCCTGGTCATCTTCAGTGGTTCATTGACCAAAGTGACCCGAGTTCCGACCTTCACCGCGTCGAACAGCACCGCCACGTCCTCGGGGTACATGCGCAGACACCCATGGGTGACGGCCATGCCGACCGCGTCGGGGTTGTTGGTGCCGTGGATAAGATACGAACCGCCGGGGATCGCCAGCCGCAGCGCATGCGCGCCGAGAGGATTCTCCGGTCCGGGGCCCACGACCTTGGGCAACGGGTCGCCGCGGGCCTCGTGCTCGGCACGGACCGATTCCGGTGGATACCACGATGGGTTCTTCTGTTTAGACACCACCTTGGTGGCGCCGATCGGCGTCCGCCAGTCCATCTTACCGACGCTGACCGGAAAGGTCAGTACGGTCGGCCGCGCGTCCTTGTCGGGCGGTCGGAAAAAATACATGCGGTGCTCGGGCAGGTTGACGACGATCCCTTCGCGTTCGCCGGGTGGCAGCAAGCGTTGGCCAGGAATGACCACCTGCGTGCCTTCACCGGGCAACCACGGATCGACGCCCTTGTTCACGCGCATCAGTTCCTCGTAGCCGAGGCTGTATTTGCGAGCGATCTCGATCAGCGTGTCTTCGTAGCGGGTGCGGATGCGTTCGACCTTGCCGAAAATGGCACCGCCATCGTCCCGCAACTCGTATTCAACGGCATTGAGAGGGGCATAGGCTGCGCCAACGAGCAGCATCCCGACGAGCGCACGCCCCAACGCCGGCCGCAGCGGCCGACGGCTCGCCTCAAGCCACCGCGCCATGCATCGACGCAGCCTCTTCTTCGGCCGCCTTGAAGATGGTCGCCGGATCGACGGTGTTGATCCCGAGCCGCATGGCCGGCGCGCAAACCTGCAGCTTCCGGGCGAGTTCCTCGGAGTCTCCCTTGAGATCCGCGAAGATGCTGCTCACGTAGAGGATGTCCGCGACGAGATCGTCCGCGCCGGAACCGCGCGCGCGATCGATGTTGCAGGCGGCTTCGACTATGTCCGGGGAGAAACTCCAGCTGCTGAGCAACTTCCGCGTCATGCGACCACCCCAGGTGGCGAGCAGATGTTCCACCGCCGCGAAATCGACGAGAACCTCGGGGTGCGGCGCGGCCTCGGTGAGGATGTATATCTGCCCGACGCCCGAGAGCAAGCCGCTCAGGCTGACGATCTCCCGATCGGTGCGGCGCCCCTGCAAAGTGCCGAGCAACACCCGCGAGATGCTCGACATGACCACGCCACGAGTCCAAATCTCACCCATCCGCGAGCTGACGTCCCGATAGATTTCCAGTTCCTTCAACCGCGTGAAGGCATAGGCGAGAACCACGGTCCGCAATGCTGCGAGGCCGACCCGCGCTACCGCCGCCTTGGCGTCCGTAGCCGGTCCGGTGGCCGAACGGTATGCCGCGGAATTCGCCATCAGCACCACGCGTTTGGTGAGCCCCGGTTCCCGCTTGACGAGGTCGGCGATCACGGCATTGGAGGCGTACGGATCCCTCAGCTCGCGCAGCAGCCGAACACACGCATCCGGAAAACCGATGATCGTTATCGACTGCGCCGAAACGGCATCTTCCAGCCGGGTGAGAAACTGTCGGGAATCAAGAGCCATGACTGACTTGCACCAGGCGAGGGACGAGCGCCGCAAACCGCCGTCACGGTAGCAGCCGTCAAAAAAAATGCAATGCGAACTTGCCGCAGCCTTTTTCGCGACTCAACGGGCTGGCGCTGCGGGCGCAGCGGGCGCCGGACCCGTTGGCCTGCCGACCCCGGCGGGAGCCTGACCGACGGGCAGCGGCTGGGCTGCCGGGGCAGATTGATCCGGCGAAATCGTACGGAAACCCGTGGCGATGTTTTCCAGCGGCGCGCTGACCCGCACCGAGCCGCCGCCGCTGGTCGCAGGTGCCTGCGGCTGGCTCGCGTACAGGCTTTGACCGGCCCGCTCCGGACGCAGGATGGCAAGCATCACGCGCCGGTTGGCAGAACGCCCTTCGACGGATTCGTTGTCACGTACCGGCCGAAACTCGCCGAAGCCGACCGCCGTCATCTGGGTCGGCGAGACACCGCCCGCTCCAAGAATGCGGATGACGGCCGAAGCGCGCGCCGTCGAGAGTTCCCAGTTGCTGGGGAAGATGACGCGGCTGATCGGAACGTTGTCGGTGTGTCCCTCGACGAAAATCGGGTTCTGGATTCCGGCCAGCGACTCACCGAGACGCTTGACGATGTCGTTGGCGCCGGGTGTGAGGTTGGCCGAGCCACTGGGGAAGAGCACATCGTTCTGGATCTCGACCTCCAGCCAGTCCTCGTGCAGACGGATCACGACCTCTTCCTTCATCACGTGCTCGGCGAGGGCGCGCGCGACGTTGTCACCGATCCGCGCGAGCGATGCGGAGTCCGGCTGGAGCTGGGTCTTTGCACCGCCGCTTTGGCCCCCAGCGGCCGGGCGCACCATCGTCACCATGTTGGCAGTCGGGTTGCCGGAGACGCTCGGAAGCGCGACCGGCGTCTCGCGCATGGGTTCTCCCTTGAAGGCTGCCGTGAGGGAGTCGGCCATGATGCGGTACTTGCCCTCGTTGAGCGAGGAGAGTGCGTACATCACCACGAAGAACGCCAACAGCAGCGTGACCAGGTCACCGTAAGGAATGGCCCAGGCTTCGTGGTTGATGTGATCCTCGTGCTTGTGACGTCGTCCGCCACCGCCGCCGTGGCCGCCGCCGCTCACGCCTTGTCACCGTCGTCGCCCGAACTCTCGGGCCGCTCGCCATCGGTCAGGTAGCCTTGCAGCTTGGCCTCGATGATGCGCGGATTGTCGCCCTCGGCGATCGACGCGAGACCCTCAACCACCATCTCGCGGGCCTGCGTCTGCTTGGCGATGATCTGCTTGAGTTTTGAAGCCATGGGCAGCATGAAAAGGTTTGCGATGCCGATCCCGTAGATGGTGGCCGTGAAGGCTGCGGCAATACCGGGGCCGAGTTTCTCCGGGCTCTGCAGGTTTTCCATGACCGCCATCAGGCCGAGCACGGCGCCGATGATACCCAGCGTCGGCGCATAGATTCCGAGGCCCTCGAAAACCTTCGCACCCGACGTGTCCTCGGCTTCGCGAGCGGAAATCTCCACCTCAAGGACACGCCGGACCACGTCGGGAGCAGCACCGTCGTAGACCAGTTCGAGGCCGCGACGGATGAACGGGTCGGATTCCTTGGAAACTTCAGCCTCGAGAGCCAGCAGCCCCTTGCGGCGCGCCGTACGACTCCACTCGACGATGCGTCCGATCAATTCCGGGACATCGCTCGATGGCGGCTTGAACACCCAGCCGAGCATCTGCAGTGCCCGGCTCATTGCACGTGCAGGGGTTTGCACCAGCCCGGAGGCGATGGTGCCGACGATGACGATCATGAAGGCCGCCGGATTGACGAGACCGCCAAGATGCGCGCCCTTCAGTACCGCCCCGACGCAGATCGCGATGAAGGCAAGCACGACGCCGATGCTCGATAACATGTCCACTGTCGTATCCCCTCGCAGTCGGCCCGATGCCGTTCAGCGCGGCTTCCAGTTGGCCGCAAGTCCAAAGAGTTCAATCCGTTCGCCCGGGCTCCAACGACCCCTTCCAGCCCGACAGTCGCGCCTTCAGCCGCGAGATCGCCTGACCGTGCAACTGGGACACGCGCGACTCGGTG
>JBIKVA010000144.1:0-7307 GCA_044357085.1 Steroidobacteraceae bacterium | reverse complement strand
GGTCCCATCCGCTCGAGGCCCTCCTGCAAGCGCGTTGGCGACATCGGCGAGGCGCCGTAAACCAGCAACTCCAACGACTTCACGTCAGCGTGGCTCCAGCCGGGTTCGTTGAGCAGGGCGTAGATCATGGAGGGTACGAGCAGCGTGAAGTTTGCGCCGCCATCGCGTATGCGCCTGATCACGAGCTCGGGATCGAACCCCGGAAGCAACTCGACGGTACCGCCGCGCGCGAGCACCGGGGTCACGAACAGGCCCGCTGCGTGACTGATGGGTGCCGCAGCGAGATAAACCGGGCGCTGCGGCAGCGGAAAGTTGCCGAGCACCGACAGGACGCCGGCAGACACTTCACGATTGCCCCGCAGCACGCCCTTGGCACGACCCGTGGTACCCCCGGTGTAGTTGAGCGCCGCGATATCGTCGAGCTGCGAGAGATCCTTTGCCGAACACGCGCTGGCCATCGCGGCGGCAAGCAGATCGTCGCCGTAACCGGCCGGTCCTAGGGTGAAGGTTCCGCGGACACCGGCCCGGGCCGCCAGTTCGCCTGCCCGGGTACCGAAGCGCTGCGGATCGACCACGAGAAAAGTCGACTCCGAATCGGCCACCTGGGCAAGGTGATCATCCACGGATGCGAGCGGATGCAGCGGGGTGATCGCCGCACCAAGGCCACCGGCTGCCACTCCCGCGCACCAGGCCTCGAAGCGATTGGCGGCCAGACCCGCCACCATGTCACCGCGTCCGACGCCCGCAGCGGCGAGAACACCCTGCATGCGACCGATCAGATCGAGAGTCGTCGAGTAACTGATGTCGCTCGCGCCAATCCTGAAAGCAACCCGCTCCGGATGTCGGGACAAGGCACGCAGGACAAGGCGTGCATGGGTGGGGGCGTCGTGCAGGCTCACGGCGATCCCCGGTTCCCCTGCAGGCAATCACCGAAGAAACGCTGGATCGCCAGGCGAACCCGCTCTTCTTCCGCCAACTGTTCGCCGGTCTTCGGACCGCGACCCGCTCGGGCCCCGAAGTCACCGTCGCGACCCCAGTAGAAGCCGTGCAGGCTGCGCTCCACCGTGAGTATCTCCGGAGGCCTGCCCGTACGGGCGAAAGCATCGATCAATCCTTGCAGCATCACATGCGGAACCTGCTCGTCGGCCTTGCTGGTGAGCAACAAGACGCGGGCCACGATGGCTGCAGCATTGTCCTCGGCCGAATGCCGGGCAAACAAGGTCGCCCGGTCCACACCGTCACGCCTCGCAGCGCGGCTCACCGCGTTCTGCAACAGACCACGTGTGGTGCCCATCCACCTTTGGGCCGCCGCGGGCGAATCCGACCACGGGGGTACGCCCGTATCGCCGTCGAAGAACAACTGCATGTTGGCCAGGAAGGGCGAGCCCGCCGCCACGCATTTCATCAGCTGCGGCTCGAGCACCGCGGCACGCAACGCGAGTCGACCGCCGTTGCTGCCGCCGAGCACGCCCACCCGGGCGGCATCCGCCTCCGGCAAGCTCGCCGCGTACCGGATGGCGTCGACGAGATCGGTCTCCTCGGCGCCGAACCAGTCGTTGCGATAGCCCGGAGCGAAGATGATGGCGCCGCTACGGTTGAGCATCTGTACCGTCGGGCTCGAACTATCGGGCACCGCCATCTGCCGCAGCAATTCGAGCGGACGGTCACCCTGACCGCCATGCACGGTAACCACCACCGGAAACGGACCTTTACCGGGCGGCATGGAGATGACGGCCCGAAGCTCCCGACCATCGCGGGCGGCGAAGCCGATCTCGCGCAATGTGCGCTCGGCAGCATCACCGCCCGCGGGAGCAAGGGACGCGCCTGCGATGACCGCGCATGCGAGGACCCTGCGCATCCTCTTTGAAAAATACCTGCGCATCACCGACCCCACACCATGCACGTCAGGCGCAATGCTGCAGCCGACACGCACGTCCACGCCGTCAAAACTTGTAGCCCACCACGACCCGCCAGGTCCGGGGCTGGTTCTGCTGCGCGTTGAACGACAGGTTGCCGGGCGCGACATTGAAGTAGCTCTCGTCGAGCACGTTCTTGCCACTGACCGCCACGCGCCACTTTTCGTTCTCGAGACCGAGCGAGGCATCGAAGAGGCTGACATCATCCATGGTGTTGAGGTTGTTCGGGTCCTCGTAGCCGCCCATTTCCCCGCGCCAACTGACCATGGACACCAGATCGAAACCGCCCGCCACCGGTTGACGCCAGATGAGACTCGCCGCCGTTGTCCATTCGCGCAGGCGCTGCAAGCGCTTGCCATCGATGGAAGCCTTGGCGAGCGTAGTCGACGGATTCGTCTGCTGGTTGGTAAACACCGTGCCGCCGTCGTACTCGCCCTTCGCCCACGACAGGCTCAGCCGCAGGGCCAGCGTGCCGGCCTCGAGCCGGACTCGGGCGCCGAACTCGCCGTCGAATCCGTACTGGAAGGAGTCACCGGCACTGCCCAGCACGCCAATGTTGCGAATGGTGTTCGTGGCTGCAGTGCCCGCGAACACCGAGTAATTCACCAGCGTGTCCTTCTTGCGGTTGTAGAAGGTGTTCAGTCCGTAACTGAACGTGCCGCCCACGCGGCCACGCAGGCCCGCCTCGTAGGCGGTGACGAACTCCGCATCGTAGACGAGCGGGATGGCCGTGGAGCTGACGCCGTCGCCGGGTTCGCCAAGATCGTTGTTGAAGCCGCCGGCGCGGAAACCGGTGCCGATGCGACCGAAGAGATACTGGCGATCCGCGTACTGCCACGACAGCGAGACGCTCGGCGTCCACTTCTCGAAAGTCTCGGCGCCGGGCACCGCGCGCCGCAACTGTTCGTTGGCGGGCGTCGCCGGGTTGTCGAGCCGGAAGATGTTGGCAAGCCGGAAATTCTTTTCGTCCTTGGTGTAGCGGGTGTCGATGCTTGCCTGCAAGCGCTCGCCGATGCGCCAGTTGATCGCCGCGTAGCCCGCATAGGACTTGTCGTCGACCCCGGAGTCCTCGACTCGGTAACCGTTGCGTGCCGTGGTCTGCAACTGCGCCAGCGTGCAGGCCGGCGCCACGCTGCAGGCGGCTGGCAGTATCGAGGGCACATCGCTCTGACCCTCGAAGCGGTTGTTCTGCTGCGCGTCCGCGTACCGCTCGGTGCGGAACACCGAGTCGACCTTGTTGTACTCGGCGCCGACGAGCCACTCGATCGACCCGTCGCTCTTCGACAGCAGCCGCAGATCCTGACCGAAGCGCTCGAACTCCTCGGTGCCCTGTGCGACCGTCGGGACCAACCGCGCCACCTTGTTGTTGCCGAAGGCATCGACCTCGGAATTGCTGATGGCATCGCGCAGGCGCTGCCCGGTGGTCGACTGCAGCGTCATGCCGCCGAGATCCCAGCTCAACTCCAGCAAGCGCGTCTCGGTGGTCCGATCGAAGTAACTTTCGGTGTCCACCGGCTTGAGGAAGCGGGCTACCGAGTAGCCCGACGGCGCGCCGGCAGGATTCACGGGCGGATCGTTCTCGGCCAGGATCTGGCCGAAGGCAACGACGTTCGGCCCGAACTCGTCCGAACTCTCGATGAGCAGGTTGACGTCCAGCGTCTCGGAGGGTTGCCAGGAAAGCTGCGCGCGATATCCGCTCGAGTCCTCCACGTCGAGAACCTTGCCGGTGATCGAGCTTCGGTAGAAGCCGCCGGTCTGGTCGCTCTTGAATCCGCCGACGCGCAGGTTCAGCCCTTCGCCGAGCGGTGCATTGAGGATCGCTTCGCCGCGCCAGCTCTTGTTCGTGCCGTACTCGGCCTCGATCGAGCCCTCGAGCTTGTCGGTCGGCCGCTGCGAACGGATGTCTACCGCGCCGCCGAGCGCGTTGCGACCATAGAAAGAACCCTGCGGCCCGCGCAAAACGGTCACGGAGCCGACATCGAAAAAATCGATCGGCACGTAGTTGCGACCACCCGCGTTACCGCCCGGGATGAACAGGCCGTTGCGATAGAGTCCCGAGCCGGTCTCGGCGTTGTTCTGCCGGGCTGCACCCTCGCCACGGATCAGGAACTCGTCGTTGAAGCCCGAGCCGTTGTCGATGACGTATATGCCAGGAGTGATGCGCGTCAGGTCCTTGCCGGAACTGACGGACAGGTCCTTCAGGTACTGTTCGTCGAAGTAGGAAATCGAGGCCGGAATGTCCTCGAGCCGCTCGGCGCGCTTGCGCGCGGTGACGATGATTTCCTGCAGCGCGCCCGCCTGGTCACTGGCGCCGGCAGACTGCGCCCGCGCATCGCCTGAAAATCCGCTGACCGCTGCAGCCACCGCCGCCGCCACGAGGATGAATTGCCTGGTGATCATCAGAACCCCCGTATCGCGAGACCATCGGCCGCCAATGCAGTCGATACCCGCTATTAATTGGTTCTATCGAGTATCATTTAATTGAAAATGAAGTCAAGCCGTCCGGCAAACCGGATCGCAAGGAGACCTCGACGTGCCAGGATCACAGCGCCCACGGTCCGCCAAAGTCAGCCATCTCAGGAAGGGCCGACCGCCGCGCGAGGAGGCGGGAGCGCGCCGCCAGGAGCGCGCCGACGAGTTGCTGCGCGCCGCCGCGATAGTGCTGGCGACCCGCGGGATCCGCGCCGCCTCGATGGACTTGATCGCCGAAGATCTCGGGATCCCGAAAAGCGTGCTCTACCGCTACTTCCCCTCCAAGGAAGAGCTCGTGAAAACCATCCTGCGACGGGCGCGGACCCGATGGTGCGAGCTGCAAGCGCGGCCCTGGCGCGGGCTGAGCGCGAACCTGCGCGAAGTGATCGCGCTCGCACGCGACAATCCGAGCGAACTGCTGCTGCTCGTCAAGCATTGTGCCGGCGACCCGGAACTACGACCGTATTTCGACGAGTTGCACCGGAGCATCGTCGAACTCACCGACCGGTTGCTGGCGCGTTCGAGCCCGCCGATGGCCATCGATGCAACCATGCGCCAGCTCGCGTCCCAATCCGTGGCGGGCTTCATCATCGATGCCGTCCTGTGGTGGATCGAGAAAGGCGATCCCGCCCGTGACACCGAGTTCTACGAATGGGCTTGGCAATCGCTGGCCACGCTCTACCGCCACTGGGAACATGCGCCGCTGCCGCGGAAACCCCGGCATGGGTGAAGAGGACGAGACCGGTCTACTCGAGCGTATCCGGCAGGGCGAAGCCACCGCGTTGCGCTTTCTGGTCGACGAGAAACTGCCGCGAATACAGGGCCTCGCGAGACGAATCCTGAGCGACGCCGGCGATGCCGAGGACGTTGCCCAGGAAACCCTGGTGAGAGTCTGGCGCCGTCCGCCGATCTGCCGCCCCGGTGGCCGGGCACTGGATGCGTGGATGCATCGTGTGGCGGTCAATCTTTGTCTCGATCGTCTGCGCCGCCGCAGGGAAACACCCACCGCCGAATTGCCGGAAATCGCCGACGAGAGCCCCACGCCCGAGAGACGTGTGCTTTCCATGTCGGTCGGCGACCGGATAGGTGCATCGCTGAGCACGCTCTCGGTCCGACAACGACTGGCCATCGTCCTGTGCCACTTTCAGCATCTGTCGAACATCGAGGCTGCCGACTCGATGGGTATCAGCGTCGAAGCCCTGGAGAGCGTCCTGTCGCGGGCGCGGCGTGCCATGCGCGCCGAGCTTGCCGATCTCGTGGACTGAATGGCCCGCTGCCGGCGAGACGCCGGCCGTGTAACGGCGATCGAGCGGCTACCTACCGACGACCGCGTCGTACAAGGGTGACGACGCCTTGAGAAAAGCCTGATTCAACACCATCTCGGCAACCAGAAATTCCCCGCTGAACAACCGGCCGCGCAGCCACATGCTCTCGGTCTTCGGGGTCTCGGTCAGGGCAATGATTTCGCGCTCGAGCACGTAGTCGGTCTCGGGCGAGACGGGTCCGGCGCTGAGCCGGATCTCCTGATCGGCGAACAGGCCGACCACGGGATCGCTCACCGGGAAGCCGTCGGCGGCGGCAACGTGCTGACACAACACGCTGATCATTTCGATGGGCATCACGGTCCGTGACCA
The DNA here is from genome assembly GCA_044357085.1 of Steroidobacteraceae bacterium. GTDB lineage: Bacteria > Pseudomonadota > Gammaproteobacteria > Steroidobacterales > Steroidobacteraceae > UBA964. Next base: position 1,285 of record JBIKVA010000144.1, on the reverse strand, counting down.
CGGAGTCGATGCATCGCGCTGGTACCACGGCGAGTCTTCGGTGATCACCGCAAGTTTTTCCTCGAGCGAGAACGGATACAGATCGCCCATCCGAGTCGCGAAATCCATGCGCACCCGGCGCGATGGCGCGCGCATTCCCACCTGCGCTCCCGCAAGGATCCGCGGCGCGGTCAACGGGTACGCGCGCTGCAGCTTGGCACTCACCACACCGGGTGCCGCCGCCTTGCCGAGTGTGGCGCTGCCGGTCAGCACCTGCGTCCCGTCACGCTTGACCACCGCGATCTGCGCCACACCGCTTTCGGCAGCCGCGACCCGCGCCTGCACTTCCTCGCCCTCGTAGGCAGCGTTGCGGTAATTCGCCGAAACACAACCGGTCTCGAACCAGGTTGGACCGAAAAGTTCGACCAGCAAGGGCGTCAACTGGCTGAAATGGGTCGGGCCCTCGATGGTGCCGCCGCGAAATCCCAGCCGCTGTGCCGTCGCGTCGTCGTGGATCGAGGCGTGCTGCTCGTAAGTTTGCGTACGCAGCAGGTTGACCGGCAGCCGCCATGGGCCGACGAGAGTTCCGTCGGGTCCGGTCGTCAGCGGCGTTGCGGGAAATGCCGTCATGTCCGCTCCACCGGCGGCAGACGGTAGGTTCCATCGACCAAAGGTCGACCCGGCAGGTACGCGCGCAGGATCAGCGCGAACGGGCCCCGCGGACACGGTAGCCAGTTGCCACGCCACGCCAGCCCCGGCTCGTCTGCGGAGATACGAATTTCGAGGCTGCCGTCATCACCCCGCGCGAGGCCGGGCGTACGGTCGCCGATCGAGAATCGCCGCGAGGGACTGTCAAAGAAAAAAAGCCCTCCGTCCGGCACCACTTCGTAGAGCGAGAGCGACCAGAAGGCACCAACGGGTGGAAGGCGTCCGGCGGCGAAGCGGATACGCCAGTTTTCGCGGCCGTCGAATGTCGAACCTGTCGCCGGCGAGAAGGCGCGGAAGTACATCGCCTCGACCTGCGGCAGCGCGGCGAGCCCCCACACGGCGATCGATGCGCGATAGAGATAGTCCGTGCCGAAGTCGCCGATCGACGGTTGCGAGTACAGCCAGCCGCCGATCACTTTGGGGTGATCGAGGATGGAGGCGATGGCACGCCGCGCGGCGGCAACTCCCTCGATTGCCGCCGCAACGAGTCGGGCAGCCTCTCCGGCAGGCGATGGCGAAGTCGCGGCGGCCGCCAATGCCGCGGCGGTCAGGCCGCCTTCGCGCAATCCGCGCAGCAACTTGCGATCGGCAGTCGTGC
>JBIKVA010000143.1:0-7334 GCA_044357085.1 Steroidobacteraceae bacterium | reverse complement strand
TATCGTATTCCGAAAGAAAAATGATAATTCAATAATTCTTCGAGCCATTCCGGCGCGCCCTGTGGTGGCGAAATTTCTTTCTCGCCTCCAAGGCAAATCCTCAAGAAGATCAGCATAACGTTTATTTTTGAAATCAGCGTATTCCATTGACCAAACCCCGGGGCAAGAAGATAACTCTTTTTTTCACTGCTATTCGATCGTCGCCGATCGTCGCAAGTCACCGCCGATGCTGAACTTTTTGGAAAGGCACACGGCGCGCTGAGCATCCAAAGCGTTTGCAAACCGAACACCAAGACGTCTGAGTCACTTCGGAGATCACCTGGATTCTGATGGGCAATCGAACATAGCAAAGAAAGCGCTCGCTGCCTGGGTGCGCATATCGAACTGCTGTACCCACCATTGCCCTGATTTGCCAAGTGTGTCTCGGCGCCAAGCCAAGCAAAAGGCCGCTTGCGGACGTGGTTGCTCGACATCCAATCGAACCAGGACTCCGCGCTGTATCTCGGGCTGCGCCAAGTGGCGCGGCAGGAAGCCAGCGCCGTGGCCCTGCAGCTGCGCGGCGAGTTTGTCGCCCATGGTGCTGACAGTGAGGGTGTTTTGTCCGGCGAGCAGACCGATGGTGCGCGGCGGGCGAGATCTGGAGGTGTCAGCAACGCTCACCGCGCGGTGCATTCGCACTTCCGCGTCGCTCAGTGGACGCTTTACCTGCTTTGCGAGCGCTGCGAGCGGATGGTCTGGCGCAACCACGTAGTCAAATGAAAGCGTGCCCAGCGGACACGCTGCATACCCACCGCCGGGCGGGATGCCTCCTGCTCCCAGGCCGGCAATGACGATGTCAGCGCGATCCGCTTCCAGTGCGTCCCAACATCCACCTAATGCCTCTTCGCGTAATTGCAGTCGCGTTCCTGAACACAACGCATCGAATGCGGGCAGCAGCGGATACAAGCTTTGCACCCCAAAAACGGTATCGACCGCGATACGAAGCTCTGGCTCCCACCCTGCAGCCAGCAGTGCGAGGCGCCGCTCGATGTCGCCCACGCTGCGTAACAGACGCCTGGCTTCAACAAGAAAGTCAGCGCCCATGGGCGTGAGCTTGATGGCTCTCCCGGTACGATCGAACAACTGAACGCCAAGACTGAGCTCAAGCTGAGCCACGCTGTAGCTGATTGCCGAGGGCACCTTGTGCAGCTCCTCGGCTGCTTTAGCGAATGAAGAATGACGAGCGACCGCCTCCAATACCGTCAATGCGTCAAGAGAAAACTTTGGTGAAGTTGTCATGATCAATTGCTTTGATGGCAACCATCGAAACTTTTTGCTTCCGTTTACTCACGCCACCTTGAAAAATAGCTCACCGAGTGAGTCGTACATTCACTTCCACCCTGGCTGCTGGTTTATGCAGGAATTTTATGATCTTCGCACCTAGATTCCCATTCACGACCCTGGTGAGTATAGGGTTGACGCTCCTGATCATTGCCGGTTCGCAGGCCGCATTGGCCGGGCCAACGCCGGCCAGAGTTGTCACCATGACCTACCTCAAGTCCGAGCCTGGCAAGTTGGACCAGCTTGAGCGCTACGTGCGGTCCAACTGGTTTGCGATGGATGCAGAGGCGGTACGCCAAGGGTTGTTCGTCAGCTATGAATGGTTGGATACGGGTAGCGATGATGGCGCTTGGAACGCGCTGGTGATGGTCACTTACAACGACGAGCGAGGCTTCGCTGGCATCGAGCAGCGTTGGGCGGCGATCAAGGCCGCCCACAAAGAGGTACGCATAAACGGCGCTGGGATGAGGGAGTTAGGCCGCGTTCTGGAGACAAAAACCCTGTTTGAGCGCGAACCGTTTCTGGCCAAAAGCACGCAGACAGCGAAATCCGGCGATGCAACAGCTGGCCTTAACCCTCCGACGCAGTCTGCTATGGATATGACGGATGCGAGGCAAGCTGTCGAAAACTACTTCCGCGCAGCAGATTCCGGCGATCCAGAAAAAGTGCGAAATGCGTTTTTGCCAAGCGGACGCTTCGAGGGCGTTAGCGAAGGAAAGTTGATCTCGATGAGCGCCGAGGAGTTTGCCGCCAAAAACTTCACGAGCCAGCCGCCCGGTTACGTAAACAACGTTAATCGCACTATCGAGTGGGTCAATGTCTCTGGCCCGGCCGCCATTGCCCGAGTCAAAGTCGAGATTGGAGCGGCCGCCTACTTCGACTACTTCATCCTGTACAGGGTCAACGGAGCGTGGAAGATTGGCCTGAAAGCATTCGCCAATCCCGAGGCGGGTCGGTAGTTCAATCGTCAGCCTGAACGCTAACCGTCCGGCAGCCAGCCCGGGCGGCTCAACGCGGCAAGCACTCGGGCGTCAGGGCGCCATAGCGCCAGCGCGAAGAGCCGAATCGTCTGCCTGACGAACATGCTCCACGGCGAGGCAGTTCAGCCGCGCCCATTCTTTCTAGGGTACGCAGGATCGGGGCAACGACCGTCAGGCCGACGCCCAAGTTGAGCGGATACGCAGAGACCGGCTACCAATTCACCAGGCAGCTGTCGGTGATTGGCTTCCTCGACAGTTACCGTTTTGGCGAATCCGAGCTGGTCGATGTGGGTTTCACATCCATCCAACAACCGGAGACCTACACATACTCGGCCGGCATCAAGGTAAGTTGGGCGTTCTAGGAGACCTCTGGACAAGTCCGTGTCGCAGCAGTGCTGCTCCACGGCCGGGTCGGCGAGTAGGTTGGTGAATTGGCGTATGTCTGGTCGAAACCCAGTCCCTCCGCGGCAAGCCGGTCGATCGCCGGCGTGCGGTAGTCCGACCGCCCGTAGCAGCCGAGATCGTGAGCGCCCAGGTCGTCGGCCATGATGAACACCACGTTGGGCGGACGCCGGGGGCAATATCCGGCGGGCGGAGTGGCTCCGCGTTCCCCGTCACGGGGCTGCTGCAAACGACTATTTCCAGTAGAGTTGTCAGGGCAATAATCAGCATCCGGATATTCAGGAGTCGGCCATGCGAATTTCGTTTCCTCTGTCGTTCACCGCGCTCGGCGCGCTGTCCGTCTGCGTCGCTGCAACGGCCCATGCAGCGAACGAACCGGGTCTGGTCATCGAGGAGGTCACCGTAACGGCGCGCAAGTTCGAGGAATCGCTGCAGGACGCGCCGGTCAGCGTGTCGGCGTTCACAGCGTCCGCGCTCGAGGCTGCCGGCCTCAAAAGCATCTCGGATATTTCCAACTACACGCCCGGCTTGTACTTCCAGAAGGACCAGGGGCGCCGGTTCGACCGTCCGGTGCTGCGCGGCATGTCGAACATTCTCGGTGTCAACAACGTCGCCAATTTTATCGACGGCGCCTATGTCGGTGGTTCGATTCAGTCGACCGAGATCCAGAATCTCGAGCGGGTCGAGGTAATCAAGGGACCGCAGGCGGCACTGTTCGGCCGGTCTACCTTCGCCGGGGCGATCAACTACATCAGCCGCCAGCCGAGCAACGAGTTCAACGGCAAGATCGATTCGACCATCGCCAGTCACGATGAGTATGAAGTCGGCGGGTTCGTCTCCGGGCCGCTGATTGCCGATACGCTGTTGTTTTATGCCGCTGCGCGCTACTACGACAAGGGCGGCGAGTGGAAGAACTATGACGGTCGTTCGATCGGTGGCGAGCAGTCACAGGGCGCTTCGCTGGCGCTGACGTTCAATGCGACCGAGGCCTTGCGCATCAAGGCGCGCATGACCTACGACAAGTCGGACGACGAGGCGCCGCCGAACGCGCTCCAGACTCGGTTCCTGAACAACTGCTTCGTGACCACGCCGCCGACCTCGAACACACCCGCCTTTTGCGGTGAACTGGTCGGTGGTCCGCTGGAGCTGGATCTCGACCGGCTGACCGATCCGGGCGTCAACGCCGAGACCCAGCGCGCCAATCTGCAGTTCGACTGGGACCTGCAGGACTGGACCCTGGCCGGCGTGGTGGGCTACAGCAACTACGAGGAGGAACGGCAGTTCGACGCCGACTTCCAGCGCTTCCTCGGCGGCGCTCCTGCCGGTCAGACGCACCGGAAGGATGAGGGCCTGTCGAAGGAATACTCCTATGAACTGCGTCTGTCCTCACCGCAGGAGAACCGGTTCCGCGGACTGGTCGGCGTGTTCTACCTCGATGCCAAGCAGGGCGCGGGTATAGACGATCCGTTCACGTGGCGCAGGTCCTACCCGATCGAGCAGGACTTCCAGGCCGCCCTGCGCACTCCGCAGGTTCCCGGGTACCGCTATGTCGACAATCTGGCCTGGTTCGGCAGCGTTGCCTACGACCTCACCGACCGGCTGACCATGACCGGCGAGTTGCGTGTCGCCACTGACGAGATCAAGCAGGTCAGCCCGACCCGCACGCAGACCGCCGAATACGACGCCACGCTGCCACGCCTCATCGTCGACTACAAACTGAACGAAGACGTGCTGCTGTACGGCATCGCGGCGAAGGGCAACAAGCCGGGCGGTTTCAACGGCAACGTCAACCTGCCGCTTGATCTGCAGAGCTATGACGAAGAGTCGGCCTGGAATTACGAGCTCGGCGCCAAGTCGACGCTGCTCGACGGGCGCGCGCTCTTCAACATCGCCGCGTATTTCATTGACTGGGAAGGCCAGCAGCTGACCAACAACTTCCAGCCACCGGTCGGCACTCCGCTGTCCTTCATCACCAACGTCGGCGACGTCGAGACCCGCGGCATCGAGTTCGACACCAAGATCAAGCTGACCGAGAACCTTTCCATTGACGCGCTTTATTCTTATGTATCGACGAAGTACGTTGGCGGCGGCACGCCCGAGGTCACGGCACTGAATGGCCGCCCGCAATCCAACAACATCGTCGGTAATGAGGTGCCGCGCAGCCCGCGTCACCAGTTCGGCGCAAGCGTCAACTGGCGCCAGCCGGTATCCAATCAGCTCGAGTTCGTCGCCCGCGTCGATGCGAACTATCGCAGCAAGTCGTTCGTGCAGGTCGACAATCTGCAGTGGGTCGGTGCTCGGACGCTGGCCAACGCGCGTCTCGGACTCGAGTCGGATCGCTGGACGCTGACCGCGTGGGTCGAGAACCTGTTAGACGACGATACCCTGGTCGGTGGCACCCGCTATGTCGACTTCAAGAACGACAACGTCCCCGGGGCCGGATTTCCGCGTGCGTATGTGGTCACACTGGCGCCCGGTCGACAGTACGGCCTGACCGCCACTTATAGGTTCGGCGCCGGCAAATGATCTCGTCCCCCGGGCGCCTGCGGCACGAATCATTGCTGTGATGGATTGACGTCAGCACGCAGGGTGGCGCCCGCCGCTCGTCGGGAGCTCGACCGCTCAACGACTCACATGATCCGCGGCACGTCGATGTGTGGATCGAGGCACTTCTGGAAAGCCTCCTCCGCGGTCGGCGCGTTCCGGTCCCAGTTGCGGCCGATGCCCCGGACGCCCGTGAGCCCGTTGGTCGCGTCGGTGCACAGCCACACTGCAGGGGGCACGATGACGTCGCCGGGCAGCAGTCGCCCGTCCTGCGACCGCTCACCGACTGCGCCCGCGACGACTTCCGGGCGTATGAATGAGGTGTCGGAAGCGCCGCCTGGCAGGATGATGTTGGCGTCGACGCCGGTGTCCTTCAGCTCATTTGCCCACACCCGCGTCATCGCTTCGAGTGCGGCCTTGCCGGGTCCGCAGATCGGGTTGCCGGCGCGGATCATGTTGCCGGCGCTGGTGGAGACGGAAATGATCTTGCCGAACTTCTGCCTCACCATGTGCGGCGCGACCGCCTTGGACATGTACCAGACGCCTTTGAAGTTGGTGTCGATGATCGTGTGCAGCGCCTCGTCCGGGGTTTCGTAGAAGGGCACCACCTTCGCCGCGCCGGCGCCGCCGCCGGCGAAGTCCTGCGGGCTGCGGCCGGCGTTGTTGATCAGCACGTCGATACGGCCGAAGCCCCTGAGCGTCGCCTCGACCATTCGCGCACAATCCGCCTGCCTGCTGACGTCGCCGACGACCGTCACGCAGCGACCCTTCCCGTGGCGCTGCTCGATATCGTTGGCGACGGTCTTCAAGGCTGCTTCGCCGCGCGCCGTCAGCGCCACTTTTGCGCCGCCCTGCAGCAACTCCTCGGCGATGAACCACCCGAACCCGCGGCTGCCGGGGTCAGACTCTAGACCGAATCGCTACTCAACAGCGGGGGGACGTCGCCGCCGCCGAGCACGAGGCCAGCCGGCGGAAAGGTGACGGCCAGCGCACCCGCCAGCAGGCCCGCCAGCCCGCCGGCGGCCACGCCCCGCTGCAACGCCGGCACGAGGTCGGTGCTCTGCGCGAGCTTGGCTGCGGGCAGGTCCTCCAGTGGCGTGCCTTCGCGCGCGACAACGTGCAGGTGCCGCTCCTCGATGCGCGCGAGCAGCAGCTCGTCGACGATAGCCTTAGCCGCCGTCACCGTAGGGACGAGGAAGTAAATTCTGCGCAGCATGATCTAAGCTCCGGTCAAGAACAAAGCATATTCACTTTTACTCTACCTCCCACGAACCGGCTACTGAACCCCCGCCATCAGGCTCTCGTACGGGATCTTCAACCCATCGTGCAGCCTCTTGACCATCCGCAGGCTCAACGGGCGCCTCCGGTTCAGCACTTCCGAGACGCGGCCGCTCTGACCGATGTACGGCTCCAGATCGCGAGGCGTCAGCCCTTCCTGCTCCATGCGGAACTTGATCGCCTCCACCGGATCGGTGGGCCCGAAGTCGTAGTGCTTGTTCTCGTACGCTTCGATCAACGTGACGAGCACGTCGCGCTCGTCCGCCTGCGGGGTGCCCTCCGCGGCCTGGAAGATCTTCTCCAGACGCCGGAAGGCACATCGCAGGTCGTCGTCGTTGCGGATCGGCTTAACGTTCATTCACGGTCTCCACGTCGATGCGGTCGTACTGAGCGTGCGTTCCGACGAACTTCACCCATACGATGCCCGCCTGGTACTGCACCTCGACCACCAGCCGGTACTTGTTGCCGCCCACGTTGAACACGACGCGGCTGTTGCCGCAGATGCTCGCGCTGGCGTACCGGTCCTTGATGTCCTGTGGGCTGCGCCAGGTCGCCTTGATCGCCTCGGCGTACCAGCTGTGAAGCGGTCCCCGGGCATCGGCGCAGCCGGGTCGCTCCCAGAACTTCTTCAGGCTGCTCTTGGCGATGACCCTCATTGCGGCGATTATCTCCCATTTTGGGAGATGCATCAACGAGCGCAGCCTTCAAGAACGCACGCGCGTCGGTTCACTGAGCCAAGCCGATCTCGCCTCAAGGGGCGCCCTCGATCTTGCGGGCGACGTAGTACCCGTAGCCGACAAAGGCTCGATA
>JBIKVA010000014.1:0-24312 GCA_044357085.1 Steroidobacteraceae bacterium | reverse complement strand
GCCATGTGGCCGCCCATCTGCGCAACCCCGGTCTGCAATTCGTCCGCGTCGACGGCATCGGCGGTCATTGCGGGCGGTGTGATCATGGTTCCGCCGTTGCCGAAGGCCATCAGGGCATTGGCCAGCAGGACCGGAACCACCGCACCCGCGGGCACCACGAAGAGCGACAGATAGGCGAGCGCGGTGAGCAGGTTGGCGACGCAGTAGGCGCGGTGCTTGCCCAGTCGGTTGGCGATAGGCACCCAGGTCGGCGCGAGCACCACGGCGGCGACGGTGTTGGCGATGGCGACGGTGAGCACGTGCTGCTGCAGGCCGAGGGCCTGCGAAATCAGGACCGGCTGCACCCCGAAGTAGACGCCCATCGCGAGGCGATCGACGAAGTACGCGCTGATCAGCCGGCGGAACGGCGCATTGCGCGACAGGATGCCGAGCAGTTCGCCCCAGCCTGGCGTGCGCTCGGCGTGCGCCTCGGCCGCGGGCACGCGCGCGAAACACCAGAGGATGGCGATTGGCAGGGCCACGGCAAAGAAAACGCCCACGGACTGCACGATCTGCGAGTAGCTCGGGAACGCCACGCCCTTGAACCAGATCCAGTAGAAGATGCCGACGGCGCTCGCGCAAAGGTAGCCGAAGAATGCCCCGCTCTCGCGAAAGCCCGCGATGCGCGTGCGTTCGGTGTAGTCGCTGGAGAGTTCGCCACCCCAGGTCTGGTGCGGCACGTACACCATCGTCCAGCCGGCATAGAACACCACGAGCCAGAAGAGCAGATAGGCCGGCGATGCGCCGTGCGGCGGCAGCAGCAGGAACCAGGCCGACACCAGCGCCACCGGTGCACCGGCGACCATCCAGACGCGACGCCGACCGAAGCGGCTGCGCGTCCGGTCCGACAAGGCTCCGACCAGCGGGTCGATGATCGCCTCCCAGAAGCGGCCCACCGCGAACAAGATGGCCACCGTGAGCGCAACCATGCCCACTTCCGCCGAGTAGTAGACGGGTGGCAGGAAGTTGTAGAGCGGCACGAGCATGGCCTGCAGCGCCACGGTGGGTGCAGCATAGGCCAGCAGTTGCCCGGCGCGGAGCTTCATCAGAGCACCGCGCAGACCGTCTTGGTGTCGAGGTAGTTGTCCACGGCCTGATGACCGCTGTCGCGACCCCAGCCCGACTGCTTCACGCCGCCGATCGGCAGGCTGGCGTCGTACATGGAGTGGCAATTGATCCAGACCGTCCCGGCCCGGAACGCCGACGCCATGCGATGCGCGTGCGACAGGCTGGTGGTCCAGACGCTGGCCGCAAGGCCGTAGTCGGTGTCGTTGGCGAGCGCCACGACCTCCTCCACCGAATCGAAGGGCGTGGCCACCACCACCGGGCCAAAGATTTCCTCGCGCACGACCTGCATCGCCGGTTTGACGTCGACGATCAGGGTGGGCTCGATGAAGGTGCCGGCCGGCCCCAGCCGACTGCCACCCGTGACCACGGTGGCGCCTTCGCGGCGGCCCGAGTCGATGTAGCCGCTGATGCGCTCCGCCTGCCGGCTGCTGACCACCGGGCCCATCTGGGTCGCCGGGTCGAGCCCGTGACCCAGCTTCAGGCCCCGCGCGTAGTCGGCGACCCCGGCAACCACGCGATCGAAAATGCTGCGCTGGACGTAGAGCCGCGAGCCGGCTACGCAAACCTGGCCGCTGTTGAAGAAGATGGCGTTGGCCACGCCGGGGATCGCCAGATCGAGATCGGCGTCCGCCAGCACGACGGCGGGCGATTTGCCGCCGAGTTCGAGCGTGAGCTTCTTGAGGTTGCCCCGCGCAGCCTCGAGCATGAGCTTGCCGACTTCCGTCGAACCCGTGAACGCGATCTTGTCGACACCCGGGTGGGCAGCCAGTGCAGCACCCGCGCTCTCGCCGAGCCCGGTGACGACGTTGAGGACGCCCTTGGGGAACCCCGCCTCGAGCGCGAGTTCCGCAAGCCGGATGGCGGTGAGCGAGGTGTCCTCGGCGGGCTTGAGCACCATGGTGCAGCCCGCTGCGAGGGCTGGTGCGATCTTCATCGCCGTCAGCACGATCGGCGAATTCCACGGCACGATTGCGCCCACCACGCCGATGGGCTCCTTGACCGTGTAGGCAAAGATTTTCTTGCCTGCGGGCTGGTAGTCGATCGAGGTGGGGATGGTGGTCCCCTCGATCTTCGTCGCCTCCCCGGCAAAATAGCGGAACTGCTCGATACCGCCGGGAATCTCGGCGTACTTGCCGGCCCACAATGGCTTGCCGTTGTCGAGCGTCTCGAGTTCCGCCAGTTCGTCGAGGTGCTGCTCCATGAGGTCAGCCATGCGCCACAGCAGCCGCGCGCGGCGGGCCGGAGTCAGGTCTCGCCACGCCGGATCAACCAGCGCACGGCGCGCCGCCGTCACGGCGCGATCGACGTCCGCGGCCGCGCCGGCGGGGATGCTGCCGAGAACCTCGCCGGTGGCCGGGTTCAGGGTGTCGAGCCGCGCGCCCGAAATCGCCTCGACCCACTCGCCATCGATGAGCATGCGTTGCTCGCGCCGTGCCAGAAAAGCGCGGGCGCCGGCCGTCTGCGGCTGCAACGAATCTATCTTGAGGCTCGTGCTGTTCAGGCTCATGGGCGACTCCGCGTCGGGCGCCGGGCACCCTTGCGGGGTTTGCGGCTTGCGGGCTTGCGCGACGCGGACTGGGCGGTTGCAGTCGGCGGGATGTGTTTTTCGTGATTCGCCATGTACCAGGTGGCCACCTCTTCCCGCGTTGTCCACCAGACCCCCGGGAGCGACTTCGCGTAGCGGACGAATTCGCGCAGTGCCCGCACGCGATAGGCACGGCCGCTGACGTGCGGGTGCAGGCCCACGTTCATGATCCGCCCGGTCTCCGCGCCCTCCTTGTAAAGCACCGACAGTTCCTCGATCAGGATGTCGCGGAACTCGCTGGTAGTGTGGTTGCGGCGGGTGAGGATGGTGAAATCATTGATCTCGTTGGTGTACGGCGTCGAGACGATGGGCCCGTGATCGGTCTGCACGAGATACGGCTGGTCGTCGTTCATGAGATCGCAGTAGAAGAGCAAGCCGTGCTGGGCAAGGATGCCCGCGGTATTGAGCGTGCCGCGCAGCGACGACGACAGCCAGCCCCTAGCCTTGCGGCCCACGGCCTGCTCGTATACCGCGAGCGAACGCTCGATGATGTCACGCTCGCGTGCCGGGTCCTTGGCGAAGTCGGTCAGCAGTTCGCCCTGCTCGTAGTTGTGGGCAAGGATCTCGCAGCCGCGGGCGAGCGCCGCATCGAGCATGGGGCGACGCCGCAGGGCCGTCACGGCGTTGATGGTGCACGAGGGACGCACCTTCACCTCGTCGAACAGGTCGAAGAGGCGGAATGCACCGACGCGCTGACCATACTCGCGCCAGGTGTAGTTCGGAAAATCCGGCGTGTCGCCCGGCAGCACGTCGGGCAGGATCGCGGGTCCGCCGGCGTAATACGGCCGGTTGGTGTCCTTGACGAGATCCCAGGTCTCGAGGTTCAGCGTGATGATCAGGGCGACGCGCTTGCGGGCGGGCCAGCGCAGCGGCAACCGCTGCGAGATGGGGACGTAGTCGTAATGCATGGTCAGAATTCCTCGAGCAGGCTGCCGAAGCCGGCGATGCGATCCTGGATGCCGTTGTGGCGCAACGCATACCAGTACGTGGCGGTATTGATGGCGATGACGGGCTTGCCCAGCCAGCGCTCGGCTTCGGCAGCCACCGCCGCACAGGCGAGGTTGGTACCCACCTGCACGATGGCCTCGACACCGGGTCCGTCCACTTCGCGGATTGCCGCCCGCAGCGTGGCAGGACTTTCGTGCGCGATCAGCATCGGGCTCGGGCACTTGAGGCCCTTCAGGGCGTGCAACTCGAAACCGTTGTCGCGGAAGAAACGCTCGACCATGGCATCGCCCACCGGCATGTACGGGGTGATCACCGAGATCCGTCGCAGGCCACTGCCATAGCGCCGCAGGGCCTCGAGCACCGCATGCGAGCCGAGACCGACGCCGACGCCGGCGCGCTCTTCCATGCGCCGATGCAGCCGGTCGGCGCCCTCGGCGCCGTCCCAGAACGTTTCGGCCGACATGCCCATGACCACGTACGCCGGCGAGCACGTCATGACGGCATCGATCGCCGCTTCGGTGGCGTTGCGGATGTTGTGCATCATTTCCATGAACTCCGCGTCGGTCGTGACGCGGGTGTCCGGAATGACGATGCGCGAAAAGTGGTTGGTGACCCCCGACGGCCGCATGTCGTCGTATTCGGGCTGCACACTGGTGTTGGTGGACGGCGCAACCACGCCGAACTTCAGCCGGTAACCGAGCGAATCGGTCATGTTCCCCCCCTGCGCCCCACTTCCGGGGCGAACCGATTATGGTCGCGTGATGCGTGGTGGCGAGACCCCGAGTCTCCGGCCTGCGGTCTCGCGTCCGCTTAGTGGACAACGACCGAACAGCTCTTCTACACTGGGGCTCGACGACTCTGCATCGGGGGTTTACGACATGGAGTCCACTCGTCCCATCCGCGCTCTCATCCGCGGACTAGACGCCTTGACGGTTCTCAATCTGCGCAACGGCGCCACGGTATCGGAGGTCGCACAGGAAATACGCCTGCCGCGCACCACGACGTACCGCATCCTGGAAACCTTGAGCCACGCCGGCTTCGTCTATCGCGATGCCGCCGACGACCGCTACCGGCTCACCATCATGGTCCGCGGGCTCTCCGACGGCTATGACGACGAAGCCTGGGTCACGCAGATCGCGCGGCCCTACATCCACGAACTCGGCAAGGACATCGTCTGGCCGGTGGCGATCGCCTCGCTCTCGGGCACCTCGATGATGGTGCGCGAATCGACCGATCACCGCAGTCCGCTCGCCGTCGAACGCTACTCCGCCGGTTTCCGCGTGCCGCTGCTCACGTCCTCCTCGGGACGCGTCTACCTCGCGTTCTCGCCACCCACGCAGCGCGAGTCGCTGCTCGAGATCCTCGGGCGGTCGACCCGCGAGACCGACGCGCTGGCGCGCAATCGCCCGGAACTCATGAAAATGCTGAACGACGTGCGCATGCAGGGCTATGCCTCGGCGGTGCGGGCGCGCCGTGTCTCCGACGAGATCAGCATGGCCGTACCGATCATGATCGACGACCGCGTGCTCGCGGCGGTCACCATCCGTTTCAGCGGTACCGCGGTCCCGCTGAAACTCGCAGTCGAGCGCTTCCTGCCGAAACTGCGCGATACCGCGCAGAAGATCCGTCAGACCTTTGCCGATCAGCAGCGCGATCCGCCGCACCAGCAGACCATGGCACCGCGCGCCGTCGCCGGTGGTCGTTGACCGACCGGAACCCGCCGCTCAACCAGGGGAGTTCGCCATGAACGCAGAACTGAAGGCCCATCCCGGGGTGCTCATCGACAAGCTCGAGTCGCTGCTCGGTCGCGCCAATGTCCTCACCGACCCGACCGAGCGCACGTTCCACTCCACCGACATCTATGCCTCGGGTGCGCTGCCCGCGGCCGTGGTTCGACCGTCCAGCACCGCTGACGTGACGCAGGTGGTGCAACTCGCGGTGGCCGAGGGCATTGCCGTGGTCCCCCGCGGCGGCGGTGCCTCCTACACCGACGGCTACACGCCGAGCGAAGCGGGCTCGATCAGCATCGACACGTCGCGGATGAACCGCATCCTCGAGATCAACGAGCGCGACATGTACGTTGTCGCGCAGGTCGGCGTGACCTGGGCGGCGCTCAACGAGGCGCTCGCGGCCAAGGGCTTGCGCACACCCTTCTATGGGCCCTTCTCCGGGCTCGCCGCAACCGTCGGCGGTTCGCTGTCGCAGAACAGCGTGACCTGGGGCACGGGCGTGTTCGGCGTGTCGGGCGAAACGACGCTCGGCGTCGAGGTTGTGCTCGGCACCGGCGAGGTCGTGCGCACCGGGTCGTGGGGCGCCGCCAACTCGTTACCGTTCCTGAGATCCTACGGTCCCGACCTGACCGGCCTCTTCATGGGTGACTGCGGGGCCCTCGGCATCAAGACCGCCGTGGCGCTGCGACTGATGCCGCGCAACACCCACGTGATGGGCCTGTCCTTCGGGTTCAAGGACTTCAGCAGCATGGCGCTCGGCATGGAAGCCGCCGCCAAACAGGGTCTAAACCTCACCAACTTCGGCCTCGACCCGGCGCTGCAGCAGGGTCAACTCGGCAAGGCCGACGCCGCGACGGCCCTGCAGTCCGCCCTCGCCGTCTGGAAGACTTCGCGCGGCGTGCTCGACGGCGTCGCGCAGTTGCTCAAGATGGCGGTCGCCGGTCGCGGCTTCCTGAAGGGTGCGGTGTTCTCCGCGCACTGGATCGTCGACGGCATCGATGACGTCTCCTGCCGGGCGGCGGTGGCGCGACTGCGCGCAGCCTTGCAACCCTACGGTGCCGAGGTGCCGGCGACCGTGCCGACGATCGCCCACGCGATGCCTTTCATGCCCCTCTACAACGTGCGCAGCCCGCTCGGCGAGCGCTGGGTACCCGTGCACGGCATATTGCCGTTCTCGCGTGTGGAAGGCTTCCGCGCCGACATCTCGAAGTACTACGACCAGCATGCCGCTGAAATGAAGCGCCTGAAGATCCGCTACGGGGCGATGTTCATGACGGTCGGCACCAACGGCTTCCTGTACGAACCGGTGTTCTACTGGGAAGACGGCTTCAACATCACCCAGGAACGCCTGCTGCCCGAGGGTTACCAGGCGACCCTGCCGAAGTTCGCCGACAATCCGGCAGGCCGCGCCCTCGTCGATCACATGAAACACGGCATTGCCGACCTCTTCCAGCGCCACGGCGCCGCCCACCTGCAGATCGGCAAGTTCTACCCGTACATGCGCGGCCGCGACCCGCAGACCGCCAAGTTCATCCGCGACATCAAGCAGGTCGTGGATCCGCAACGGCGCCTTAACCCGGGAGCCCTCGGCCTGTAGAATCCGCGCGCCGAAGATCGAATCCCCCGCCGTCCGGATCCCCGCCGTCCGGGGTTGGTCTGCGACGGCGGCAATCCACGAGGAGTCCTGCAGGCGATGAAGCGCATTCTGGTATCGATCAAGCGGGTGGTGGACTACAACGTGCGGATCAGGGTCAAACCCGACGGCACGGGAGTCATCACCGATGGCGTCAAGATGAGCGTCAACCCGTTCGACGAGATCGCGCTCGAAGAAGCGCTCCGCATCAAGGAAAAAGGCCTGGCCGATGAAGTGGTAGCGGTGTCCATCGGACCGGCCGACTGCCAGCAGCAACTGCGCACCGCTCTGGCGATGGGCGCTGATCGCGCGATCCACGTGCAGACCGACGCCGTGATCGAGCCGGGGAGCGCGGCCCGCCTGATGCACAAGCTCGCGGAACGCGAGCAGGTCATGCTGGCCATCCTCGGCAAACAGGCCATCGACGACGACTGCAACCAGACCGGCCAGATGCTGGCGGCACTGTGGGATCGGCCGCAGGCGACCTTCGCCTCCAAAGTCGAGGTCATGGACGGCAAGGCGCTCGTGACCCGCGAGGTCGATGCCGGCCTAGAGACCCTCGAGATCGCCCTGCCCGCCGTCATCACCACCGACCTGCGCCTCAACGAGCCGCGCTACGTGAAGCTGCCGGACATCATGAAGGCCAAGAAAAAACCACTCGAGACCATCGACCCGGCCGCGCTCGGCGTGACGCCCGTCGAACGGCTCAAGGCCATCAAGTTCGACCCGCCGACGCAGCGCAGCAAGGGCGTCATGGTCAAGGATGCCCAGGAACTCGTCGCGGCCTTGCGCGGCAAGGGCCTCGTCTGAATTCCGGCAACCGACATTCGCAAGGACTGAATTCCACATGAGCAAGATCCTGATCGTCGCCGAACACTCTGCCGGCAGGTTGAATCCGGCCACGGCGAAGTGCGTGCATTGCGCTGCCGGCATTCCGGGCGCGGAAATCCACCTCGTCGTGTTCGCGGCGGACCCTGCTGGCGTAGCCGCGCAGGCGGCGTCGATCGCCGGCGTCGCCAAGGTCATCACCGTGACCAACGCCCTGCATGCCAACCCGCTGGCGTCGGCCATCGCGCCACAACTGGCCGAGCTCGCCGCCGGCTACAGCCATGTGTTCGGGCCGTCGACGACGTTCGGCAAGGACCTGATGCCGCGCGTCGCCGCCCTGCTCGATGCGCCGCAGGCCTCGGACGTCATGGCCGTCGACAGCGCGACGCGCTTCCGGCGTCCGATCTACGCCGGCAACGCCATCGTCACGGTCGAAGTCGCCGCCGGCACGCAGCTCGTCGCCACCGTGCGCACCGCGTCGTTCGATGCGGCAGGCACCGCGGCGAGCGCTGCGCCGGTCGAAGCCGCGAGTCCCGCAGCCGCACTGCCCGATCACACTCGCTTCGTGTCGGTCACCGCGGCACGCAGCGATCGCCCCGACCTGCAGACCGCAAAGAAGGTGGTTTCCGGGGGTCGGGCCCTCGGTAGTGCCGACAACTTCCAGCTCCTCTACGGTCTCGCCGATCGCATGGGAGCCGCCGTCGGCGCCTCGCGCGCGGCCGTGGACGCAGGCTACGCGGCGAACGATATGCAGGTTGGTCAGACGGGCAAGATCATCGCGCCCGAGCTCTACATGGCTTTCGGCATCTCGGGAGCGATCCAGCATCTGACCGGCATCAAGGACGCCCGTACCATCGTTGCCGTCAACAAGGACCCGGAAGCGCCGATCTTCGAGGTGGCCGACTACGGTCTCGTGGGCGATCTCTTCCAGATCGTGCCGGAGATCGAGAAGTTGATCGCGAGCGGCGGCTGAGCAGCCAGTCGCAGCGGAGTTTCATCGCGCTCCTCGGCGTCGCGAGCGCGCTGTCGGCTTTCGGCATGGCGAGCGTTGTGCCCGCCCTGCCGTTGCTGGCCCAGTCCCTGCAAGCCGATTACGCCACCGTACAGTTCGTCGTCTCCGCCTACCTGCTCGGTCTCGGGCTCTTCCAGCCGGTGCAGGGTTTGCTCAGCGACCGCTTCGGCCGGCGGCCCGTGCTGCTCGCCGGGTACGGCGTGTTCCTCGTCGCGAGCCTCGCCGCCAGCTTCGCCACCGACATCGCGATGGTGATCGCCGCGCGGTTCCTGCAGGCGATGGGCGTCAGCGTCGCGACCGTGGTCACCCGTGCCATCGTCCGCGACTCCTTCGAGCCGGGACCGGCGGCGACGGCGCTGTCTTTCATCACGGCCGTGATGGGCGTGGCCCCGGTGATCGCCCCGCTCGTCGGCGGCCTCGCCAGCGCCGCCGCCGGTTGGCGCGGAATATTCTGGCTGCATGCGGCGGTCGCGCTGTTGGTGCTCGCACTCCTTGCCGGCAACCTGCGCGAGACCCGCCCTGCCGATACCCGGGCGATGAGCTTCGGCGAACTGCTGCGCGGCGCCCGCGTACTGCTCGGGCAGCGCGGCTTCGTCGGTCACTCGCTGACCTACAGCAGCGTCAGCGCCGCGGGCTTCATCTTCATCACTGTCGGCGCTGCGCTCTATGAGCGGCTGTTCGGGCTGACGAGCAGCGAGTTCGGCGCACTTTGGTCGGGCCTCGCCATCAGCTATGTGCTCGGTGCCACTGCGGCCGGCCACCTCTCGCGCCGCTCGGGTCCCTGGCAAACCACCCGAGTCGGTCTGTCATGCAACGTCGTGGCGACGGCACTGTTCGTGATCGCCGCGTTTTCGAGACCGAGCCTGCTGCTCTTCAGCGGTTCGCTGGGGCTGATGATGGTCGCCAACGGCATGCTGTCGCCCGTGTCCCTTGCCGGCGCCGTCGAGGACAACCCGCAACTGGCCGGGGTGGCGGCGGGCCTGTCGAGTTCGATCGCAATGCTCGTGTCCATGGTGAGCGCGATATTCACCGGCCTGCTGTACGACGGCACGGCGCGCTGGTGCGCGGTGCTCATGGTGCTCGCTTGCGTGCTGTGCTGGCGCTCGGCAACGGTCGCCCATCAGGAAAGACTTGCCGGCAACAGGCCGCCCCAACATCCACGAGGAGCGTCTCGATGAAATCACGTGCTTCCTACTCGATGCTCGCCAAGCGCACCGCCCGGCTCGCAGGCCAGCCGTGGACCTTCAACTGCGCCATCCTGGTGCTGGTGGTGTGGCTGGTCACCGGGCCGATCTTCGGCTTCAGCGACACCTGGCAGCTCGTGATCAACACGGGAACGACCATCGTCACGTTCCTCATGGTGTTCCTGATCCAGAACACCCAGAACCGCGACACGGAAGCGCTGCACATCAAGCTAGACGAACTCATACGCGCGACCCAGGGCGCGCACAACGCCCTGCTCGATCTGGAGGAACTCGAGCAACGCGAGCTCGACGAGTTTCGCGAGCGCTATGCCTCGCTGGCGCGGCTCGCGCGCCAGCAGCGGGCACGCGGTGCGGGCGACACGGACACTCCGGAAGCGCTCTAGGCACGCCTCAGGCGTGCGTCGCTGCCCCCACTCGCACGAGCGCCTTGCCGAAATTCTCGCCGCGCATGAGCCGGCAGAAGCCTTCCGGCGCGTTGACAAGGCCTTCGGTGACGTCCTCGCGCCAGCGGAAACTGCCCGCCGCGATCCAGCGACCGAGCACCTTGGTCATTTCGTTGAATCGATGCATGTGGTCATAGACCACCAGGCCTTTCATGGTGCCGCGCGCACCGACGAGCGGCCCGAGCCACGGTCCGGGCGGCGGAGAGTCCATGCTGTAGGCCTCGATCATGCCGCAGAGCACGATCCGTGCCCCCATGGCGAGGTTGCGCATGACCGCCTCGAGCGTCGCGCCGCCGACGTTGTCGAAGTAGGCGTCGATGCCGGCAGGACAGACCGCCTTGAGCTCGGCCGAGAGGTCGCCCTGCTTGTAGTTGACGCAGGCGTCGAAACCGAGCTCGCGCACCGCGTAGTCGCATTTCTCGGCAGACCCGGCGATGCCGACCACGCGCGCGCCCATGTGCCGCGCGATCTGTCCGGCCGTGCTGCCGACGGGTCCCGTGCATGCCGACACCACGAAGGTCTGACCTGGCAGCGGCTGCGCGAGAAAAATGGTGCCGGCGTAGGCCGTCATCCCCGGCATGCCCAGCACACCTAGCGCCGTCGACACCGGCGCGAGCAGCGGATCGACACGCCGTACTCCCTGCCCGGAACTGATCGCATACTCCTGCCAACCGTTGCGGACGGCCACGATATCCCCGACGCGGAAGTCCGGGTGCCGGGACTCGATCACTTCGGCGACCGTTTCGCCCACCATCACGTCGCCGGGAGCCAGCCGATCCTGGTAGATCTGGCTGTTCTTCATGACATTGCGATAGTAGGGATCGAGCGACAGATAGAGCGTGCGCGAGAGGAACTCCCCGGCGGCAGGAACGGGAATGTCGGTGACGTCGGCACCGAAGTCGCCGGGGACGGGAAGCCCCCGGGGACTGCGGGCAAACGTGATGCGCTGGTTGCGACCGCTCATGTAGCCGACGGCGCCAAGCGCCCGACCGATGGCCCGACCAATGGCTTGATCAGAGCTGCGCGAGAACGTATTCGGCAGCCGAGACTTCGAACTTGCCGGGCCCCTCGATGTTCACGTGCGTGGCGACGCCATCCTTGGCGACGATCGCGAAGCGCTGGCCGCGCATGCCCATGCCGAAACCACGCGCGTCGAGCTCGAGCCCGAGCGCACGGGAGTAGTCGCCATTGCCGTCGGCGAGCATGAGCACCTTGTCGCCGACGCTGCTGGCCTTGCCCCAGGCGTTCATGACGAACATGTCGTTCACGGCGATGCAGGCGATGCTGTCGACACCCTTCGCCTTGAACGCATCGGCGTGCTGCACGAAGCCCGGCAGGTGGCGCGCGTCGCAGGTCGGAGTGAAGGCACCGGGCACCGAGAACAGCACCACGGTCTTGCCGCCGAACAGCGCATCGGCAGTGATTTCCTTGGGACCCTCGGGAGTGATGTGCTTGAACACGCCCGCGGGCATCTTGTCACCGGCCTTGATGGTCATCGACTGACTCCTTGAGGAATGGGTACCGAGAACGAACGGAAGGAAAACAGTTTAGCCGATCGCCGGATCAGCCGTACGGACGGTGCAGGTACTGCCCGCCCGGCTTGCCGACGGGCTTGCCGTTGTCGTAGATGAGCCGGCCGCGCAGGTAGGTGCTGGTGACCGTCGCGGACATTTCCATGCCCTCGAACACCGAGTAGCCCTGGTCGGACTCGGAGACCTTGTTGCCCGCCACGAAGCTCTTGTTCGGATCGACCAGCACGATGTCGGCATCGAAGCCCGGAGCGATGTCGCCCTTGCCCTTCAGCCCGAAGCGGCGCGCCGGATTCCAGGACGTCAGTTCGGCCATCTTGTTGTACGACAGTCCGCGCGGCTTGCCCTCGCTGATCAGCGCGGTCAGCAGGAATTCGGTGCCGCCGAACCCCGACTTGGCAAGGAAGACGTTCTTCTTGTCCTTCTTGCCGAGCTTCATCTCCATTCGGCAGCAGGCGTGATCCGAACACACCCAGTCGATCTTGCCGTCGAGCAGCGATTCCCACAGGAACTCGACGTCGGCGCGCGAGCGGATGGGCGGATTGACCTTGGCGAGATTGCCGACCTTGGCGTCGTAGTCGAGGCAAAGGTGCGCAATGGTCACCTCGCGCCGGAAGTTCACGTGCGGGAACGCCTTGGCCATCTTGAGCGCTGCCTCGACCGCCTTGCGCGACGTCAGGTGCAGCAGGTTGATGTTGAGGCAGTTGGTCTCGTGCGCGAGGTAGGACGCAATGCTGATGGCCAGACCCTCGGAGTGCGGCGGACGCGCCGCGCTGTAGGCGCGCAGGCCCGTCAGCGGCTTGCAGTCGATGCACTCGGGATCGTGTGTCTCGCCGGTGAGGTAGGTGTCGAGATCGGTGACCTTGGCCCCGCCTTCGACCATGCGGGTGTACGCGTTGAGGATGTCGGCAAGCTCGCAATGCAGGCTGAGCGAGATCGAGTCCTTGATCTTGGGGTTGCGCAGCATGGCGCGATGCACCCCGCGCATCACGAACTCGAAGTGCGCGATGTCGTACTTCTCGTTCTCGTTGATCATGAGAAAGTCGCGCTGCGAGGACGAGGCGCCGTGCAGACCGTAGCCGCCGTAGAACATGAAGATCTTGAACGACGTCACGCCGTACTTGTTGATCAGCATGTCGATCTCGCCGATGTGGGTGCGATCGAGCGGCGCAAGGTGATAGGCGTAGTCGACCCAGAAGTTGTCCTTGGAGGCGGCGAGAACCTCGGGGTAGACCTCGGCGTAGGGACCGCCGCGTTCCATGTAATAGCCGCCGGTGCGCATGTAGTTGAGGCTCGAGGTGACCCCGCCCTGCGCGGCGGCGAGACTCTCGCTGCGCGCGTCCTCGGACAGCGGGCCGTAGATGCCGGTATGCATGTGCGGGTCGACGAGGCCCGGGAAGGCCAGCCGGTTCTTGCCGTCGACGACCTCACGCGCTTCCGCCGCCGGAATGCCGCGCGCGAGCTTCGCCACCTTGCCGTTGACGACCGCGATGTCCATCTTTTCGACGGCGGTCTTGCGCGGGCGAACCACACGGACGTTCTTGATGAGCAGATCGTATTTCTTCGGCTTCTCGGCCATGGAACACCTATCGGAAAAAAACGACGTGATTATGACGAAGGAATGGCAACGGTTTGAGCCCGGACGCGCATCGCGTCTGCGCTACGGGCGCACAAGGAACGGCGCCGCAGCCCTTGCGCGATCATTCGAGATCGCGGGCAACACGGAAACCGAAATAGCTGTACCGAGCGTCGACGGGATCGCGCCCGCG
Organism: Steroidobacteraceae bacterium; assembly: GCA_044357085.1. Lineage (GTDB taxonomy): Bacteria > Pseudomonadota > Gammaproteobacteria > Steroidobacterales > Steroidobacteraceae > UBA964. Next base: position 10,523 of record JBIKVA010000014.1, on the reverse strand, counting down.
AAACGTCAGTCGATTGCGGCTCGGGCGCGTCATCCAGCCGCCGCCGCGCACCGTCCACTTCTGGCAGGCGGCATCGCCCGGGACGGCACTGCCGTCCCGCGGCGCGCCTTCGTAGGTCTCGCGGTGGCAGTCCGCGGTCCACTCCCACACGTTGCCGATCATGTCGTGCAAACCGAATGCGTTGGCGGTGAATCGCCCCACGGGCGCAAGCTCGGCGTAGCCATCGTCGCAATCGGCGAAACCCCAACCGAAATCGAGCGCCTTGCGACCGCTGCGGTCGTAGGTGTTGGCGTGCGTGCATCCGAGGTCGGCATTGTTGCCCCAGGGATAGATGCCGCTACCGCCCGCACGCGCCGCGTACTCCCACTCGGCCTCCGTCGGCAGCCGATAAGGTTTGCCCGAGACCCGCGCCAGCCAGGCCGCATAGGCCCTGGCGTCGTCGTGTCCCACGCAGACCACCGGCAGAGCGTCGGCCAGTGCACCGACGAATCCGGGTGCCTGCCAGCCGGCATCGACCCGGTCATCCCACCCCACGCGTTCGCCCTTGACGACGCGGCTCGATTGCACGCGGCAACCGGGAGCGACCTTGTACCCGCTTGCCTCGACGAAGCGCCGGAACTCGCCCACGGTCACTTCCGTGCGCGCGAGCGCGAACGGCCTGCGGAACACCACCTCATGGATCGGTCCTTCCGATCGACCCGCCTCGCCGTCGCCGGATCCCATCAGGAAACGCCCAGCCGGCACCACCACGAGTTGCGGGCAGGCGTCGCAGTCGCGGGGGCGCTCCGCCGCGACTGAAGCGGGCACTGCGGCCGAAGCCGGCGGCCCGAACCATGCCCCGGCCGCGAAGAGCGCGAACGCGACGTTGCGAACCATCCGCGTTACGCGGCGCGCGACACCCGAACACCGTGATCCAGTCGTCATGATCGACTCTCCTCAGCCATGCGCTTCGAGATGCATGTGGTACTGGTAGGCGTCGGCCCGGTACAGCGCCACCACGCGCTCCACCGGACGGCCCTTCACATCGAACACCGTACGCGTCAGACGCAGCAGCGGCGCGCCGACTTCCACCTCCAGCGCCCGCGCCGCCTCGACACCGGCGAGCGTGGCGCCGATGTACTGGTCGGCGCGCGCGAGGAGAATTCCCGCCATGCGCAGCAACTCGAACATCGGTTGCCGCGCCATTTCGTCGGCCTTGACACGCTCCGCGACATCGACCGGGACGAAGGTGGTGATGAGACCGAGCGGCGCGCCCTGGACCGTGCGCACATGCGATGCGCGCTGCACGAGTTCCCCCTCGCCGAGCGCGAGTGCGGCGCGGGTCTCGTCGTCGGGAACGACCTCGGCAACCTCGAGACTGGCGACCTCGGTCGCGGCCGCCAGCCCCGCGACCTGGTTGCGCGCGTGGTCGAGATCGGCCGCGGCCGCAGCGCGGGAGGCCGACAACTGCACGAAGGTGCCCCTGCCCTGTTGACGCACCAGCCACCCTTCGCGGCAAAGATTATCGATGGCCTTGCGTACCGTGATCCGCGAGACATCGAACATCTCGCAGAGCTGCGGCTCGGTGGGGATGCGATCGCCCGGCTTATAGGTGCCGTCGCGGACCCAGGTCCGCAGCGTCACGTAGACTTGGTGATACCGCGGTGACGCAATGGAGCGCATGCCACGCGTCGCTGCCGTGCCGGGTGACATGCGATATCAGTCCAGCAGCATGCCGCCGGAGATGTTCATCACCGTACCGGTGACGAAGGCCGCGGCGGAACTGGTCAGGTAGTCGATGGCATGGGCCACGTGCGCGGGTTCACCAAGCTCGCCGAGCGGCACGGCCGTCCGGAGTTTTTCGAGCACGTCGGGCGTGAAGCGACCGGTCACCATCGGCGTGGTGATCGGCCCCGGCGCGAGGCAATTGACCCGGATGCCTTCACCCGCCCATTCTTTGGCGAGATAACGCGTCAGGTTGATGATGCCTGCCTTCGCCACCGCATACGCGGGACCGGACAGACCGCTGCCGCCATTGATGCCGTTGGTCGACGAAGTGAGCGTCAGCGTACCGCGCGTCGCCGCCAGGGCCGTGTGCACGGCCTTGGCGAGCAGGAACGCCGAGGTGAGGTTTACGTCGATCAGACGCTGCCACTCCGCGCGGCTGACCGAGTCGATCGGGCCGCTGCCCGCCGCACCGGCGAGGTGCACCACATGATCGAGCCTGCCGTGCGTCTCGAGCACGCGGGCGACCGTCGCCACCACGGCCGCCTCGTCGGTGACGTCGAGGCTGGCGACGGTCATCGGCGCGCCACAGGGAATGTCTGCGAGCGCCAGATCCGTGGCGACGACGCGCAGGCCGCGGTCCCGGAATCGCGCCACGGTCGCGCGCCCGAGTCCGCCTGCTGCGCCGGTGACCAGGGCCACCGCTGTGCCGGCCGAAGGCATCGTGGATCAGGCGGCCTTGCGCGTGAGCAGCTTGGCGTGGATTCCGTCGAGCATCGAGAAACGCATCTCCGCCGAGGCACGCACGGCGGCGATCGACCGCGTCTGCAGCTCGGGCGTGGTCGAGTAGCGCGCGGTCAATTCGAGGCCGATGTGGGCGTGCTCGGTGTCGCCCTCGATGTGCACGTGGAAGAACTCCATGTCGTCGTCGCTGAAGCCCATCTTGCGCATGGCCTCGACGTATTTCGGGTACAGCGTGGGCAACTGGCCTTCGAGGGCCACCATGATCCCGGCGCAGGATTCGCCGAGCGGACGGATCGTCGAGAGTTCCCAGATCCAGGCGCGCATGGCGCGCGAGGTCGGCAGCACCTCGCCGTTCTGCTCGGCGCGCAGCATGCGCTCGTCGCTGACGCCGCAGGCGCGCGCAAACTTGCGCAACAGGTCCGGATGCCGCTTCTCGGGGCAGGCGGGCATCTCTTCGCCGAGCAGGTTCTCGAGCAGGTGCTGGCGGGCATCCAGATCCGGCAGCCGCGCATAAAGCGCCGCGAACTGCTGCGGAATGGGATCGATGTAATAGAAGTGCTGGATGGCCCACTCGCCGAGCTGGGCGCGCGACAACTCACCCGCCGCCCAGGCGCGGCTGAAGGGGTGGCCGCCACCGTGCTTGGGCAAACGCGCCGCCTCGAGGGCAGCAAAGAAATCTTTCTGGTTCAGCAGCGTGCTCATCGGTCGTCGCTCCTTTTCAAAAATCCACTCAAAAAAATCGTACAAAAACGTCAGTATCTTGGCCAGTCGCGCTCGGGCGCGCCTTCGAGCCACTCGCGCGCGCGCCGCATCGCCTCGGCTGGCACGGTAGCCACCGGCGCATAGGCACCCGCGCCCGCACCGCGCGCCGCGGGCGGGATGGTCGCGTCGATGCCGAGCTTGGTCACGGTAGAGACGCCATCGGGCAGCGACGGATCGAGGCTCGAGCCCGACAAACCAGGTACCTGGATCGTGTCGCGGTCCCAGCGCACCCGGGTGGCAAGCGCCCAGAGCATGGCCTCGTTGTCGAAGATGTCGATATCCGTATCCACCGCGAGTACGGTCTTCACCCGCCGGTAGGCGAGTGCCGCGGTGAGGGCATCCCGCGCCTCGCCGGGACCCGGGTCGCGCAATTGCAGGTAGGCATGAAAACGCCGACCTTCCGTCGGCACGTGGACGTTGACGATCGAGGGCGCAACGGCCTTGACGATCTCGAACAGCTTGCCTTCCATCGCCATGTTGTCGGGCACCAGCATGTCCGTGAGACCCGAGCCATAGTCGTGGTACAGCGCATCGCGACGCCGCGTGATGCACCCGATCTCGACGACGGGCGCCTTGACCTGGCCACCCAGGTAGCCGGTGTACTCGCCGAAAGGACCATCGTCGGTCAGCTGTCCGGGAGGCACGAAGCCTTCGATGACGATCTCGGCGTCTGCGGGCACCATGATCTGCTCGCCGTGCATCACCGAGGGCACGAGGCGCAACGGCTTGCCGAGCACGCCTCCCGCAGCCGCCCAGTGGCTTTCCGGGTACTTGAGTTTGGCCTGCGTCCCGAGCAGCACCGCCGGGTGATGGCCGATCCAGAAGGCGATCGGCGCCGCCTGCCCCCGCGCATGGAACTTGCGCAGGTTGCGGGCATTGTGGGTGGCGGGATAAGGAAACCATGTCATCTGACGCGGGCCCTTCACCCAGCAGCGCTGGATGGCGGTGTTGTCGATGCCGGAGTCGGGATCGAACGTCGTGGCGTGGGCCGAAGTCAGGTAGGGCCCCGGCTCGAGTTCGTGCTGGGTCAGCACGGGCAGGTCGAAGAGGCTCGCCGCTTCGCCCTCGAGCACCAGCTGCTGTACCGGCGCTTCGGCCCGGGCGACGACCTGGGGTGCGATCGAGGCCCGCGTGCGCGAGGCGAACCATTGCGCGGTCTGCCGATGGTCGGGGATCCCGAGCGCGCGTGCCGTGAGTTCACGGCTCGCCGTGAGATTGAGCACCACCGGGATCGGCGACGGCTCGCCTTTGAGGGTGCGGACGTGGCGGGCAAGCACCACCGGATAGCGTCGCTCGAGATCGAGCACGTGCTGCAGCGCGGTGAGTTCGTGACGCAGGTTCGCCGTGTCCGGGAGTTCCCAGACTGCAGCGGCATGTTCGCCCAGAAACGATCTCAAGTCGGTCATGGTGACTGCACTACGCCCTTCGAATTACACAACGATGGCTGATTGGTTATACTTGCATGATGACAGGTCGTCCGTCGAGTCGCGACCAGCCTGATGACAGCCAACCATTTTTCGAGGGGTAGTCCAATGCTCAACAACACCTTCCGCGTCACCGCCGTTGCCGCAACGGTGGCCGGCCTGATCGCATCCGCCGGCGTCAGCGCGCAGAATGCCGCCGGTGCCGATGACCTCGCCCTCGAGGAAATCGTGGTGACCGCGCGCAAGCGCGAGGAATCGCTGCAGGACGTACCGCTGACCGTGACCGCGGTCTCGGCGACGCAGATCGCCGAACTCGGCATCAAGGATTCGCGCGATCTGGCGCTGTTCACGCCGGGCTTCTCGAACGTCACGTCGTTCGGCCGCAACTCCAGCGAGCGCCCGACCATCCGCGGCCAGTCCAACATTCTCGGTGCGGCCAATGCGGCCTACTTCGTCGATGGCGTCTACATCTCGGGCAGCGCCTCGAACACCGAGACCGCCAATCTCGAGCGCATCGAAGTCATCAAGGGACCGCAGGCAGCGCTCTTCGGGCGTGCCACCTTCGCCGGCGCCATCAACTACGTGACCCGCAAGCCTTCCGAGGAATTCGAAGGGCAGGTCTCGGGCACCATCGGCAAGTTCGACCAGAAGGACGTCACCGCTTTCTTCAGCGGCCCGCTGATCGACGGCAAACTCAACTTCTACATCTCCGGCACGCACACCGAGATCGGCGGCTTTTACGACAACCCGCTCGACTCGCGGGACGACCTGGGTGCCGAGCAGACGGACGCCGCCACCGGCAAGTTGCGTTGGCGCCCGGCCGAGGGCATCGACATCACCGCTCTGATCACCTATGCCAAGGACAAGGACGCCCCGCCGGCGCTCGGAGTGCAGGGACGGCAGTTCAACAATTGCCAGCTGAACGACCCCGTGCTGCGGCCGCGTTCGCGCGGCTATTTCTGTGGCGAGGCCCTGCCGATCAACCAGTTGACGATCGCGCAGCTCACCGACCTCTTCCCGAATCCGGGCACCCGGCGTGACCGGGTGCGCGGCGTACTGACCGCTTCTTTCACCACCAGCTCGGGCTACGAGCTCGTTTCGACGACGGGCTACAGCGAAGAAAACTACGAGGTCCAGATCGACGTGTCCTACGGCGGCTACGACTTCGGCGTGCTCGCTCCCGTGCCGGTTGCGACCGCGTTTCAGGCGCAGTGGGCGACGCAGGGCGCTTTCCAGCGCTTCAACGGCGATAAGCGCAACGACCTCTCGCAGGAACTGCGCCTGAGTTCGCCGGTCGATCGCAAGCTGCGCTGGACGGTTGGTGCCTACTACTTCGCCGCCGGCGACGACTTCGTCCGCGACGACAAGCTCTACCGCACCGGCGCCCTGATCGTGCCGAACGGCACGGCTGCGCTCACCTACCGCGATATCAAGAACACCGCGGTGTTCGGCAGCCTGGAGTGGGACATCAGCGACAAGTGGACGGTGACCGCCGAGGCACGTCAGGCTGAAGAGACCATCGACCAGCAGTCCTTCGCCTTCCCGACCAACGGCACGGAGCGTGTCCCGGGTCGCATGTTCAACGGCACCTTCAAGAGCTACACGCCGCGCTTCACGCTGCGCTACAAGCCGAACGAGGACCTGTCGCTGTTCGCCAACTACGCGCAGGGCACCAAGCCGGGCGGATTCAACGGCGGCACGGTGATCCCGCTGCTCGAAGCCGTCGGCAAGCCGATCGAGATCAAGGAAGAAGAGTCCGAGAACATCGAGATCGGTGCCAAGTTCAACATGTGGGGCTCGCGTCTCACGGCGTCGATCACGGCGTTCGACATCAACCTGACGAACCAGCAGTTGACGCAGAACATCGTCGGCGTCTCGGGCACCTCGATCATCGCCAACTCGTTCATCGAGAACGTCGGCAAGACCAGCTCGCGCGGACTCGAACTCGAACTGGCCGCGCGGGTGACCGACAACCTGCGTCTCGCCTTCGGCGGCGCGCTGATCGACGCCACGTTCGACGAGTACATCAACTCCGACCAGGCGGATCTCTACAGCAACCGTCCGGCCACGGCGTTCACCGCGATCTCGGCCACCAACCCGCGCGGCTGCGGCGTGCTGGGCGCCTCGGCGGCCGACAACGCGGCGGCCTGCCTCGCGCTGCGCGCGCAGGACAACCGCGAGTTCGGCAACGTCGCCGGCAAGCGCACGCCGCGCTCGCCGAAGTGGAACGCCTTCGTGACCTCGCGCTACAGCCGACCCCTCAACGACACGCTGAACCTCGTGGTGGGCGTCGACGTCACCGCCGAGGGTTCGAAGTACGCGCAGGTGCACAACCTCATCGAGACCGGCGCCCGCAAGTACCTCAACGCCCGTGTCGGCGTCGAGTCGGACGCCTGGACGGTCACGCTGTGGGGCCGCAACCTCGCCGACGATGACACACCGCTCGACATCCTGCGTTACGTCGATGGTCGTGGTCTCGCCTACATACCGGGCCTCGGCACGCGCGGCTTCACGGTCTCGCTGCCGCGCCCGCGGCAGGTCGGATTGTCCGCCACGTACAAGTTCTGAGGGTCAGGGACGCGACGACTTCGCTATGGTCCGCAGCGTCAACCACGAAATGCTGGCGCAGCCCACTGCCGATGAGGCAGCGCGCCAGCAGTTCGTGGTGGCCTTCAAGCAGGCCCTGAACAAGGGCCTGCGCAGCACGCAGGGCCAGCTTTTCGAAAAGGTGGTGGCTCCCCGGTGGCAGGCGCAGCATGGCAGGACGCCGGCGACGCGTGCCGAGATCCGCGAGGCCATGCAGTCGGATCCCGCCTATCGGACGTGGTCCTCGCTCGCCCGCGCTGCGCAAGAGCAGATGTGGGTGGCGGTCGGCGACAGTGTGTTCCGCGAACGCGGGCGTCTCGCGGCTGCCGCCGCGCGGCTCGACGCCTCACCGGCGAGGCGCGGTTCGCTGCATCTCGATCCCGCGTTCGTGCCGCCGCGCGGCGTGACTGCCGTCGACATCCATCTGCAGACCGGCGGGTACGCGCTCGATCTCGGTGACGGCGACTGTTCGGCGGGAGCCCTGTACGAGTCCGGCGGCAACCTCTACGCGTTCGGCCAGGGCATCAGCCGCAGCGACAGCAAGGCCGCGCACGTGCAGCGCTTCATCGGCGAACGTTTCCCGGCCCTCAAACCTCGCCGCATCCTCGACATGGGCTGTTCCGCGGGTTCGGCAAGCGTGCCGTACGCGGAGGCCTTCCCCGATGCCGAGGTTCATGCCATCGACGTCGGCAGCGGCATGCTGCGCTATGCCCATGCCCGCGCCGAATCGCTGGGCGCCGCAGTCCACTTTCATCAGATGGACGTCGCCAAGACGACATTCGCCGACGAGTCCTTCGACCTGATCGTATCGCACAACCTGATGCACGAGATCTCCGCTTCCACCCGCCGCGGCATGTTGCGCGAGAGCCGGCGGCTGTTGCGCCCGGGCGGTGTGTGCGTGCACCAGGACGTGCCGCTGCGTTTCCAGGGCCTCTCGGAGTTCAGGAAGTTCGAGTCCTCCTGGGACACCCTCAACAACAACGAGCCGTACTGGGAGGTCTACGCCAACGCGGATCTCGCGCCCGAACTGCTCGCAGCCGGCTTTGCCGAAGATTGCATACACGTCGGCAGCCTGCCCGCCCGCGCGGGGACGCTGCCGTGGTTCGTCGCCTGTGCCTGGAGACCTCTGTGACCCTCGACATCAAACGCAACTTTCCCGTCAACCCGCACGTCACCAGCCTCATCGACGGTGAATCCATCGCGGCGAAACCGGGCGGACACGACATCGAGGTGGTCAACCCCACCACCGAGCAGGTCATCAGCCGCCTGCGTGAAGCCGATGTCGACGAAGTCGATGCGGCAGTGCGCTCCGCGCGCCGCGCCTTCGATTCGGGTCGCTGGCCGCGCATGGACATCAACGAGCGCAAGGACATCCTCTATTCGATCCGCGACCACCTGCGCAAGAACGCCGAGGAACTCGCGTACCTAGAGTGCCTGAACTCCGGTCTGCCGCTGCACAGCGTGCGGGTTCATGTGCAGCGCATGGCGCGCAACTTCGAGTTCTTCGCGGAGGTGGCGAGCAACGTTCACGGCGAAACCTATACACAGACCGCCGGCTACCTGACGTACGTCACCCGCGAGCCCAAGGGCGTCGCCGGATGCATTGCGCCCTGGAATGCGCCGCTTGCGCTCGCCTCGATGCGGGTCGCCACCTGCATTCCGTGGGGCAACACCTGCGTGTTGAAGCCGTCGGAATACACCCCGCTCTCGATGCTGCGCATGGTCGAGATCTTCCACGAGGCCGGCCTGCCGCCGGGCGTGGTCAACCTGGTGAATGGCCGCGGCACCGTCACCGGCAACGCGCTGGTCTCCCACCCCGACATCGACATGGTGGGCTTCACCGGTGGCACTTCCACCGGCCGCGCCATCGCAGCCACCGCCGGCCGCAATCTGAAGCCGGTGGCGCTGGAACTTGGCGGCAAATCGGCCAACATCATTTTCGATACCGCCGATGTCGAGCGCGCCCTCGACGGCGCGCTGGCGGGTATCTTCGGCAATAACGGCCAGCAGTGCCTCGCCGGCTCGCGCATTCTCGTGCAACGCGGAATCGCCGATGCCTTCATCGAGCGCTTCGTCGCCCGCGCGCAGAAAATCCGCCTGGGTGATCCGCTGCTCGCCTCGACCGAGATCGGACCCCTCGCCTTCCGCGGCCACATGGAGCGGGTGTTGTCGTACGTCGACATCGCCAAGGCCGATGGCGCCACGCTGCTCACCGGCGGACGGCGTGCTGCAGCCCATCCGACCGGATGGTTCATCGAACCGACCGCCGTCATGGCACCGGCCAACGATGCGCGGGTGTGCCAGGAAGAAATCTTCGGACCCTTCGCCACCTTCCTCACCTTCGATACGCTGGACGAAGCGATCCGCATCGCCAACGACTCGAAGTTCGGACTCGTCAACTACGTCTGGTCCGAGGACCTGGCGACGGTGATGCGCTGCTCGCGCGAGATTCGCGCCGGCACCGTATGGGTCAACACGCCGATGATGCGCGAACTGCGCGCGCCGTTCGGCGGTTACAAGGAATCGGGTATCGGGCGCGATGGCCCGCAGGCCAGCCTCGAGTTCTTCACCGAACTCAAGGCAACCATCATTCCGATCGACCCGGTGAAGATGCACCGCTACGGCGCTTCCTGACCGGCGAGCTCTTCCCTGCGGGCGAGCGCTTCCGCCGCGGCGACGGCTTCCGCAATCCCGGGAAGCGATTGGAGAGCGTCATGGTGCCCGCACGCAGGTTCTGGATGAAGTTCACCAGCACGCCGTTCGGATCGCGCAGCGTCATCTCCTTCGACAGGACCTGACGCTCCGCGATTTCGAGCAGCGTCGGCGGGCAAAGCACCGGCAGGCGCATGGCGCGCGCACCACGATGCACCGCATCGACATCATGGGTATGGAACACGAGGCAGGCCTCGCCGCGGTTCGCGAAGCGGCGACTGGCGTGGCGAACGCGCGGCGGCGCCGGCCGTCGCAGTTCGAACAGGCCCACCATGCCCCAATCGACGTCCGCAGACTGCAGGATCACCCAGCGCACCGCTCCGGGCGGCAGTCCCAACAGCTTGAACATCGCCGGCACTTCCTTGCCCATGCGACCCTCGACCCAGACGTTGAGACCGAGAACGTCGCGGTAGAAACGCAATGAGCGCTCCATGTCGGTGACGATGATGGCGGTGCGCTTGAGCGGCGTGACGAGCGACATGCTTCGGCTCCGGTGACGGTGATAATCTGCAGCGATCTTACCGGAGACCGTCATGATCGAACCCTGGAACCTCACCGTGGTGCAGCCTGCCGTGAAACCGGTGTTCAAGG
>JBIKVA010000013.1:0-24321 GCA_044357085.1 Steroidobacteraceae bacterium | reverse complement strand
GCTCAGTCTCGACCCGCTCACCGGGCGCGATTACGAGGGCACCACGCTCGAGTCGACCGTCGGTGCCATCAACTTCGACTGGGATCTGCCCTTCGGCACCCTGACCTCCTGGACCGGATACGCGCGCGCCAAGTCGCGTTCGCGTCAGGACGTCGACTCCTACGGCGCCGCGGCGACGGCCGTCACCCAGCCGTCCAACGGCACCGCGGAACCGCTCAACTATTCGCAGGTGCTCGACCTCGACACGACCACCAAGCAACTGAGTCAGGAGTTGCGTCTCGCCTCCGATCCCGCCGCACGGCTGCGCTGGAGCATCGGCGCCCAGTACTGGAAAGAAGATATCGACCAGCTCAACTACGGCTACACCTCCAGCACCATCGCCGGGCGTTCGGTCGCGCGGGCGGTGCAGATGATCGGGTCGCCGCCTTCGGCCGGTATCGATGCCAAGGAGACGACCCACAAGGGTTACTACGGCTCGCTGGAATTCGACCTCACCGATCGACTGACGGGACGTGTCGAGGCGCGCTTCAACGATGAAGACTTCACCTATACGTGGCTGTCGCCCGCCCGCGGCATCGCCTATGCGCCGAGCACCGCAAACCCGACGGCCTCGGCGACCAACCCGCAGTGGACTCCGGCGGTCTCGGTCACCAACACCTCGTCCTTCACCGCCACCACGCCGCGCGCGTCGCTGACCTTCAAGGCGACGGACGACCTCATGATCTACGGCTCGGTGGGCAAGGGCTTCAAGGCCGGCGGCTTCATCACGCTGGCCGGTACGCCGATCGACTTTGCCAAGTTCGAACCCGAGAAGCTGCTCAGCTACGAACTGGGGGTCAAGAGCAAGTTGCTGGGCGGCAACCTGATCCTGAACGGCAACCTGTTCTACATGGAGAATACGAACAAGCTGTTCACCACGCTCGAGCCGGACGTACGCAGCATCACCGGCACCAGCCTGCGTGCCTCGAACAACAGCGATGCCGAGAGCAAGGGCGTGGAACTCGAAGCGCAGATCGCCGTGGGCGACTACTGGCGCTTCTCGGCGCTCTACACCTACACGGACGCCAAGTACACGCGCTTCGCGCCCATCACCACCGGCACGCTCGGCATCGCCGTGGCGGGTAACTGCACGATCGGCGAGGTCGCTGCCGCACCCAACCCCACCACCGGCGCCGCCCGCGTTCTGCGCTACTGCAGCACCTCCAACGCCGGCGTGCCGCTCGAGCGTTCGGCGAAGCACTCGGGTGCGCTGACCGCGACCTGGGAGCGTCCGATCGGCAGCGGCGATCTCAAGATGCTGGTCGATGGCAGTCTGCAGTACATGGGCGAACGTCCGGAGCAGGCCAGCCTCGCGGGGATCGTCTTCGGTGCGTACACCAACATCGACCTGCGCGTGGGTCTGACCAGCGAGCGCTGGTCGGCATATGCCTATGTCGAGAACCTCACCAACGACGACACCATTCGCAGCGGACAGGCCGGCGGCGACTTCGCACGTGCGGGCAATCAGCTCGTTGGCGCATACCTGCCGGACAAGCGGCAACTCGGCGTACGGGTGACGTACGAGTTCTGATTGCCGCTCGCGGGCCGGATGACGGCCTCGGTTCAGGGGTAGCCCATGGCGGCAGACATCCCGCGTCGGCAAGTGCTCGGCGGAATGGGCGTCGCCGCCGTCATGGCGCTCCTGCGGGAGAACCATGCGGCGGCATTGCAGGCAGGGGAAGCGGTTGCTTTTGCCACGCGGCAGAATGTTCAGCCGCTGATCCCCGGCCGCCTCTACCGGATCGGCTGCACGGTGCGCGCCGAGCGGCTCAGCTGGCTGGCCGACGATCTGCCGGGCAGCTTCGAGCCGTTGAACGCCTATTTGCTGATCGACGATCAGCATGCGGTGTTCGTCGACATGGGAGCGCCGATCATGCTGCCGGCGATCCGGCAGGCGATCGACACCCTGGTCGGTTCCAGGCGCGTGTGGGTGAGCTACACGCGCAACGAGGCCGACTGCATCGGTAATCTCGGCTGGATCCTCGGTACCTGTCCGAATCCGACCCTGCTGTTCGGTGGTGCCGGCGGCATTCTCGAGTGGATCAACGACCCGGCCGTGTCGATCATGGAAGTCCGCGACTTCCTCGGCCGGGTGCCCATCGTCGAGTCGCGCAACGGCACGACCAGCCGCATCGGCACACTGGAACTGCAGTGGATGGACGCCGGCGCCAAGCAGATGCTGCTGACGCAGTGGGCATTCGAGCCGACCACCGGCTGTCTGTTCACCTCCGACTCCTTCGGCTTCAGGCACCTGCGCAGTGTCGACGAGGCACCGCTCGTCGAGACCTCGCGGGGCATGCCGTCTGCATCGCGCGTCGCCCGTGAACTTGCGGCGCGCATGAACTGGATGCGCGGAGCCACCTATCCCGACGTGCTCGCGCGTTTCGAGACACTGTTCCGCGAGCGCGACGTGCAGATGATCGCGCCGGTGCACGGGTGCGTCATCCGGGGGCGAGCGGCCGTCCGGGCCCACGTCCAGCGGATGCTCGAGGGTATGCGCGCGGCGAGTGCCCTGCCGAGCCTCGAGGAAACCCGCCATGTCTGAAGCGTCGGACCGTCCGCCGGTGCAGCGCGCCTACATCGTGCGTGGCCTGCCGCGCCGCGTCTTGCCCGATCTCGCGTGGCTCGGCGGTTGCTCGAACTCCGCGGGCTGGCCGGGCCCCGCGGCCTTGCGTCGACCGATCACGCACGAGCCCTGCGTCGCCTATCTCATCCTCGGTGCCCGGAAGACCGTGATGCTGGACACCGGGCATTTCGCCCACTGGCACTCGCTGGCCGGCCAGATCGAAGAAATGCTCCAGGGGCGGTCGCTCGACTACGTGTTCGTCAGTCACCAGGAGATCCCCCACACCGGGAACCTCGGCCGGCTGCTCCAAAAATATCCGCAGGCCAAGGCCGTCGGCGATGTACGCGATTACCATCTCTTCCATCCCGAGATCGCGCTGTCGCGCCTGCTGCCGATGCGTCACGGCGACGAACTGGACATCGGCGATCGTCGCATCGTCTTCCTCGATGCGTTGTGGAAAGACCTGAGCGGCACGATGTGGGCCTATGACACGCGCCTCAAGCTGCTGTTCGGGGCCGACACCTTCGGCTATATCCACCAGGACGACGAAAACATCTGCGCGACGATGCTGCACGAGATGCCGCAGGAACTCGCCGAGCGGGCGAGCGAGCGCGCCGCACTGCCATTCTTCGGTCTGCGACAGCGCTCGCAGTCGAGTCGGGTCGCTGCGTTTCGCAGGCTGCTCGCGAGGTATCCGGTGGAGATCATCACCTCCGGTCACACCGCACCCATCATGGGTGCGATGACCGCACCCATCATCGAGAAGATGCTGGCGCGACTCGACTCTCCCACCGAGGGACCGAGATACCTGCAGTCGTGATCCGGATGATCACCGACAGCGACGATCAGCCGCGCCTCTCCAAGCGCATGAGCGAACTCGGCCTGTGCTCGAGACGCGAAGCGGAGGACTGGATCGTCAACGGCTGGGTCAAGGTCGACGGGCAGGTCGTTGATACGCTCGGCACTCGAGTCAGCCGCGCCGCGCAGATCGAAGTGGATCGACGCGCCCGTGCACAGCAGGCCGAACTCGTCACCATCATCCTCAACAAGCCGATCGGCTATGTCTCGGGTCAGGCCGAGGACGGTTACGAACCCGCCACGGTGCTGATCCGTCCCGAGAACCGCTGGAGCGGCGATGACTCCGCGCGGCGCTTCGAGACGAAGCACCTCGAAGGTCTTGCACCGGCCGGGCGGCTCGACATCGACTCGACCGGCTTGATGGTCTACACGCAGGACGGCCGCATCGCCAAGCAGCTGATCGGCGGCAACGACGTCGAGAAGGAATATCTGGTCCGCGTGCAGGGCGTGCTGTCGCCCGACGGCATGGCCCGCTTGCGACACGGCCTGACGCTGGATGGCGTCAAGCTCAAGCCGGCGCAGGTGTCGTGGCAGAACGAGGATCAGTTGCGCTTCGGCTTGCGCGAAGGGCGCAAGCGCCAGATCCGGCGCATGTGTGAAATCGTCGGTCTCAAGGTCACCGGGTTGAAGCGCATCCGCACCGGTCGGGTGCTGCTCGGTGCGTTGCCTGTCGGGCAGTGGCGCTATTTGCGCACGGATGAGGGCTTCTGAGAGCGGCTCGCGCCGGACCTCACGGCGAGTTCGTATGCGCAGATGTTGACGGTCGAGGCGAGGTTCAGCGACTCGACACCGTGTCCGCCAGGAATGGAGAAGGTCGACTCCTTCAGCGCAGACACCAGCTGCGCCGGAGCTCCCTGCGACTCGCTGCCGAACACATGGCAATCGAAGTTTGCAAAGGCCCCGTCGGCAATGGGCGTTCCCCGGGTGTCGAGCAGCGCGATCCGCGGATAGCGCTCCTGCAGGGCCGCGAACGGGACTTCGGTCTCGAAGGGCACGTTGAAGATGGCGCCCATGCTCGCGCGGACCGCCTTGGCGTTGTACGGATCCACGCTGTCGGGTGACAGCAGACACCGAAAGCCACCGAACCAGGCGAGTGTCCGCAATATCGTGCCGAGGTTCCCCGGGTCCTGTGCCTGGTGCAGGTAGATCACGCGTTCGGTCGTGCTCGGGGGCAAGGGCGCAAGCATCGGCACGACGGCGATGACCCCCTGCGGCGAACGCGTCTCCCGCAGCTGGTCCATCTGTCGCCCGCTGACCGGCTCGATCGGCAGATCGACCGGGAACGCGTCGGGAAGCCCGGCTGCCAGATAGTCATGCGTGACGAGAATGCGCGCGGCAGCAAGTTCGGGTCGGCGCGCGACGGCCTTGCCGAGTTCGATCACCAAATGCTCACCTTCGGCGAGAAAGCAACGCAGTTCCTCGCGGTGCTTGCGGTGACGCAGTCGTTTCAGGTCGTCGAAGTTCATGCGCTTGCCCGTCGTGATGAATGCGCGCTGATATCGGCAGCCACGGCCTCGGCGAGCTTGATGCCATCGACACCTGCCGAAAGAATGCCGCCCGCATAGCCCGCCCCTTCTCCGCCCGGGTACAGCCCGCGGACGTTGAGGCTCTGCAGCGTCGTTGCGTCGCGCGTGATGCGCAGCGGCGACGACGTCCGGCTCTCGATGCCGGTCAGGACCGCGTCCTCTCGATCGAAGCCGCGGATCTGTCTGCCGAAAACGGGCAGCGCTTCGCGAATGGCGGCGATCGCATCCGCTGGCAGCAAGGGCGCGAGATCTGTGAGACGGATGCCGGGCTTGTACGAGGGCTCCACCTCGCCCAACGCGGTGGAGGGCCGCCCGGCAATGAAGTCGCCGAGCAGTTGCGCGGGCGCCGAGTAATCGCCACCGCCGAGTTCGAAGGCGAGGCTCTCGAGCCGCTCCTGCAGGGCGATGCCGGCGAGCGTGCCGCCCGGAAAATCCTTTGCCGGATCGATGCCGACGACGATGCCGGCATTGGCGTTGCGTTCGTTGCGCGAATACTGACTCATGCCGTTCGTCACGACACGGTGCGATTCGGAGGTGGCGGCGACCACCGTGCCCCCGGGGCACATGCAGAAACTGTAGACCGTGCGGCCATTGCCGGCGTGATGCACGAGCTTGTAGTCGGCGGCGCCGATGGCAGGGTGGCCCGCGTAGCGTCCGAGGCGTGCGCGATCGATGAGTGACTGCGGATGCTCGATCCGGAAGCCGATGGCGAAAGGCTTGGCTTCCACGAACACCTTCCGCCGCTCGAGCATCCTGAAGGTGTCGCGGGAACTGTGGCCGAGCGCCAGGACGACATGGCGTGACGCGATGTGGTCGCCGTTCTCCAGAACCACGCCGTGCAGCTCGCCATCTTCGATGAGCAGATCGACCACCTTGCTTTCGAAGCGGACATCTCCGCCGCGCTCGATGATTTCGGCGCGCAGCCGCGCCACCACGCCCGTCAGCCTGAACGTGCCGATGTGGGGCTTGTTGACGTACATGATCTCGGGTGGCGCACCCGCGCGGACGAACTCGCGCATCACCTGTCGCCCGAGATGGCGCGGGTCCTTGATCTGGCTGTAGAGCTTGCCGTCCGAGAACAAGCCGGCACCCCCCTCGCCGAACTGCACGTTCGATTCTGGCTGCAGCACGCGTTTGCGCCACAGGCCCCAGGTATCCTGCGTTCGCTGGCGGACGTCGCGACCGCGCTCGAGCACGATGGGCCGATAGCCCTGTTGGGCGAGTACGAGCGCTGCAAACAATCCGCAGGGGCCGAAGCCCACCACGATCGGACGCTCGTCGGCAGGGAGGGGAGCCCGTGGCGGGGGTCGATAGCTCGTATCCGGTGACGGCACCACATGGAGGTCGCCGCGGTGTCTCGCGAGGACGCGTTCCTCGTCGTGCACCTCCGCATCGACGATATAGACGAAGGCAATCTCCCGGTCCTTGCGCCGCGCGTCGTGACTGCGCTTGAAGACCGTGAAAGCTGCGAGATCTGCGTCGGCAATATTCAGCCGGCTGACGATGGCGCGGCGCAGCGCATCTTGTGTGCGCGCATCCGCGGGATCGCCCAAAGGCAGCGACAGTTCGGTAATCCGGATCACGGTTGACGTCCTGGTCGGTCTACCCGACAAAGGTGCGGAATCGCGCTAGTCTAGCGCCATCATGGCCCGATCCAAGAGCAGCGGCAGCTGGCTGCGCCGACATGTCACCGACCCGTACGTCAAGCTGGCCCAAAAAGAGGGCTATCGTTCGCGTTCCGCCTACAAGCTGATCGAGCTCAACGAGCGGGACAGGTTGTTCCGCCCCGGACAGCGGGTGATGGATCTCGGCTCGGCGCCCGGCGGGTGGTCCCAGGTCGCGGCCCGAGCCGTGGGCTCGAAGGGCAGGGTACTGGCGACCGATATCCTGACGATGGACCCGATCCCCAATGTCGATTTCATCCAGGGTGATTTCACGAGCGAAGCGGTGCTCGAGCAGATCCGCGCCTGGCTGCAGGGGGAGAAGTTCGATCTCATCGTCTCCGACATCGCCCCCAACCTCAGCGGCATCGACTCCGCCGATCAGGCGCGCTCCATGCATTTCCTCGAACTGGCGCTCGATACGGTAAGGCAGGCGCTCAAGCCCGGTGCGACGTTCGTCGCCAAGATGTTCCAGGGGCAGGGTTCGGACGAGTACATGAAGGAACTGCGCACGTGCTTCCACAAGGTCTCGATCCGCAAGCCGAAGGCTTCCCGACCCGAGTCGCGCGAGGTCTACATCGTCGCCAAAGATTACAGGAGTTGAATCGATGCCGTCATTCTCAAAGCATGGTTTTTTGGTCCTCGCGTTGCTGCTCTCCGCGACGGCGCCTGCACAGCAGCCGGCCAACGACGGCGCGCGCCTCATGTCGGAATTCGGACTGCGCGAGTCTGCCGAGCCCGTAGCCAGTCTCGCCGGCTGGCGGGTGCCGAAAAAGATCATCGTCGATTCCGGCGTCCCGGGCCTGCTCGAAGCGCTGCGAGCCACGGCACCCGGTGTCGAATTCGTGGGTGTCAGATCGTCGGCGGAAGCGGCGGCGGCTGCGCCGGATGCCGACGCCATCATCGGACGCACGGTCTTCATTTGCGACCCGCGTGTGCTGGCGGCCGGCTCCAGCCTGCGCTGGCTGCAGACGGTGTACGCGGGCGTGGACTCCTGCGCCGGACAGGCCAAGACACTGACGGATCGCCGGATCGTCGTCACCAACATGCGGGCGATTGCCGCGCCGGTGATCGCCGAGCACGTGATCGCCCTGACGTTCGCGTTGTCGCGCGGCCTGAACGCATGGATCCCGCTTCAGGGGCAGCGCGTCTGGGCAGACGGCTCGAGCGACGCTCCCATGACCGTGATCGCGGGCAAGACCATGCTGGTTGCCGGCCTGGGAGGCATAGGTACCGAGGTGGCAAAGCGCGCGCATGCGCTCGGCATGCGAGTCATCGCGACGCGCGCAACGCGACAGGAAAAACCCGACTATGTCGACTACGTCGGTACATCCGACGAACTCGCGACGCTGCTCGGACAGGCGGATGTCGTCGTCAATGCGCTGCCGCTGACCGCCGAAACCCGCGGCATCTTCGATGCAGCCATGTTCGCGCGCATGAAGCGCAGCGCCCATTTCATCAACGTCGGCCGCGGTGCGAGCGTGGTGACGAAAGACCTCACCGCTGCGCTGCAGAGCAAAACCATTGCCGGCGCGGGGCTCGACGTCGTCGACCCCGAACCCCTGCCGAAGGATGATCCCCTGTGGCGTCAGCCGAATCTCATCCTGACGCCTCACGTTTCCGGCGATTCCGATCAGGGTACGAACGCCGGTCTGCGCGTCGTGCGCGAGAATCTGCGGCGCTATGTCGCGGGCGAGCGCATGCTCTCCGTCGTCGACGTCGGGCGCGGCTACTGACCGTCGGACACATGCGGCGCGCGCTGCAGGAATCCTGTCGTTGATCAACCGCTTCTTCAGTTGGCTCGAGTCGCTGGTCGACCCCTTTCCGCCGGAGCGCCCCGCGATACCTCCGCAGGGGCTGCCCGCTTTCTGCTGGCACTACACTCGGCCGTTCTGGCCGCTGCTGCTCGCCGCGACCCTGCTGTCGGCGTCCATCGCGCTGCTCGAGGTGTTGCTGTTTGCATTCCTCGGCGATCTCGTCGACCTGCTCGGCGGTGCTGACCGGGCGACGTTCTGGCACGATCACGGCGACCGGTTGCTGCTGATGGCGGGGCTTGCGCTGCTCGGACTGCCGTTGCTCAACTTCCTCAGCGAGGCGGTCGTTCACCAGGGTTTGCGCGGCAATTTCGCCATGCGCATCCGCTGGGTCGCGCACCGCTATGTGCTGCGCCAGAGCATGGATTTCTTCGCCGACGATTTCGCCGGTCGGGTGGCGACCAAGGTGATGCAGACCGCACTCGGCGTTCGCGATGCGGTGATGCGGCTCACCGAAGTGCTCGTCTACATCGTCATCTATTTCGCAGGCGCACTGCTGCTGGTCGCATCCGCCGACAGCTGGCTGATCCTGCCACTGCTCTTGTGGCTCGTCGGCTATGTTGCAGCGGGCTGCTACTTCGTGCCGCGACTCGGCAAGCTGTCGATGGCGCAGGCGGACATGCGTTCGCTGGTCACCGGCAGGGTGGTCGACAGCTACACCAACATCCCCACCGTCAAGCTGTTCGCTCATGCCGATCGCGAGGACACCTATGCCCGCGAGGGCATGGAACTGATGCTCGATGCCGTCTATCGCTCGATGCGCATGGCGACCCTGCTGACGACCACGCTGCAGTTCCTGTCGGGTTTCCTGATCTTCGGCATGGGTGCGATGTCGGTCTGGCTGTGGCAACAGGGGTCGATCACCACCGGCGCGATCGCCTTCGCGGTGGGTCTGACGCTGCGCATGCAGGGCATGTCGCAATGGATCATCTGGGAGGTGGCGAGTCTCTTCGAGGATGTCGGCGTCATCCAGGATGGCATGGAGACGATTGCCCGCGAGCGCGTCGTCAAGGACGCACCGCAGGCGACGGCTCTTGCGGTGACGGCAGGTGCGATCCGCTTCGAGAACGTGACCTTCAACTACGGCAAGCCGACCGGGACCGCAGAGCGCCCGATCCTCGATCAACTTTCGCTCGATATCGCTCCCGGGGAGAAGGTGGGGCTCGTCGGGCGCTCGGGCGCCGGCAAGTCGACCCTCACCAACCTGTTGTTGCGTTTCTACGATACCGGGCAGGGTCGCATCCTTGTCGATGGGCAGGATATCGCGGGGGTCACGCAGGACTCGCTCCGCGCGGCCATCGGCGTGGTCACGCAGGACACCTCGCTCTTGCATCGTTCGGTGCTCGACAACATCCGCTACGGTAAACCCGACGCCGGCATGGCGCAGGTCGAATCGGCGGCCCAAAAGGCCCATGCCGATGAATTCATTGCTGCGCTGGTCGATCCCGCCGGTCGGCGCGGCTACGAAGCGCATGTCGGCGAGCGGGGCGTGAAGCTCTCCGGTGGGCAGCGGCAGCGTATCGCCATCGCACGGGTGCTGCTCAAGAACGCGCCGATCCTCGTGCTCGACGAGGCCACCAGCGCCCTCGATTCCGAGGTCGAGCAGGCAATCCAGGAGAACCTGTATACGCTGATGGAAGGCAAGACGGTGATTGCGGTGGCGCATCGGCTATCCACCATCGCGGCCATGGACCGTCTCGTCATCATGGACAAGGGCGTCATCGTGGAGCAGGGCACCCACCGCGAGTTGCTGGACCGGGGTGGGCTCTACGCGGCACTGTGGCAGCGCCAGTCCGGCGGATTTCTGGTCGAGGACCAGGGGCCCTCGGCCACAGGGTGACTATTCGATCTACCGCTTCGACAGGAGGCACTGAAGATGTTTCATCGCATTTCGTCCACGCGCGCTGCGACTGCATGGGCTGCACTGCTGCTCGCGGGTGCATGCCAAATGTCCGACGCGCGCGCGGCGTCCCTCAACTTCGACGTCACCCGCCATTCTCAGAAAATCACCGGTTGCGACCGGCTCGCTTCGCACCCGGACGATCCCTTCAAGGTATCTCCCGGTGTCGAGCGAGGCGATATCGATCTGCCCGCCGCGATCGCTGTCTGCGAACTCGCCGTCGCACGCGAGCCTGGTAATCCGCGTCTGCGGTATCAGCTGGGTCGCGTCTACGGTTACGCCGGCCAGGGCGAGAAGGGCGTGGTGCATCGCGAGGCCGCCATAGCCGGCGATTATCCGCAAGCGCTGTTCGTCGTCGGCTATCTGCACCTCGAGGGGCTCAACAAGGCCACCAAGGATCCTTGTCGGGCCGCCGAACTGGTCCACCGCTCGGCGCTGTTCGGTCGGCTTGCCGGACTCGTGGGTTATCCGATGTGGGTGATGGAGGGCCGCTTCGCGGGCTGCGCCACGCCGCAGGATCCGCGGGAAATGGCGGCGTTCCTCGACGAGGCGACCAAGTCCACTGGCGACTTCTACGTCAATTCGCTGGTGACCGAACTTCGTCGCAAACTCGATGCGTGGAGCCCGGCCGGCAACACGCGCTAGTCGTCAAGCCTTCAAGACCGAGGTCGCGAAAACCCCGAAAAGCTGGCGGCAGAACGCCGGCGAGAATTCGCGGCCTGCCTGGACCGCAACAATCGCGAACTCCGGGTATTCGGTATAGCGGAACACCGGTTCGAGTATGGGCCGGTTGCTGCGGATCGGGACGACCGCGACGATCGGAGTGGTGCTGGTCGGCCCCTGCTTGACCACCATGCCGATCTCGTCGTTGGCCAGCCGGACGATGGACCCTGCCGGATACACCCCCAGTTCCTTGATCAGCGCGGCGACGAAAGGGCTGCCGGGGTTGTCGAGGTAGAGTTTCCGCAGTACACCGCTCGGCGTGACCGGTGCACCGAGCGAGGCTTCGGTGAGACCGCCGACGAATACGTCGGCGCATTGCACCATCTGTCCGGGTTCGCTCGGGTTCTTGAGCCCCGAGGGATAGCCCGAACCATCTGGACGCTCGTGGTGTTCGGCCACCGCGCGCAGCCACTCGCGGTCCGTGATTCCCGCATTCTCCAGAATTTCCCGACTGCGGGTCGGGTGGGTCTGGATGAGTTCCTGTTCCCTCGGGCTCGGAGCCGTCTGACGCACTGCAACGCGGCCGAGCAGATCGAGGATGGCGAGATTCATGGTCAGCGCGCATTTGGCGGCGGTGTCCGCGCTGCTTCCCGTCCAGCCTATACGTCGGCTGACCAGCATCGACACGGAGGCTGCGAGCATCGACTGGCGCGCCGCATGCGCATGACGTGATGGGGCCGATTGCCGTACCACCTGGAAGATCGTCAGGTCAGGGTCGCGGGTGATCAGTTCCTCGATGACGGGCAGGGTCGACTGCAGCCGCGACTCGAACAGCGGCTCCTCGTAGCTGCTGAGGATGGCGGTGATCCGGTCGCTGGTCTTGTCCCACACCTCCGGCAACTGGCGCCGCGGCGAGTACTTGGCAAGTTGCAGGGGATCGCGGACTACGTCGAGATCGACGAGGGCTCCGCGATCGAGCAGTGCTTGCAACTGCGAGTCGCTCTCGACGACCTTGCCGCAGGCCAACAGCAGTACCTTGTCGGCGTCGAAGATGTCGATGGGCAAGGGTTGCCCGACCGTGATCTGCTCGACGGCGGCGTCCAGAGGCGCAAAATAAACCGTCGGTTTGCTGTTCAAGAACTGACCGTATACACATCAAAATGCGGCGTGGACTCTATACGCTAGCACCAGAGCGCGCAACGTCGTTGCGCTGCTGCACGACGGCAATCCGCTGCGCTCCGGTTCCTTGTGTCCGTGATCGCGGCAAAGCCGGGGCTGGGCGCCAAACAGGAGAGGAGGCAACGATGTCAAAGAAGGCTTTGCGGGCAGTCACGCTTTGCGTCTTGATATGGCTCGGTGCGATGGCGTCGACGGATGCAGCTGCCAGGTCGGAGGTGCCGGCGTACTGGATCGCAACGATGACTCTGCGCGATCCGGAGGCGTTCTCCAGGGAGTTCATGCCGCTCGTGACCAAGGTCTTCGCGGAACACGGCGGGGTCTATCTGTCGCGTGGCGGCAAGATCGTGCCGCTCGAAGGCGAGCCGCCTCGGCGAATCGTGATCCTCAGGTTTCCGTCCATCGAGGCGGCTCAGGCGGCGTATGCCTCGCCTGCCTACAAGGACGCTCGAAAGATCGGCGATCAGTACGCCACCTTCGAATCGATCATGGTCGTCGAAGGTTTGGCGCCGTGACCCTGTCTTGCCGGGCGAGCAGGCGGCTTGCGGCTGCTTGCAGCAACAGACGTGAGTAGATCTCGTGGAAACCGAGAATGGCCTGAAAGACCGGTCCAAGCTTCGGCTCCCCAGTCGGACCGAGCGAGCGCGGCTTGATGGCCGAGCCAAAGAAAAGTCTCGTGTGGTCAGCGTCGGGCGTCGGCTCGGGGCTGACCATGAGCCATGACGACGTCTGACCGCTTTCGTCGGTCAGCAGGATCTCGTCCGCGGTTCGCTCCGCCATCCGCCAAACCGCGAAGCGGTCTCCGTTGCCATCGGCGAGTTCCTGCGCCTGCCTGTCGGTGGAACGGCGACCCAGCACGAGCCGCAGTACCAGGCGTTCAGCCTTGAAGAGCGGTGTCGTATAGAAGGCGGCCACGAACTGCGGGCAGGTGACGGGTATGGGCAACACGGTCGTGAAGCAGTCGACGAAGCAGCCGGCCTTGCGAAGGCGGTCGAGCAGTGCGGCCTCGGGGATCGCGGCGGGTTGAACGGCAGGCATGGGGGCGTGGGTCATCCGCAAAAATGTTATTGAAAGGAATACGACTGCCAAAGAAAATGATGGTACCGCCGTTTTTGCCTGCGCGCCCCAAGGAAGGAGGATGTGTTCATGAAGCGATCGTCCGCGAGATGCGCCGCAACCGTGGTTGCCGCGCTGGCCTGCCTCGGCACGGCCGTTGGTGCCACCGCTCAGGACTCGACCATCCGGACCGAGCGTCATGGTCTCAAGGTGGAGACGCTCGCTACCGGTCTCGTTGCACCCTGGAGCGTGGCCCTGCTGCCAGACGGGCTGATCCTCATCACCGAGAAGGCGGGAAACCTGCGGGTGATGCGCAACGGCAGGTTGTTGCCCGGTCCGGTTGCCGGGCTACCGCCAGTCACGATGCGCGGCCAGGGCGGTCTGATGGATGTCATCCCCCATCCCGATTATCTGACGAATCGGCTGATCTACTGGAGTTACGCCGCCGGCACGCCTGCGGAGGTCGGCACCGACGTCGCGCGCGGTCGTCTCTCGTGCCAAGGCGACAACTGTACCGTTGCGGAGGTGCAAGTGATCTTCAGCCAGAAGCCCAAGGCGAGCGCGGGGCAGCACTTCGGTTCGCGGCTTGTCTGGGACCGCAGCGGCAACCTCTTCGTCACCCTCGGCGATCGGGGTCGTCAGGACGAAGCACAGAATCCCGGCAACCATCTGGGAACCGTGCTGCGAATCACCGAAACGGGTGGCATCCCGAACGACAACCCCTTCCGCAACCGCGAGGGTGTGCTGCCGGAGATCTACACTTTCGGCAATCGCAACGTGCAGGGCGCCGCGCTGCATCCGCGCACCGGCGAACTTTGGGCGCACGAGCACGGGCCCCAGGGCGGCGACGAACTCAACATCTTGCGCGCCGGACGCAACTACGGTTGGCCCGTGATCACCCATGGACGCACCTACGGGCTCGGACGCCAGATCGGGGAGGGTACCGAGCGTGCCGACATTCCCCGTGCCCTGAAGGTCTGGCTGCCGCAGTCGATAGCGCCTTCCGGCCTCACCTTCTACGGCGGCCGGCTCTTCTCCGGGTGGCGCAACAGCCTGTTCCTCGGCGCGATGCGCACGCAGGAACTGGTGCGTCTGACACTGGACGGCGACACCGTCGTCGACGAAGAGCGCATCAGCGGGCTTGGTCGTGTGCGCGACGTGCGGGAGGGCACCGACGGCGCGCTCTATGTGTTGTCGGAGTCGACCGGGCGACTGTACCGGCTGACCCCGGCCAACTGATCGGGTGGGCGGTCGTGCGCGGGGCGGAGGCGCTTGGCTTCCCGTTTCTCCCGCACGTCTATAATGCGCACGGATTCGGGAGCTCGACATGAACCCCACCAGCATCAGCACCATGCCCAGCGCGCACGGCACCTACAAAGCCGTGGCACCGGTGCGACCCGCTGCGCCCGTGGAGCCTCCGGGCGGCAACATCGAGAGCCGACCGCCCCCTGAACCGGCGCAGCCCTCGGTGCCCCCGCGGGCGAGCGGTACGACCGACAACCTTGGACGTAATCTCGACGTCTACGCCTGATCCGCCCATCACCTTGTATGCTTGCGTGTTCCCGGATCTCCGGGTCAGCGAGGAGAGTGCAGATGGGCATGTTGTCGGAGTTCAAGACCTTTGCGATGCGGGGCAATGTCGTCGATCTCGCGGTCGGCGTGGTGATCGGTGGGGCCTTCGGCAAGATCGTCGGTGCGCTGGTCGAGCAGGTGATCATGCCGCCGCTCGGTCTGCTGATTGGCGGTGTCGATTTTTCAGCCTGGAAGATCACGCTCAGGGAAGCCGGGGTGGACGCTGCCGGCGTGGCGCTTCCGGCCGTGCATCTGGGCATCGGCGCGTTCATCAATACCATCGTGCAGTTCGTGATCGTCGCCTTCGCCATCTTCCTGGTGATCAAGGCGATGAATCGGGTCGTGAAGAAGCAGGAGGCCGCACCGGCTGCGCCGGCCGAGCCCCCCGCGCCGCCCGCCGACGTGGTGTTGCTGACCGAGATTCGCGACCTGCTCAAAAGCCGCTGACCGCCGGTCGTCATGCCTGCCGCGGTGGCTCCGATCAGTTTTACGCCACGCTGGTACGCCTGATGATGGCGCTTCGCGCACGTTGGCGCCCTGCCCCGCCAGGTAGGTCGTGACGGTGGCGACCACTCCGACTCGATCCGGACAGGACAGCCGCAGGACATGACTTGGGCGATTCAAGATGCGGGAACTCCGCGGCTGTGACCGGCTGAGGCCGTGCGACCGAGGGTGCATCAGACATCATGGGTGGCCGGCACGTAACTCTCGTAGACCTCGATGTCTGCATCGAGCGAACCCAGATGATGTTCCAGCAGCGGCTTGACGTCCTTCCAGTCGAGACCGCCCACGCCGGTGGCGAGACGGGGAAGGGCGATGCTGCCGATCTGTTCGGTGTCGATGAACTTGTGCAGCGCTCGGAGCGCGTGGTTGACGTTGGCGAGAGTGGCCTTGCCCGGCCTGGAGCCGTGGCCGTAGGCTGCCTCCTGCGTGAGGAGATTGGCGATGCGCTGGCCGCTCGCCCCGGCCCATACCCAGCAGTCACCCGCCTTCGGGTGGCTGGTCTGGCAGTAGTGGCGGAAATCCTTGTACAGTGCCGGCCAGTTTTCCCGCAGCGCCAGCGCGAGGCCTTGGGCAAAGTTGTCGTTGGGCGCCACGCCGTGGCCGATAAGTGCGGCTTTGCTATGCAGAAGGTTGCCGCTGACATATCTGATCATTAGATTCTCCGTGATCGTCGTGCGTACCCATGTTCGCTCCTTCCGGGCGGGCTTCAATACGCATTGATCCTGAGAAAGGTTGCCGCGGCGGAGTACACCACTACGCCCCGAAGATGTTGTCGGTACTGGAGGCATTGTCTTGTTCCGTTCGCCCGAGCAGCGCGATTTCTTCGAAAAAATCCTGGCCCATGTCAGGGCGCCGGAGCAGTCGAGGTCCTTTGCCAAGGGCGTCGATGGGCCCCTGCTTCTCGAGGGTGGTACGGGTCTGGGCAAGACGCGCGCCGCCCTGATGGCGGCCGTGGAAACCGTCCGATCCGGACTGACGGTCGCGATCGTCCTCCCCTCCGAAACCCTCATGCAGCGGCTGCTGGATTCCGTCGATTTCGCCGAGGTCGTCCCCGCGGATCTGGATTGGCTGGCGTTCCGACCTGCGGCGGGCGACGCCTCACCGGACGAGATCGAACGGGTGGCAGACGCAGCCCGCGAGGTGCCGCTGCTCCTCTGCACGGCGGGCTCGGTCATCATCGACCGGGTGCTCAGGGGGCGCTACAACGGTGCCACGTCACGTGACTACCTGATCTTCGACGATGCGGACCGCTTGCCCGACAGTGCACTGAAGGCGACCGATTGCGAAGTCACTGCGTCGCAGTTGCGCGAGTTGGGGGTGGTTGGCAGCAACGTGCGGGATGTCGCCACCAAGGTTTCCCGTGCGCCTGCTGCGTCCCAGGAGGCGCGCGCTGCCGCGACGATGATCCTCGAGATGCTGGATGATCCCGCGAAGTATCACTCGGTGACCTTCAACCCGGAGACCGGGCTCGTCTTGCGGCACAACATGCCAGGACGCCTGATGAAGCGGGTCGCCAACAACCCGAACGCTGCCTTCATCGGTACGTCGCTTGCCCTCGGCAGGAGCTTCGATGCCTTCAAGCGTGCCATGGGCATCGTCAGTCCGAGCGGCTTGTCATCGATCATCGAGCCCAAGAACCACGGCAGCCTGCGTTGCCACCACGCCGCGCATGCGCCGCTGTCCGAGGAATGGTTCGCCGCGCTCAAGCAGGGTATCGCGAAGGCGGCGCGACCCTGCCTCGTCGTCACCGCGGACGAGCAGCAGGCCCGGGCCATCGGCTTGCTGACGCCCGAGGCGTCGGTACGCCTTTCAGGCGACTCGCCGTCACCCGAATCATTGACGTCCGCTGGAGCCGTGCTGATCGCTGCGGCGAACTGGCCGGGACTCGACGCGCCGCGGGAGTGGCGCAGCATCATCATCGCCCGCGTACCCATCGACGCCGAATGGGGTCAGGACGAAGATGCCGACGAACACTTCGTCGATCCCCGCAATCAGGCCGTCAGGCTGCTCAAGAACATCATCGGCTGGGGAGTTCGCCGACCCGATGCCGAATGTGATCTTTATGTGCTCGACTATCGCCCGGGGTTGGTGGAGTCGCTGATCCCGGCTCGATTCAAGGGTGATTGGGCACAGCGGCGCGCGATGACGGGACGCGGGGCGGCGGAGGACAGCGCGATCGAACGCCTCATCGCTGCCGAGCAGCCTGGCAAGGCGCTGCGTGACGAGGTGTTCCGGGTGCTTGGCAAGCGCTGCATGACCTGCGATCTCGTGCCGAAGCCGGGGATACCGCTCGAGATCCATCTGCTCGGGCCAGTCTCGGTCAGCGAAGACGATCGATCGCTGGCCGAGGAGATGGCGGTGCTCTGCCAGTCATGCCACCGGCTCGCGCATTCGGTCACGCCGCCGCTCTCGATGCCCATGCTGCGCGGCTTCCACGAACGCAAGCGCGCGCGAACCTGAGTCCGTCGCCGTTGCCGCGCAAGGCGGCTTCCGTCAGATCGCCACCGCGTGCACGGGGCTGTCCGTGGCGGCGCTACGGCGCCGCAGCGCGAACATGCGCATGGTTCCGTAGCCTTTGGCGGCAGCCGTCAGACCGACGTAGTCGCAGCAGAACTCGTCCGCGTGCTCGAGTTCGAGCGCCGCGGCAAAAGTTTCGGTGACATAGACGAGACCGGGTGGCGTCACCGGCTCGATGCGCGCCGCAAGACTCACGTGCGCGCCGAAGAAGTTCTGTTTCAGCAGCAGAGGATCGTCGGTTTCGAACACCGGACCGAGATGACCGCCGAGTCGCAAGGCCAGGGGTTCGGCGAAAGCGCCGCTGTCGGCAGCCAACGCCTGCATCGCGACCTGCAGGTCGAGGGCGCATTCCGCCGCTTCGCGGGTCCGGCGAAAAACGAGGAACATGCCATCGCCCCAGGTGTTGAGGCTGAGCACGCGCGCGCGATGGCTCTCGATGGCACGTGCGACCCCGCCCAGGACACCATGGACGAACTGCGGCATTTCCCGATCCGATATGGTGCTGAAGCGGGTGAAGTCGCCGAACAGCATGGCTCGCGCCCGTCGCCGGTTCCTGCGCTCGTCCGCAGGCGCCGCAGCGTTGGTTTCTTGCGCGTCTTGCGGTGCGTTGCCGTGATCCGGCAACGGAATGATGCGCTGCGGCCTTCCGGATTCGCGCCACAGTCCGACGTCGACGGCCGTTCCGGCCACGCCGCGAGCGGGGGTGCCGTCCCACACCGCAAGTTGCGCCACGCTAGTGAAAAGGTGTTGGGAGGCGAGCACGGCAAGGCCCATGGCGATCCGGCTCGAGTAGGTGAACAACGTGTCGTCGCCGAGCCCGGCGCCATCGGTCGCGTAACGGACCGATTGCGCGGCGGCGAGGCAACGCCGCATCCGGGTCACCCATTGCCCGCCGGCGGGCCGCACCGAGGTTTCAATGAAATCGTCCAGAAGGAACGGCAGTACCACATGCAGCTGCGCACCGCGATCGAGCAGCGCTTCGGCAAAGAGGATGTCTGCACCTGAGGCGAGCGAACCATAGCCGAAGCCCGCTGCGTGCTCGTCCAGTGTCTCACCGATGGCGGCGGCGATCGTCGCTTCGGCCGCGGCCGGGAAGCGACCCGGGACTCCGGGTGCGGCGATCATGTGACCCGTGTAGTGGATCACCGCGGGCGGCGTCAGGGACGCCACCCACGATGGCGGCAGACCCTTGGCCTCGGTCGCGTGCTTGATCGAACGCGCTGCGGTGGCGAGCATGGTGTAGTCACCATTGCTCGCTTCGCGTGCGGCATCGAGCCTTGCCTCGGCCGACACGAGATCGCCATTGATGATATGCGCTTCGATCAGGGTTGCGAGGGACCAGAACCGATCTTCGCCCTCTGCCGTGTCCACCATCGTCTCGAGCGAGGCGATCAGGCGCCGCGCCACTGCAGCCGCACGCTCCGGCTCCCCGGCAAGCAGCAGCAGGTTCGCGAAATTGATCCCGGGGTAATAGTCGCCGCGCTCGAGGTAGGCCGCTTCGTACTTTGCGGCCGCGGTGCGCAGCAGGGCGAGCCTCTCGGCTTCATCGGTGCTGGCCAGGGCGAGATCCTTGTCCAGTCGGGCATCGAGTTCACGCAGACCGCGTTCGCTTCGACCTTCGAGTCCCAGTGAAACGAACCATTGTCTTGCCTGCCGCGTGGCCCCCGAGCGGGCGAGGGCGAGGACGGCTCGGTGTTTAAGCCTGGTGCTGTCGGGATGTTCGCCCAGCCCGCGGCGGGCGATGTCGAACGCCCGGAACGCCTCGCCTGCACGCTCGGCTTCGCGCACCAGCGCATACCAGTCCGCTTCGTTGCGACCGACCGTCGGTGCGTGGCGCAGATCACCCATGGTGCATTGTTTACTCGACCCGGGTCCAGATCGACTTGCTGTAGAAGAAGCCCCTCGATTGCTTCACTTCGAGTTTGCGACCTCCCGGCAGTTGCAGGATTTCGGCGCGGCTGAGGGATCCGGTTTCCGGATCGAGCAATATCGCCTCTTCCCAGACGTTCTCTGCGGCGTTGAATCGGGCGTTTTGCAAGATCGTCAGCCCCATGAACAACTGCCCCTTGCGCGAACCGGGACAGTCCTTGCAGCGCGCTGCACGCTGCGCCGGGTCCCGAACCTCCTCGATTCGTCCCCAGAGTTTTCCTGACAGCAATGAAATGCGCACGAGGAAGCCGCCCGGGTCGCTCTCGGCTTCGTGGGTCAGCCAGAGTCCCGTCGGCGGTGGCGGCGGGGTCGCGAAGGAAAATGTTGATACACCGATCAGGAGGATGGAAAAGAGAAGCTTTACACGCATGTTCCGTTCACCTCCGCCAGCTGTGGAGCGCCCGCGATGCGCCTGCGTCACCGATCCTCAAACCGCCCTTTCAACGCGAACCAGTCGCCCGACGCCCGCAGCCCGGCCCGCTTCGATGTCGCGCTCGCTGTCGCCGATGAGGATCGACGCTGCAGGGTCGATGCCGAGCTCGCGGATCGCACGCAGGATCATTCCCGGTGCCGGCTTGCGACAGTCGCAGGATCGCGTGAATTGCGCAACGGTACCCTGCGGGTGATGCGGGCAGTGGTACACCGCGGCGATACGGATGCCCTGCGCCGCCAAGGCTTCGCGATAGCGATCCGTGAGCAGTTCATAGTCCGCCTCGGAGAAGTAGCCCCGCGCGATGCCGGACTGGTTGGTGATCACGACCAGCAGATAACCCTCGTCGGCCAGCCGCTGCAACATCGCGACGGCGTCCGGTGCGAACCTGAAGTCCTCCCAGCGACCGACATACCCGGAGTCGACGTTGATCACCCCGTCGCGGTCGATGAACGCGGCTTTGCGCAGGCCGGACATGGAGCCTCCGGTCAGCGGGCCGGATCGCCCAGTTTCGAGAGGATGCGGGTGGTGGACAGGCCGGGCACGAGGTCGAGGATGGCCACCTGGCCGCCCGCTGCCGTGACACACCGTCCGCCGGCGACTTCGCCGGCGATGTAGTCCCCGCCTTTCACGAGTACCTGCGGCAACACCTCGCAGTAGAGATGTTCCGGCGTGTCTTCCTCGAAGGCGACGAGATAGTCGACGCACTCCAGCATGCCGAGGACCGTGAGTCGGTGCTCGAGCGGATTGACCGGCCGCGTCGGCCCCTTGAGCCGACGTACCGAGGCGTCGTCGTTGACGGCCACGACCAGCAGGTCACCGAGCTCCCGCGCTCGCCGCAGGAGGTCGACGTGTCCGGCGTGCAGCACATCGAAGCAACCGTTGGTCATCACCGTCGCCCGGCCCGCCGCCTTCGCGGCGGCGACGATTTCTTTGAGTGCGCGCCGGTCGACGACCTTGCGCAGCAGGCCCGAAGCGGGTGATGAGGATCTCGCGTGGAGAATCTCCGCTACGGTGGTGGTGGCCGTTCCCGACTTGGCGACGACGAGACCGGCAGCGATGTTCGCCCAGTCGACGGCCTCGCGCAGCGGTACGCCCGACCCCAGCGCCGCCGCCAGAGTCGCGACCACCGTGTCGCCGGCACCGGTGACATCGAAGACCTCGCGGGCGCGACTGGCCAGATGCAGCGGCTCCGCATTGCGCTCGAGCAGGGTCATGCCATGTTCGCCGCGGGTGACGAGCAGAGCTTCGAGACCCAGCCGGTCGCGCAGGTTGACGCCGCGTTCGACGATGCTGCGTTCGTCCGCGCAGCGACCCACCACCGCCTCGAACTCGGCGAGATTCGGCGTGATCACCGTGGCGCCGCAATAGCGCATGAAGTCCGTTCCCTTCGGGTCGACCACCACGGGTTTGCCGAGAGCGCGGGCAGCCTCGATCATCTGCGGCGTCTCGCTGCCGAGGAAGCCCTTCGCGTAATCCGAGAGCACCAGCACGTCGGCACCTTCGAGACGAGCGCGGATGCCATCGACCTTGCTCGCGCCCGAAAGACCCGCCAGACCGTGCTCGAAGTCGAGTCGTACCAGTTGTTGCCGGCGCGACATCACCCGCAGTTTGCGGATGGTCTGCGCGCCTGCGACCTGCATCAGGCCGTGGGCGATGCCGCGCTGGTCGAGGAGCCGTCCGAGTTCCGCGCCTGCTGCATCGTCACCGATGAGTCCGACCAGCGTCGCCCGCGCGCCCAGCGCCACGATGTTGAGCGCCACATTGGCCGCGCCGCCGGGACGTGTCTCCTCGAAGTCGACCAGCACCACCGGCACGGGCGCCTCGGGGGAGATGCGCGAGGTCGTTCCCACCCAGTAGGTGTCGGCCATGACATCGCCGGCGACGAGTACCTGCGCCGCACCGAAGTCGAGTACTCCCTGGATTTTCATCGGCCGGACGGGGGTGCAACGAGCCCAAGGGCAATCTCGACATCTGCGCACAGCGTATGTGCGAGGAAGATGTGCGCTTCCTGGATCCTCGCGGTGTCGTCCGACGGCACGATCAAAGAAATATCGCAGAGCGGCGGCATCTTGCCGCCATCGCGGCCGAGCAGGCCTATCCGGGTGATGCCGAGCTCGCCGGCGGCCTGCAGTGCCACGAGAACGTTGGGGGAATTGCCGGATGTGGAAATGCCGAGCAGGCAGTCGCCCCGGCGGCCGATGGCGCGGACCTGGCGCGCAAACACCTGTTCGTAGCCATAGTCGTTGCCGATGCAGGTGAGCGCCGAGGTATCCGTGGTCAGGGCGATCGCAGCGAGCGGATCGCGCTCTGCACGAAGCCGTCCGGTCAGCTCGGCGGCGATGTGCTGGCAATCGGCGGCGGAACCGCCGTTGCCGCAGAGCAGCAGCTTGCCTCCGCCGCGCAGCGAATCGGCGATCGCGCGGGTTGCTGCCGCGAGGACAGGCTGCAGCCCGGCCACTCGTTGAAAGGTTTCAAGGTGCGCCTGCAGCGCATCGGGGAACGTACTCATCCTCGGGTCACCTCTGGCGAATTGTAGATCACCCGCGCGCTCTTCGCTGCCGATCGGCCATGACAGTGGCGGGGGTATTGGATACCCTTGCCGGCAATGTCGAAAAGCTTCCGAAACGGGTCGTCGGGACGGGCGAACAAGCCGCTTCCCCCGTCCCTCCAGGGGCTCTTCAGCCAGGCTGTGGCCCGTCATCAGGCCGGGCGTATCCACGAGGCGCTCGGCTTCTATGAACGCGTGCTCGAAGGTTCGCCCCGGCACTTCGACAGCCTGAATCTGGGCGGCCTCGCCAGTCTTCAGGCGGGTGATCCGGGGCGCGGCGCGCGCTGGCTCGCGGCTGCGGTCGAACTCAACCCCGGCAACGTGGCAACCCGGAATAACCTGGGCGTCGCCTTGCTCGATCTGGGGCGCAGTGCCGAGGCCCTGGCTGCGTTCGACCTGGCCATCGGGCTACAGCGCGATTTCGTCGATGCCCACTTCAATCGCGGCAAGACCCTGCTTGCGCTGGCGCGGTTCGAGCAGGCCGTGGACGCCTTCGATGCAGCGGCGCGCCTCAAGCCCGCGCATGCCGAGGCGCTGCAGTACCGCGGCGTCGCCTTGAAGATGCTCGGCCGCAACGACGAGGCTCTCGCCAGTTTCGAGGCCGCCCTCGCGATCCGCGCCGACTATCCGGATGCGCACAACAACCGCGGCGTCACGCTGTTCGAAACGGGCCGATACGAGGAGGCGATCGCGGCGTTTGGCGAGGTGCTGCGCCTGAGCGGCCCGCATCCCGATCCGTACAACAACCTCGGGCGCGCGTTGCAGGAGTTGCGACGCCCGGCCGAGGCGATCGATGCATTCGATGCTGCGCTCAAACTCCGCCCCGATTACGCCGATGCCCTGAACAGTCGCGGAAACTCGCTGCTCGAGTTGCGACGTCTCGAGGAGGCCCTGGCGAGCTTCGAAGCGGCGATCCGTCATCGTCCGGGGTATGTCGAGGCGATCAACAATCGCGGCAACGCACTGTTGGAGTTGCGGCGCTTCGACGCGGCGATCGTCGAGTACGACCTGGCGCTGCGCTTGCGGCCCGACTTCGCCGAGGCGCACGTCAACCGCAGCAATGCGCTGATGCAGCTGGCTAGACCCGTCGCGGCTCTGGCGGATCTCGATGCGGCGGTCCGCCTGCAGCCCGAACTTGCCGGAGCCCACCTCAACCGCGCGCATCTTTGGCTGAACACCGGCGACTATCCGCAGGGCTGGCGCGAATTCGAGTGGCGCTGGAAGGTGCAGGGTCGTGCCGTGGTCGCCTTGCGCAGCGCCGCGCATGGCCTTTGGCTCGGACAGGAGCCTATTGCCGGATCCACTCTGGTCATCTGTCACGAGCAAGGCGTGGGCGACACGCTGCAGTTCTGCCGTTACGGTCTGCTCGCCGCCGCGGCGGGTGCACGCGTCGTTGCGCTGGTGCCGAAACCGCTGACGCGCCTGATGTCCACGCAGCCGTGGGTGTCGCAAGTGGTGGAAACCGGGCAGACCCTGCCGCCCTTCGACTTCCACTGTCCGATGATGTCGCTGCCGCTGGCATTCGGTACGACGCTCGAGACGATTCCGTTCGGTGACGC
>JBIKVA010000142.1:0-7435 GCA_044357085.1 Steroidobacteraceae bacterium | reverse complement strand
GCTCGTTCTCGGCGCTCTACAACAACAAGGGCGCGCAGTTCTACAACCGCAACCCGTCCAAGGCGGACGACGTCGGCCAGGAAACCAGCTGGGCCACCCGCGCCAAGATCCGCTACACCGGTACCGAAAACCTCGAGATCACCGGTTCGCTGTCGCTTGCCAACAGCACCAATGACGGCGGCCAGCTGATCCCGGCCTCGACGCCCTCGGTTCCCGCGACCCGGCAGTTCACCTCCGACGATCTGGTGCCGCAGTTCGGCCAGTACGTGCTCAACACGCCGAACGGCCCGCGCGCCAACGGCCTGAAGAACTACCCGGAAGGCGAGACGAAGCAGACCATCGGCTCGCTGAACATCGCCTATGACTTCGGCGCTGCCACGCTGCGCTCGATCACCGGCTATGTGAAGACCGACGACTACTTCACCAACGACTTCAGCGGCAACGGCAACGTCATGGCCGCCAACAAGGCCGAGGCGGAGCAGTGGAGCGAGGAGATCCAGATCCTCGGTTCGACCGACCGCCTCAACTATCTGGTGGGCGCCTATTTCTTCGATGAAGACGGTACTCAGAACTTCAACTGGAACTCCTACTTCGGCGCTCCGGGCAGCCCGGCGTTCCCGATCTCGTTCAGCACGATCAAGGCCAACACGAAGTCCACCTCGCTGTTCGCGCAGCTCGACTACAAGGCCACCGACGCCCTGAAAGTCACGGCCGGCGTGCGCTACACCGAAGACAAGAAGACCTTCCGGCTCAACTGGACCAGCCTGCTCGGTGCGCCCGCGGCACTGATCAACCTGAAGAACAGCTACTCCGAGATGACGCCGCGCATCGGCCTCGACTACACGCTGCCGGCGAGCGGCAACGTCGACAGCATGCTGCTCTACTTCTCGGCGGCGAGCGGATTCAAGTCGGGCGGCTACAACGGCATCGCCATCTTCAACCCGAACGATGCCAAGGCCCCGTACTTCCCCGAGAAGAACTGGACCTACGAAGCCGGCATCAAGACCGACCTGCTGGGCAACCGCCTGCGCATCAACGCCAACTACTTCCTGGCCAAGGCCGACGACCTCGCGCTCAACGCGACCGTCGCCAACGCCGACGGCACGGTGGCGTTCCCGGTGCAGAACTCGGGCAAGGCGACCATCCAGGGCCTCGAAGCCGAAATCACCGCGGTGCCGGCGGACGGTCTCACGATGTTCCTGAGCGGCACCTTCGCGATGGACGGCAAGTACGACTCGCTCAACCCGACCAGTTCACCGGCCCAATCGCTGAAGAACTTCGGGGTCAATCCCGTCGTGCCGCAGACGCCGAGCTTCTCGTTCACGGTTGGTTTCGACTACGGCGTCGACAACGCCTACGGCCGTACCACCTTCGGCGCCGACTGGTTCACGACCGATGACTACATCACGTCCGCCAACAACGACTTCAAGGTCAAGGGTTACAGCACGGGCAACGCGTTCGTGAGCCACGCCTTCAACGACAACTGGTCGGCGCGGGTGTCGGTGAAGAACTTCACGGACGAGTACGTGATCACCACGGGTTCGCGCGGATTCCTCGGCGGCTTCATCCCGCTGCGCCCCCGCGAATACATGTTCTCGGTCAACTACAAGATGAACTGATACTCCGGGTCCCGGCCGCGCGTGGCGTCAGCCGCGCGCGAGCCGGGCCGCCGCCTCGCCTGCGAGGCGGCCGGAATTCGTGGCGGTCAACAGCCCCTTTCCCGCCATGTAGCCCGAGCAACCGGCGCCCGATATGCCCCGCGCCGCGCCGCCACCAGCAAACATGTTGGGCAGCGGCGAACCGTCCTCGCGCAGGACGCGCGCTTCGGCATCCACTTCCAGCCCGCCCTGGGTATGGAACAGGGCACCCGTCACCTTCACCGCGAAGTAAGGCGCACGCAGCGCAGGCTTGCCGCTGAAGTCGCGACCGAAGCGGTCGGCACGCTCGCCGCGCTGCAGCGACTCGACCTCGGCCACGGTACGCTCGAGCCCCGCGACGTCGATGCCGGCGAGCGCCGCCAGCGAGACGACATCATCCGCCTGCAAGATCGCCCGCGCCTCGACAGCCTCGCGGTAGTCGTCGAACTCCAGCATCAGTTCGTGCAAGCGGCGGTCGTAGATGTCCCAGGCGACATGGCCCGGTTGCGCGACGACGTCGACGGCCTGCTCGGAATAGCCGCGTGCCTCGTTCGAGAAGCGCGCGCCGTGTACGTTGACCTGGTACCCGCCTTCCATGATGAGCGGCCAAAGAATAGGGATGCCGCGGCCGGCGGCGAGACCGCCGTGTCCCTGGTAGCTGTGGATGTCGCGGATCGCGGCCCCGAGACCCTCGCCCCAGCGCATGGCATCGCCCTTGTTCCCCGGATGACCGAAGAAAGTGGCGTCGGCGATCTCGGGAATGAAGCGGCGCACCATGTCCGGGTTTCCGGCAAAGCCGCAGCAGGCGAGGATCAGTGCATCGCAACCCAGATCCTCGCTGCTGCCGTCGGGACGGCGCATGCGCACGCCATGTATCCGTCCGTCGGCGCCATCGACGAAGAGGTCGCTGACCAGCGCTTCGGTCAGCACGTCGACGCCACGCCTGCCTGTGGCCGACGCGAGCGCGCCCATGAGTTCGCGTCCCGTACGGTTCGGCGTGCCGTGCATGCGTTTCACGCTGTGACCGGGGTAGAGGAAACTGTCGACCAGCGACAGCGGCACGCCGTGGTCGTCGATCAGCCATTCGACCGTGCGTGCCGAGGCCCGCGCAAGCTCGAGGGCGATCCGGGCGTCGGCCTCGCCATGGGTCTTGCCAACGATGTCGCGAGCGAAGAGTTCGGGCGAGTCGACGATGCCCTTGTCGCGCTGCAGGCGGGAATCGGCGGCCGGAATGAGCCCGGTCGACATGGCCGTCGTGCCCAGCGTCGAAGCGTCGCGTTCGAGGACCAGCACGTCGGCACCGGCCTGCTGGGCGGCGAGCGCTGCGGTCAGGCCGCAACCGCCGCCACCGATCACGATCACGGGAACGCTGCCGGCGAAGCGGGCATCGCGACAGTCGAGCAATCCGTGCGTGGCGGCAACTGAAGTCATCGGGCCTCCTGTAATGAGCCCCGCAGCCTAGCGAGCGTGAACCAGCGACTCAACCACGACCCAACAGCCACGACCGAACGGCGACGATCCAACGGCCACAGTCCGGACGCCACGGATCCGGACCGGCGATGCAGGGTCAAGGCCGACTTACGATGCAGCGTCATCCTTCGGGGGTAATCATGTCGATCGAACCATCTGCGCTGTCCCGCTACACCTTGTCGAAGGCGACGGTGGACTTCCTCGCCCGCGAGCACGGGCACTTCATCAACGGTCGGTGGCTGCACCCGAACGCGGGGGCCGAGATCGACATCCACGACCCGGCAAGCGGTCTCAAGATCGCCCGTTGCGCCGCCGGTGGACCTGCCGAGATCGACGCCGCAGTGCAGGCGGCGCGCGCCGCCTTCGAAGGGCCTTGGTCGAAATTCACCGCCGCCCAGCGCGGCGCCATCCTCTGGAAGATCTCCGATCTCATCCTCGCGAACTTTCAGCAGCTCTGCGAGCTCGAGATCCTCGACAACGGCTTGCCCACACCGCTCGCGCAATACGTCTGCGGCATGGTGGTGCCGGAGTTCTTCCGCTACTACGCCGGCTGGCCGACCAAGATCGAGGGGGCAACCATTCCCGCGGCACCCCAGGGCAAGCTGCCCGGCGAGGCGATCTCCTTCACGCTGCGCGAACCGATCGGCGTCGTCGGCGCCATCACGCCCTGGAACTCGCCGCTGCCGATGGTGATGCTGAAGATCGCGCCCGCGCTGGCCACCGGTTGCACGCTGGTGCTTAAGCCCGCCGAGCTCACCCCGCTCACCGCGATGCGGCTCGCCGAGTTGTGCCAGGAAGCGGGCGTTCCCGATGGCGTGATCAACATCGTCAATGGTCATGGCGAGACTGCCGGAGCAGCGCTGGCCGCGCATCCGGGCGTCGACAAGATCGCCTTCACCGGCTCCACGGAGGTGGGACGGCTGATCGTCAAGGCGGCTGCCGGAAACCTGAAGAAGGTGACACTGGAACTCGGCGGCAAGTCGCCCGTGGTGGTGTTCCCCGATGCCGACCTCGAACAGGTGATCCCGGGAGCTGCGCGCGCCTGCTTCTTCCTGCAGGGCCAGAACTGCATGGCGGGCACGCGCCTGTTCGTACACGAAAAGGTTCACGACAGGGTGGTCGAGGGCATAGCCGCCGTCGGTCGGGCGATGAGGATCGGACCGGGGCTCGACCCGGCCTCGGAGTTCGGTCCGCTGATCTCCGCGCAGCAGCGTGATCGCGTCGCCGGCTTCGTCGATGCCGGTCGCCGCGAGGGCGCCGAGGTGGTTTGCGGTGGCCGCGCACCCGACCGCCCGGGATATTTCTTCGAACCGACGGTGCTTGCACGCACCACGAACGAGATGACTCCGGTCCGGAACGAAATCTTTGGTCCGGTGCTCTGCGTGCAGCGGTTCGGTGATGGCGATCTCGACGCAGTGGCGAAGGCCGCGAACTCGACGGTCTACGGCCTCTCGGGTAGCGTCTGGACGCGCGATCTCGGCATCGCCATGCAGATGGTGCGTAAAATCGACTCGGGACAGGTCAGCGTCAACATGCATGCAGCCATCGATCCGGCCATGCCCTTCGGCGGCAACAAGCAATCCGGGTGGGGGCGTGAATTCGGCAAGGAGGGGCTCGAGCCCTATCTCAAGACCAAAGGCATCTCGGTGACTTGGTGAAACGACGATCACTAGGAAAACATTCATGAACAGAAAAGATTCGCTCCGCCGTACCGGCTCCTGTGACGGCGTACGCCGCGTACACAGGGTTGCCATCTGCATGGGCGTGGCCTTGGTGCTGTCGCTGCCGGCCATCAGCGCAGCAGCTGGGAAGAGCGGCAGTGCCGTACGGGTGACGACCGGCACGGTCGAACGCGCCGAACGCACCCGCCTCGACTCCAGCGCAGGCAAGGGGGCGCTGATCGGCGGCACCGTCGGACTGCTGTCCGCGACCGGACAATCGGGCGGCAAGAAGGCACGCAACGCGATCCTCGGCGCCGGCGCGGGAGCGGTCATCGCCAGCGCTACCGAAGGCAGCCGTGAAGGCATGACCTACACGGTTCGCACCAGTGCCAACGAGTCGATACGCATCGTCAGCGACCAGACGGGCATCATGGTCGGCGACTGCGTGGTCGTCGAGGAAGCCGGCAACACCAACAACATCCGGCGCCTCTCGCGCGAGGCCTGTGACACGGCCTCGAAAACCGTCGTCGCCCAGTTGCAGCCCCAGTTCCAGAACGAAGCGACCGAGTGCGCCGCCGCCAAGGACCAGCTGGTCGCGGCAGCCACCGCGGAAGCGCTCGACCTCGCGATCCGCAAGGTGAAGATCCTCTGCAACGATTGATCCGCGACGATTGATCCGCGACGACTGATCCGCGACGACTGGCCGGCAGCGCCTGCGCACCCTAGGGGGCGCAGGACGTCGTCGGCACGGCGACGGCACCGAGGTCGGCGAGCAACCGTCGGTAGTCACCCGACTCGGAGAGCAGGCGCCGCGTTGCACAGCGCAGTGCGGTCGCCTTGTCCCGTGACAGATCGAACGACGTCGGCAATTCCACGAGGCTCGCAAGCGCTGCGTCGTCGCGCAGCGCATCGATTTCGATCTCGATGTAGTACAACTCGGCCCGCATGTTGCGGGCGTGCTCCTGCAGCACCTCGCGCAACTGCACCCTGCTCTCGGCGGTGTAGCGATCGACCGGCACGGTGCCCATCAGACGCAGCATCTCGAACATGTCGGGGGGGTCGCGGCTCATGGCGACGCGACTCGACTTCGAATCCCCGGCATTCACCGAAATGTAGACCACACGGGGCGACGCCGACGGCACGGGTAATCGTCGCAAGCCGATGCGGTCGTCCGTATCGCGCAGGGCATCGAGCAGCGCGCGGGCGCCGAGGTTGTCGCTGAGCGCGCCATCGACGAGATGCAGGTAGGCAAAGCGACTGGCATCGGTCCTGGCTTTCAGCGCCGCAGCCCTGAAGTACCGGGGCGAACCGTGATCGTCGACGCTCAGGGTTTCGTCGACCCATGACGGCAGGCGGTAACCGCAGCGACCGGCGTGGTTGCGCAGCGTGATGGGAGTCGATATCACGGGAACCGAGGACGACGCGGCGACCGCACGCGACAACGGATAGCGCGCAAGGTCGGTACAGGTGAGATCGAAGTTGTCCTGCGTGAAGTCGAAACGCCCGGCGAGACCGATATCCGTGGCATTGATCACGAGGAACGGCCTGCGGCCACTGCGGTCGAGATCGCCGAACGTGGCGCCGCGAAACAGCCGCCGGTCGAAATACTCCGCGTACAAGTCGCCGCGCGAGAATTCGCTGGACGCCAGTCGCAACCAGTTCTGCGGACTGAAGAACACCCGCCGCCGCAACGCGGCGGAGACGTCGCGATCGAGAAAGCGGCGCTCGAAGTCGTCGAAGAGTCGGTCGCCGTAAAGGGTGTAGTAGGCCGCCGTGACCGCGCCGCCCGACACCGCCGACAACACATCGACCTGATCGAGCAGCCGCGTGCGCCGGTCCGCCCGCTCGATGTGATCGGCGGCGAGCTGCTCGAACAACCCGTAGGCCATGGCCGAGGCTCGCATGCCGCCGCCGGACAGGCTCACCATGAACAGCAGGTCATCGCCGGCGTGGCCGGGTGCCACGGCGGCACTCCGATAGCCGTCTTCTCCGGCGACATGATCGACGGGCTCGCCAAGATAGGCCCGCGGCGACGCGCAGCCGACCAGCAGCAGGAGCACGCCCAACCACGGCAGCGCCGCGATGCGACGTCTGCACGGATTATCGAGCGCTCTCACGATACGTCTCAGTATCGGCCACCCGAGGGCGACGCGGGCGGGCGCACTTGCATGCGCGACAGGTAGTCGGCGATTCCGTCGGCCTGTGCCTGGTCGAGATCGGCCATGAGCCGGCCGTGCGAAGCGGACAATGATGGTCGGCGACCCTCGACGACATCAAAGAATTGTCGGTACAGGTAGGGCTGATGCTGTGCGGCAAGCCGCGTGATGCCGCGACTCGCGACACCCTGACCGGTAGCGCCGTGACACGCCGCGCAGCGCTCGAGATAGAGCGCCGCCCCCGCAGCGAGATTGCGCCCGTCGCCAGTGCGCACAGTGCCGGTTACGGGCAGGACCGCGATGAATCCGGCGACATCGGCAAGATCATCGACAGTTGCAAGCCGGCGCAGTTGCATCACGTGCTCCATGCGCATGTCCCAGCGCAGCTCATGGCGGTAATCGACGAGCTGACGCAGCAGGACCTCGCGGTACTGCCCGGCGATGACGGGCGCCCCGCCATCAGGCTGCCCCATGCCGTCGGTTCCGTGACAGGCGGCGCAGGTCGCGAACA
>JBIKVA010000141.1:0-7459 GCA_044357085.1 Steroidobacteraceae bacterium | reverse complement strand
CAGCATCATCACCGTGGTGGCGGAATTGTTGACCCACATCGAGACGAAGGCCGTCACCGCCATGATGGCGAGCAGCAGCGCTCTCGGCTCCGGGCTGGCGCGCGAAACGACGAACAGCGCGACCCGTCGATGCAGATTCCACTTTTCGAAGGAAAGACCGATCAGCGACCCGCCGAGGATCAGGAACAGCACCGGGGACATGTAGAGGCCCGCGACCGTGTCCGCCTTGCTGATGCCGAGTAGTGGCAAGGCGAGAAACGGCAGACTGCCGGTAAGGGTGACCGGCACGGCCTCCGTGAACCACCAGCACCCGATCAGCACCGTCACCGCGGCCACTCGCCAGCCCGCGTCCGACAGCCCGTCAGGCGCAGGCAGCGCCAGCATGGCGACGAACAGCGCCACCCCCAGCCAAAGACCGATCTTTTGTAGTGTCATCCGGTATCGCCGTCGATCAGGTGAACTCGAAGCCGCTGGCGACGATCGGCAGACGTCGCGGGCGCTGCCCGCACGCCATCTGGATGGCACCGGCGAGAGCGGGTGCAACCCCGGGTACGCTCGCCTCGCCCGCGCCGCCGCTCTTGTGATCCGTGTTCAGCAGGTGCACCTCGATCTTCGGCGTCTGATTCAGCCGGAGGATCGGCCCGGTGTGGAAATTGTCCTCGACTGCCGCGCCGTTCGCGAAGTTGACCTGACCGTCGATCGCAGCCGAGAGTCCCCAGATGACGCCGCCCTCGACCTGCGCCGAGACGTTGTGGGGATCGACCATCTGTCCGCAGTCGAACACCGCGATGATGCGTTCGATGTGTACGGCCTTGCCCTTGACCCTGACCTCCACCACTTCGGCGCAGTAGGAGTCGTAGCCGAGCGCCAGGGCAATACCGCGACCGCGGCCCTTGGGCAGCTTGCGGTTCCAGCCCGCAAGTTCGGCGGCCTTGCGCAGCACTGCAGCGGCGCGCGGATCGTCGCCACACATCTGCAAGCGGAACTCGAGCGGATCGCGACCGAGCGAAAACGCGACGTCGTCAAGGGCGCTTTCCGAAAAGAAGCAGTTCATGGACTGCGATACGGAGCGCCAGGTGCCAACGGGAACGGGCTCCGGAGTTTCGACGTAGTCCACGTACTTGTTGGGGAAACGGTAGTTGTCGTTGATCAGCCAGCCCGCCGCAAACGGATCAGCCATTCCTGGCACAGCTGGCCTGCCCTGATACTTCCACATGCTGATTCCGGTGGTGCGGCTGTGCATGGCCACCAGCTTGCCTTCCGGATCGATCGCGACGCGGGTTCGGACGAGGTGCGCCGGACGATAGCGGTCATGACGGAAATCCTGCTCACGGGTCCAGGTCAGCTTGACCGGCGTGCCGGGGCGGCGGGTCGACAACTCCTTGGCGATCTGCACCGTTTGGCGGACGAAATCGACTTCCCATTTGCGACCGAATCCGCCGCCCAGCAAGGTGACGTGCAGGATGCAGCGCTCGCGCGGCAGCCCCGTCACCTGCGCCATCATGTCGCGGGTACGGTCGGGTTGCTGTGTCGGCGCCCAGACCTCGATGCCGCCGTCCCTCATCACTGCCGTTGCACACAGCGGCTCGAGCGCTGCGTGGGCGAGGAAGGGCACCTCATATTCCCACTCTTGGCGGCGCTGGGCAGCTGCGAGGGCGGCCATGGTGGCTGCCTTGTCGAAGGGTGGGAATCCCGGCATGGGCCGTCCGGCCATCGCGCGAGCATCGTCATCGAGGGCGGCACGCATCCGCGCCCGCATGCCTTCGGTATCGATGCCAAGTGATGCCGAATCGTCGAATGCCGCGTCGAGCGCCTCGGCGGCGCGGCGCGCCCGCCAGAAGGAGTCGGCGATCACCGCGATACCGTCGGGAATGGCAAAGGCATCGATGACACCGGGCTGCGCCAGCGCGGCGTCGCGGTTGAATCCGACCAGCTTCGAGGCCACCGCGGGTGACCGCCGCAACGCGGCATGGACCATGCCGGGCAGCCGTACATCGATGCCGAACACGGCGCTGCCGTCGACCTTGGCCGGCGTGTCCTTGCGCAGGGTCGAGCGGCCGATGAGCGTGAAGTCCTTGGGGTCCTTCAGGCGCGGTGACTGCGGCACCGGACGCGTGGCGGCAGCCCCGGCGAGTTCACCGAACCCGAATGACCGGCCGCTTGCAGCATGCTCGACCCGCGAGCGGACGGCCCGGCATTCGGCCTCGGGCACTCCCCACTTGAGGGCTGCGGTGGCCACCAGCATTTCTTTGGCAGCCGCGCCGGCGTTGCGCAACAGCGTGAAATAGACGTTGGTCGACTCGCTGT
The DNA here is from genome assembly GCA_044357085.1 of Steroidobacteraceae bacterium. Taxonomy (GTDB): domain Bacteria; phylum Pseudomonadota; class Gammaproteobacteria; order Steroidobacterales; family Steroidobacteraceae; genus UBA964. Next base: position 5,152 of record JBIKVA010000141.1, on the reverse strand, counting down.
TGGCCGTCCGATGGCGCTTGGTGATGGGATTGATGAACGCGTCGTCGCCGCCAGGCAACCGGATCTGCACATCCTCCCAGCGGGCCTCGAGTTCCTCGGCCATCACTTTGGGCAGGCCGTCATGGATCCCCTGCCCCATTTCCGATTGCGGACAGGTGATGAAAATGGCGCCCTCGGCCGTGATCTCGAGGTAAGCACTGAATCGGCCGGCAGCGCCAGCGCCCGCGGCAGGGCCAGCGCCCGCGACGCCGGCGCCCTGCCCCGGACTGCCCGAAGCCTCGGCTTCCAGGATGCGGGTACCGAGCCAGAAGCCGCCGCTCGCCAAAGCGCCGGCCTGCAGGAAATCTCGTCTCTTCATGGCTGCCTCTCCTTCAGGCCGCTGTCGGTTGCATCGCGCGCATCCAGGCTTCGGCGCGCGCGCGATCGATGACGTCGGCATAGCGACGCCCGACATCGCGCAGTGTGTCATCGTGTGGTCCCTGCTCCGCGTCGCCGCAGCAATCTGCCACCACCTGAACGCGCAGTCCAAACGAAAAAGCATCGACGATGGTGGCCCGCACGCACCCGCTCGTGGTGCAGCCTGTGACCAGCACGGTGTCGATACCCTGCCTCACGATCCAGGTGATCAGCGGCGTCTGGAAGAACATCGAGGGTGCGTTCTTGCAGTACGTGAAGTCGTCGGGGTGATGGATCTTGGGGTCCATTGCGGTGCAGTCGTGCCCGTAAAAGAATTCGCGGCGCACCGCCGCGACCTTCCAGAGCGGCATGTCTTTCTGGCTGCAATAGGCGGTGTAGCACGCCGCAACCGGCAGACCCGCCGCCCGGGCATTGGCAAGCAGCAGTGCCGTGTTGTCGCGGGCGCGATGCAGCCTCTCCAGTCCGCCGAGCTCGAATCGCGGATCCGTGAAGGCGAGTTGCCAGTCGACGACCAGCACGGCCGCCTTGCGACCGAAGCCAACGCTGCTCGAACCGTAGCCTACATCGACGTAGGAATCAGACATGCTGCGAGAACCCCCGGTACAGGAATGATGCCCAAAAAAAAGTCCCCGCGCCTCGCGGAGCGGGGACTTTCATCAGCGCTGGCGGCGTGCAGCCTCAGGCTGCCTTTACGCCCTTCTTCTTGGCCAGCACCTCGGCGGCGACGGCGGCCCACTTCGTGAAGCGCGGCTGCGCCGGCGGATCGAAGCCGGTCTCGGCCTTGCAACGCGCCTTGAGCTCCTCGATCGACTCGAAGCCGCGATCGAAGATCTTCTTCGCGCCGCGATTGGTCCGCAGCTTGGCCCGCAGCGCCTCGGTGGCCTTCTCGTCGACGTTGCCGTCGGCATCGGCGACGACGCCGTAGCGCCTGGCGCCGTCGGCGGTAACGAGCCCCGCCGCGACGTCGAAGCCGACCTTGGCCGCTTCGCGATCGAGCGGGTCACCCCAGCCACCACCGCCCCAGGTGTCGGCGATCAGCAGATCGCCGGCCTCGACCTTGACGTGGTCGATCTTGGACGGCAGCAACTGCTCGGTGCCGTCGGCACGCTGCAGCAGCTTGCGGCTGCGCGCGCCAGGCTCGCCGCCGTTCGCACCCCAGGGATACGTCAGCCAGCGGTCGTCGTGGATCGAGATCTCGCCCGGCTCGAGGAACCGGTAGCCGATACGCAGGCCGTTGCCGCCCCGGTTCTTGCCGGCACCGCCCGTGTCCGCGATCGTTTCGTAGATGTCGATGCGCAGCGGGAAGTAGCTCTCGAGGAACTCGTTCGGCACGTTGGTGAATGACGGCCACAGCGAGTGACCGTCCGGACCGTCGCCGAACGGCTTGCCCGGAATGCCGCCGAAGGTGATCTGGTACAGCTGGTACCACTCGCCGTTCTTGTCGTAACCCGAGTACATGAAGTGCGGGCTGTCGGAGAAGCCGGCTCCGCACATGAAGTCCGGGTTTCCCTGGCCGAGCAGACCAGCGAGGATATCGAAGATGCGGCCGAGGGCATGCGTCCGGCAGGACAACGCGGCAGGCTTCAACGGCTTGAGCAGCGTGCCCGGCGGGATGCGGACTTCCATGAGGTCATAGAAGCCGTCGTTGAAGAGGATCTGCGGGTCGAACACCATGATCATGTAGATGCCCGCGAACATCTTGAACATCTCTTCGTTCAACAGGAAGTTGATCGAGGAGATCGACTGCGGGTCGGTGCCGGTGAAGTCGAAGATGCACTTGTCACCGTCGCGCCACATGCTGCACTTGATGCGATACGGACCCATGTTGAGGCCGTCATCGCAGATGTAGTCCTCGAAGAACTGCTTCTTCTCGGGGACGTTCTGGCGGATCAGCGCACGCATCGCACGCTTGTTGCGATCGAGCATGGCGTCCATGGCCGAATAGAACACGTCGTCACCGAAGCGCTCGGCGATCTCCACGCAACGTGCGGCAGCGGTGCGCAGTGCGGCGGTGATGGCGTTGAAGTCGGAGAGATTCCACTCCGGCAGGCGGCAGTTGTGCAGCACGACGCGCAGCACGTCCTGATTGAGCACGCCACCCTTGTAGATCTTCACCGGCGGCACGACGATGCCGTCTTCGTAGATGGTCGTGCCGTCGGTCGGCAGCGAGCCCGGCACCTTGCCGCCGACGTCGGTCATGTGACCGAACATCGCCGACCAGGCGATGATCCGGCCGTTGCGATAGACGGGCATCAGCATCAGCCAGTCGTTCGCATGGCTGATGGCGCCGTTGACGGAGTACGGATCGGAGGTCAGGAAGATATCGCCGTCCTCCACGGTACCGTCGTACCCCTGCATGAAGCCCCAGATGAACGAGCCGAACTGGCCGACGACCATCTTGCCTTCGGTGTTGGCGATCATGGGGAATTCATCGTGCTGTTCGCGGATACCCGGCGACATGGCCGTGCGGAACAGCACCGTGTCCATCTCGTAGCGCGCGTTGCGCAGCGCGCTTTCGATGATGTCGATGGTGACGGTGTCGACCTTCGTCTTCTTGAAGGCTTTCTTGTTGCGCTGAACGATCGTTGCAGGCATGGGTATGTTCCTCGTGATTACTTCTTGCCCGACTTCTTCGCGGCAGCCTTCTTCGGCGCCTTGTAGTTGTCGGGGTAGATCAGGATGCAGCCGGACTTGTCGACGTGACCGGTGTGCTTGGGAAGGATGACGGAGGTGGAGTCCATCTCCACGACGATGGCCGGGCCGCGGACCTTGTTGCCCGCCTTGAGCTTGGCACGGTCGTAGACGATGGCCGTGACGTCCTTGCCTTCCATGTAGGACTTCTGCTTGCCGACGACGGCGGCCTTCGGATCGCTGCCACCGGCGGCAAGCGGCTGACGCTTGATCTTGATGCCCTGGCCCTGGACCGCCGCACGCAGCGTGACGAGTTCGTGCTCGAGCGGCAGCGCAAAGGTGAAGAGCCGCTTGTGCTCCTCGTCGAACTTGTCGGAGACCGCCTTGAGGCCCTTCTTCTGCAGGTCGGCAAGGTTCACCTCGACCGTCAGGCGCAGCCCCTGGCCGTGGTAGCGCAGGTCGACCTGATAGCTGGTGGAGATTTCGCTCTTCTTGACGCCCTCGGCCTCAAGACCCTTGGACGCATCGGCCGACAGCGACTTGAGGATCTTCTCGATCTCGCGCGGATTGGTCTCGCTGAACTTGCGCACGTAGGTGCGCGCGCGTTCGTCGCGGACCGCCGTCGTGGCGTCGCCGAGCGCGCAGAGCACGCCGGGGCCCGGGGGGATGATCGACGGCCAGGAGCCGAGCAGACGCGACAACGCGTTGGCGTGCAGGGGACCGGCGCCGCCGAAGGCAATGAGCGCGTACTCGCGCGGGTCGTAACCCTGCTCGACCGAAACGAGGCGCAAGGCACCGACCATGTTCTCGTTGACGATGTTGTAGATGCCCTGGGCGGCCTGCTTGACGTTGAGACCGAGGGAATCGCCGACTTTCTTGACGGCAGCATGTGCGAGTTCGCGGTTGAGGACCATGTCACCGCCGAGCTTCTGCATTTCGGGCAGGTAGCCGAGAACGATGTTGGCATCCGCCACCGTGGGTTCGGTGCCGCCACGGTTGTACGCCGCCGGACCCGGATCGGCACCGGCCGACTGCGGGCCCACGCGCAGCGCCTTGGTCAGTTCGGGAACGTGCGCGATCGAGCCGCCCCCCGCGCCGACGGTGCGGATGTCGACGGACGAGGCGCGCACGGTGACGTCACCGACGGTGGTCTCGCGACGCAGCCGCGGCTGTCCGTTCTGGATGAGCGCCACGTCGGTGGACGTGCCGCCCACGTCGACCGTGAGCAGGTTCGGGAAGCCGGCCTGCACCGCAACCCACAGTGCGCCGGTCACGCCACCGGCGGGCCCCGACATCAGCAGGTTCACGGGGTACTCGGCGGCCGAAACAGCCGAAGCCAGGCCGCCGTCCGAGCGCAGGATGTGCAGCTTGACGTCGCTCGCCACCTCGCCGAGCTTGGCCTTGAGGTTGCGCACATAGCGATCGACGCGCGGACGGACGTAGGAGTTGGCGACCGTGGTCACCGTGCGTTCGTACTCCTGCATCTCGGGGACCACGTCCGAGGAGATCGATACCGGTGTTCCCGGCAGTTCTTCGATGGCTATTTCACGAACCCGCCGCTCGTGCGCAGGGTTCGCGAAGGAGTTGATCAGAGACACCGTCAGCGCCTCGATCTTCTGTTCCTTGAGCTTGCGGAGGCTGGCGCGCAGGGCCTTCTCGTCGAGCTCGCGCACCACCTCGCCCTTGGCGCTGACGCGCTCGTCCGCCTCGATCGTGCAGGCGAGCGGCGCCATCGGCAGGGACTTGTTGTAGATGATCCAGCCGCCGAGGCCGCCCGGCACGTAGGAGCGGGCGATCTGCAGAACCTGGCGGTAGCCCTTGGTGGTCACGAGACCGCAGCGCGCCCCGGTGCCCGTGAGCACCGTGTTGGTGGCCACCGTGGTGCCGTGCATCACGTGGTCGATTTCGGTGGGGTTGATCCCGGCGCGTTCGCAGACGCGCTTGATACCGTTCAGCACGCCGATCGACTGGTCGGCCGGGGTCGAGGGCACCTTGGCGGACCAGGTCTTACCGGATTTCTCATGCACCAGCAGCAGGTCCGTGAACGTGCCGCCGACGTCTACACCCAAGCGATATGACATGCGCCCTCCAGGGCTCAATGATC
>JBIKVA010000140.1:0-7533 GCA_044357085.1 Steroidobacteraceae bacterium | reverse complement strand
ACCGGCCGCTGCGGCCGAGATCCTGCCGGACGACCTCCGCGGACGTACGGGAATCATCGGCAAAATCTTCGATGGCGATCGGGATGGGTGCCGTCACACCGGAGGTGATATCCACCTGCAACTGGGCTTCGGCAGGACGAGGCGATACGGCCAGCAGCGATACGGCCAACGCACCGATGAAGGCGACGATCCGGCTTGCGACGGCATTGCGATCAGTCATTCGGTCTGAACCTCAGCTCGATGATGCGCTCGAAGAGATCCGGGTCGGGCGGAGGTGGCAACGGCGAGGCCCGGAACACCGCCGCCTCGATGGACTGTCGGACAGCATCGTCGCCGTTGCAACTGCGGACCTCCGCGCGGATCACGCTGCCACCGGGCGCCTGCGTGACCAGAACCCGACAGTCGAGACCTGGTCCCGCGGACGGCGGACGGATCCATGCGCGCTGCACCCGACCCTGGATGGCCGCCGCCCACTGCGCAGCGAGCGTCGCAGCCCGCGCCGCCGCCGCACGCTTGGCCGCGGCCGCCTCCGCGGCGACCACCTCCGCCGCAAGGTCGCGCTGCAGTGCGGCCTCGCGCTCGGCACGGATGCGGACATCGTCGGCGCGGCGTCGTTCCTCGGCTTGCAGTTCCCGCGCGAGCCGCTCGGCTACAGCTTTGCGCTCCGCTTCGGCTTTGCGCTCGGCTTCGATTTTGCGCTCGGCTGCCGCTCTACGATCTGCCTCTGCCTTGCGCGCGAGCTGCGCCTTGCGCTCGCTCTCCGCCTTGCGCTGCGTCTGCTCCGCGGCGACCCGTTCCGCCTGCCGCTCGCGCTCCACCTGCTGCTGGCGCGCGGCCTCGACCGCAGCGGCATCGGGCGGCGGCTCGGGAACGGGCATCGGCGTCGCCTCGGGCTCGACGCGCGACATGCGCGCGAACTCCTTGGCATCGACGGTGACCGCCTCGATGGCCAGCGCCTGCGGCGCGGGCGGCGAAGATCGCCATGCATCCATGCCGAGCACCACGATGATGATGACCAGCGCTGCATGCAACGCGACGGACAGCAGATACGGCCGCCAGCGCTGGATCACGCCGGGCATGTCGAGCTCAACGCGGTCCCGGCAGGTTCACCGGGTCGGTCAGGAAACCGACCTTCTGCGCCCCTGCGCCTTGCAGCAGCACCATCGCCTCGACGACTCGCCCGTAGGGAACTTCGCGATCGGCCTTGACGAACACCGGCAACCCCGGCGCATTGCGAAGCACCGCGGCAACACGCGCCTCGATCATGGTGTCTTCGAGCGGCTGCTCCGGACGCTCGCCCTGATTGAGGTACAAGCGACCCTGCCGATCCACCGACAGCACGAGCGGCGGGCGGTTCTGCAGGTCGGCGGGGTCGATAGCCTGCGCGGCGGCATCGGGCAAATCGACCTTGACGCCCTGGGTGAGCAAGGGAGCCGTGACCATGAAGATGATGAGCAGCACCAGCATCACGTCGATGTAGGGTACGACGTTGATCTCGCTCATCGGTCGCCGGCTGCGCCCCGCAAGTGCCATGACGCGACCTCAGGTCCCGGAACGCGGCGCGTGGCGCTGCAGTATGGTCGAGAACTCTTCCATGAAGGCGTCGTAGCGGGCCTCGAGCCGCCAGACCTGGTCGGCGAAGCGATTGTAGGCGATCACCGCCGGAATCGCGGCGAAGAGACCAATGGCCGTCGCGACCAGCGCCTCGGCAATGCCGGGGGCCACGGTGGCGAGGGTCGCCTGCTGCACCGACCCAAGGCCGACGAACGCGTGCATGATGCCCCAGACGGTGCCGAAGAGCCCGACGTAAGGACTGGTCGAGCCGACAGTGGCGAGATTCGAAAGACCGTCTTCCAGATCTTCTATTTCTTTGATTCGCTGCGCCTTCATGGCGCGGCGCGCGCCCTCGAGAAGCTGCTCGACCGAATCGACTCCCTGCTGGCGAAGCCGGGCGAATTCGCGAAAGCCCGCCTGGAAGATGCTGTCGATGCCCGCCGGGCTGCCGCGGGACTCGATGCTCTTGTAGAGCGTGGCGAGATCGCCGCCCGACCAGAAGTCGCGCTCGAACCGCGCGAGATCGTCCTTGGCACGGCGCAAGGCGGCGCGCTTGCCGAACACGATGCTCCACGAGTAGAACGACGCCGCCACGAGCAGCAGCATGACGAGCTGCACGACGATGGTGGCCTCGGCAATCAGGCGCAGGATGGACAGGTCGTTCACTGCAAATGCTCCCCTATTCGACGCGGCCGCAGGGTCTTCGCGTCGACGCACACCACACGGACCCGTGCCTCGACGAGGAGTTCCCGCGCGGACTCGGACGTGGCTTCACGCCACACCTGCTGATCGAAGATCACGGTGGTTCGACCCTCGGGCTGCATCGCACACGTCACATCGAGCAGGTCATCGAGCCGGGCGGGCGCCTTGTAGGCGATCTCGACGCCCAGCACCATGAACTGCACGCCGCGCTGCGCGGCAAGCGCCTGCTGCGAGACGCCACGACTGCGCAGCCACTCGGTGCGGCAACGCTCGAGATAGCGCAAATAATTCGCGTAGTAGACGACGCCGCCCGCATCGGTGTCTTCCCAATAGATGCGCACCGGCCAATGAAAGCCGCTCAAGCGCCCTCCTCGAACAGCGGCAGAGCGCTGCCCGGGCGCTGCGGGGGCGCCAGGCCGAAATGCAGATAGGCGGTACGCGTCGCCACCCGCCCGCGGGCGGTGCGCATGAGAAAACCTTGCTGAATGAGGAACGGCTCGATGACATCCTCGAGCGTCCCGCGCTCCTCGCCGATGGCCGCCGCGAGGCTGTCGATGCCGACCGGTCCGCCCTCGAATTTGTCGATGATGGTGGTGAGCAGCTTGCGATCGAGCGTATCGAACCCTACCGGATCCACCTCGAGCAGATCGAGCGCGGCGACCGCGAGCGAGGCGGTGATCGTGCCGTCCCCCTTGACCTGGGCATAGTCGCGCGCCCGCCGCAGCAGACGATTGGCGATACGCGGGGTACCGCGCGAACGCTCCGCGATCCGCGCCGCCCCTTCCGGCTCGAGCGGCACGCCGAGAATGCCCGCAGAGCGCTGCACGATGCTCGTCAGGTCGGCAACGTCATAGAACTCGAGACGCTGCACGATGCCAAAACGGTCGCGCAGCGGCGATGTCAGAAGGCCCGCCCGGGTGGTGGCTCCCACCAGTGTGAACGGCGGCAGCGACAGCTTGATGGAGCGCGCCGCCGGCCCCTCGCCGATCATGATGTCGAGTTGGTAGTCCTCCATCGCGGGGTAGAGCACCTCCTCGACGATGGGAGACAGCCGATGGATCTCGTCGACGAAGAGCACGTCGCGCGGCTGCAGGTTGGTGAGGATCGCCGCCAGATCACCCGGGCGCTCGAGCACTGGACCGGACGTCTGGCGCAAACTGACGCCTAGTTCGGCGGCGAGGATGTTGGCGAGCGTCGTCTTGCCGAGTCCGGGGGGGCCGAAGATGAGCACGTGATCGAGCGCTTCGGCACGCGCGCGCGCCGCACCGACGAAGATCTCGAGCTGTTCCTTGACGGGACGCTGGCCGACGTAATCGGCGAGGCGTTTCGGTCGGATGGCCCGGTCGATGGCCTCGTCCTCGCGTCCACCCTCGGCACTGACCAGACGCTCGTTCATCGCAATGCTCCCTGCAAGGCGCGACGGATGAGATCTTCGGTGCTGGTCCCGGCCGGGCTGGAAGCGCCTGACGGACCGGCAGCGCCTGCCGTGTCTGCAGCCGTGGCAGCCTTGATGAGCCGCGTCGCCTCCGCGGGCTTGTAACCGAGCGCCACCAGCGCGGAAAACGCCTCGCCTTCGGCACCCACCGCCGCGGACTCGGGCATGGCGGCGGCGACGCCGTTGGCATCTGCCACCAGCCGATCGCGCATCTCGATGACCAGACGCTCGGCGATCTTGCGGCCGACGCCCGGGATGCGCGTGAGCGCCGCGGCATCGTTGCTGGTGACGCAGGAAGCGAAACCCTCGACGGTCGTGCCGGAGAGTATCGCGAGTGCAATCTTTGGCCCCACGCCGGAGACCTTGAGCAGGTTGCGGAACAACTGGCGCTCAGCCGCCGTCGCAAAACCGTAGAGGATGTGCGCGTCCTCGCGCACCACGAGATGGGTCAGCAGGCGCGCCTCCTCGCCGACTGCCGCCAGCCCGTAGAACGTCGACATCGGCGCCTCGAGCTCGTAGCCGACGCCACCCACCTCGATGAGCAGCTGCGGCGGAGCCTTCACGGCGATGCGCCCACGCAGCGAGCCGATCATCCGGCCACCCCGACGGCGGCGCCGCCCGACATGAGACCCGCGAGGCGCCGATGCTGGGAGTGGCAGAGCGCGACCGCGAGCGCATCGGCCGCGTCGCTCGTGAGCCGGCCCTCGACCTTGAGCACGGCACGCATCATGTGGGCGACCTGCAGCTTGTCGGCGCCACCAAAGCCGACGGTGGCGAGCTTGATGGCCCGCGGCGCGTACTCGGCGATCTCGAAATCGCCGAGCGCCGCAAGGGCAGCTCCGCGCGCCTGGCCAAGCTTGAGTGCGCTGTCGACATTGCGATTGACGAACACCTTTTCGACGGCGACTTCCTGTGGCCTGTGTTCCGCGACGAGGTCGCGTACGCCCGCATGCAGTCGCGCAAGGCGGGTGACCATTGGCAGTCCGTCGACCTCGATGCGGCCATGCGCGACGCAGCGGCAGTCGGAACCGATGACGTCGATGATGCCGTAGCCGAGCCGGCGCGAGCCGGGGTCGATACCGAGGATGCGGCAGTCGCGAACTGCTACCGGCACGGGCGAAGGCGTGGCTGTGCGTGCAGGCGCTGGCGCTGGCCCCGTCGGGTCGGCCGCGGGGATCGCCTCCGGACGGTAGCTGCGCCAGGACTTGGACCGATAACGCGGCATGCGCTCGCGACCCCGGAAATATGCCGAAAAATGGCCCGGGTATGATAGCCGGAAACCCCGCCAACCGGCAGGCGAAGAGGACGTCCCGGCCGTGCAAGTTGCAGAGCCGATTCCCGCCGAAATGCAGCGCATCCTCGACGCGGCGTGCGCGGCGCTGGTAGCGGTTGGCGTCGATTCTGCAGCGCTCGAGGCTGCCTCGAGGGCGGCGCGGCTCGTGGGTGCGCTCACCGAAGATGCGGCGCTCGCAACCGGAGTGCTGCTGCTCGAGTCGGGCAGCGGCGCCTTGCCCGAAAAGCTCCCCGCCGGTATCGATCCCAAGTGCCTGGACGCCGCGCGCGAATTGTCGCGCCTCGGCGAGTTCGGCGGCGGCACCCACTGGCAGGAGGACGCACGCCTCGACGATGCGCAGGCCGAGGTCCTGCGAAAAATGCTGCTCGCGGTCGTCGCGGACCCTCGGCTCGTGGTCGCCCGCATCGGCATGCAACTCGCCCGACTGCGGGCCGCCAAGTCGCTGCCGGAGCCAAGGCAACGCGCACTCGCCGCCGAGGCCCGCGCGGTGTTCGGGCCGCTCGCCAACCGACTCGGCGTCTGGCAGGTCAAATGGGAGCTCGAGGATCTGGCCTTCCGCTACCTCGAACCCGCGCAGTACCGATCGATCGCGGCGGCGCTGGCGGAGCGGCGCGCGGATCGCGAGCGCTACATCGCCGATCTGCAACTCGAGATCGGGGCGCTGCTGCGCCGGGAAGGCATCGAGGCCGAGGTCTACGGCCGGCCGAAACACATCTACAGCATCTACCGCAAGATGCAGCAGAAGCGGCTGTCCTTCGAGCAGCTCTTCGACGTGCGCGCCGTGCGCATCGTCTGCGGTTCGCTGGCCGAGTGCTACGCGGCACTCGGCGCTGTACACGGTCGCTGGACCAACCTGCCCGAAGAATTCGACGATTACATCGCCACGCCCAAAGGCAACTTCTATCGCTCGATCCACACGGCCGTGATCGGCCCGGGCGGCAAGTCCGTGGAGATACAGATCCGTACCCGTGAAATGCACGAGCAGGCCGAACTCGGCGTTGCGGCGCACTGGCGCTACAAGGAAGGCGGGTCGCGCGATACCGGCTACGAGCGCAAGATCGAACGTCTGCGGGAGTTGCTTGCGCCTGCGCAGCAAGATGCGGCCCGCGACGACCCCGACTTCATCGACCGGATACGCAGCGATCTCTTCGAGGACCGGGTCTATGCGCTCACCCCGCGCGGCGAGATCGTCGACCTGCCGCGTGGCGCGACGCCGCTCGACTTCGCCTATCAGGTCCACACCAGCCTCGGACATCGCTGCCGCGGCGCAAAGATCAACGGCCGCATCGCGCAGCTCACGCAGACACTCGCGAACGGCCAGGTGGTGGAGATCATCGCCGGCAAGCAGGAGTCACCGAGCCGCGACTGGTTGATCCTCGACGGCTATCTCGCCTCGCCGCGCAGCCGAGCCAAGCTGCGCAGCTGGTTCCGTCATATCGACGCCGCGGAAAACGAGGCGGGCGAGGCGGCGCAACTCTATCGCTGGCTCGGCGAGGGCGAGGTGTCGGCGGCACAACTGGTTCATGCGGCCGAGCGCGTCGCCTCGCCGACGCCGTCCGTGTCGGGCACGCCGATCGCAACCGCCACACCCGCCCAGCGCCGCAGCCGCAAGGCGCTCGAAGTCGGCACCACGAGCCCGGGTACGCTCAGGATCGAAGGAGTGAGCGATCTGCCGCTGACGCTGGCGAAATGCTGCCTGCCTGCCGAGCCCGCGCCGGTGGCAGGCTATGTGACGCTGGGACGCGGCGTGACGGTCCACGCCGAGCGCTGCGGCAACCTGCAGCGGATGCGGGCCGAGCACCCCGAGCGTTGCCTGAGCGCCGCCTGGGACACCTGAACGGCGGTCGCCGTCAGCGGTTAGGCATGTCGATCGCGCGCTTGTCGGCGGCCAGAGCGGCCTCGTGCAGCGCTTCCGAGAGCGTCGGATGCGCGTGGATCGTGCGCTGCAGGTCCTCGGCACTCGCCGAGTACTCCATCGCGAGCACCGCTTCGGCGATGAGTTCGCCCGCCATCGGGCCGATGATGTGCACGCCGAGAATCTGGTCATCGTCCGCGGCGGCGATCACCTTGGCGAAGCCCTGCCCCGCCTCCATTGCCCGCGCCCGCCCGCTGGCGAGGAACGGAAAGCTGCCGACCTTGTAGGCGCGCCCGCTCGCTTTCACCTGTTCCTCGGTCTCGCCGACCCAGGCGATTTCGGGCGCGGTGTAGATCACCGAGGGGATGGCGGCGTAATTCACGTGTGCGTAGAGACCGGCGATGCGATCGGCAACCGCGACGCCCTCTTCCTTGCCCTTGTGCGCGAGCATGGGGCCGCGTACGCAGTCACCCACCGCCCAGACGTCCGCGGCAGCGGTGTGGCAGTGTTCGTCGACCTTGATGAAGCCGCGCTCGTCGAGCTCGACGCCCGTGCCGTCGCCGAGGAGATTCGCGGTGTAGGGCCGCCGGCCGATGCTAACGATGAGGCGATCGACGGTCAGCGACTGGGTTGCTCCGCTGCCATCGGTGTACGCCACCTCCACGGCTCCGCCCTTCACGGCAGCCGCGGTGA
>JBIKVA010000138.1:0-7560 GCA_044357085.1 Steroidobacteraceae bacterium | reverse complement strand
AACCGGCGCGACGCGACGCGTGGTCGACGGCCGCTTCACGGTCGCACTCGGTGCGACCGTGACGCAGCACGCTGGCCGCGAGGCCCTGCTGGTCGCCGACCCGTTCGGATATCGCTACGTCGACCCGCGCAGCGGAGTCGTCACTCGCCCGGCCTGGGAAGGCGGCCGCGGCATGTCCTCAGCCGTGGCCGCAAATGAGCGAATCATCGCCTGGACCTACGCCGGCACACCGCGCGTGCGCGTGCTCGATCGCGGCAGCGACCAGCTGCGCGCCGAAGTGACGTCGCTGCAGGCGCCGCGCGGGCTGATCGTCACCGCAACCGATGACGTCATCGTCGCCGACGCCGCCGGCGGCACGCTCAACCGCATCCGCGACGGCTTGGCGAGCGTCATCGCGAGCGGACTCGGCCAACCGGTTGCAGTGGCCGCCGATGGCGAAGATGCAGTGCTCGTCAGCGAATTCATCGACGGCGGCATCTCGCGGGTTGATCTCGCCAGCGGCCAACGCCTGCGGCTTGTGAGCGGGCTGCACACGCCATCGGCCGTGGCACGGCTGCACGATGGCCGCATCGCTGTGGTGGAACAGCAGGCACGCCGCGTAACGGCGATCGACCCGGCAAGCGGCGCGCGCGAAGTGCTCGCGACGGATCTGCCCGTGTCACTCGCCGCGTTCCACTTCGCGGCGGACACGCCCACCGGGCTCGCCGTGACTGCGGACGGCAATCTGCTCGTCACCTGCGCCGAGGACAACTCGGTGCGGCGTATCGTTCTTCCACACCCGCAACACGCCCGCACCGCACCATGACGCAGAATTCCTCCGCGCTGCAGCGCTTTGCCGGCGTGCTGGCGATCCTCGGCTGGTTCTCGCTGGTGGCCCAGTGCGGACTCAGCATCCGCTTCCAGATGGATCGCGGTCACACGGCGGCCTATGGCCTCTTCATGTACGCCGGCTACTTCACCATCCTGACCAATCTGTTCTGCGCCTTGGTGGCCACGGCGTTCGCGCGACCACGTAGTCCGCCCTCGCACTGGCTGGCGCTGCGCGAACCCTGGGTAGTCACGACGGCGGCCGTGTCTATCGTCATGGTGGGAGCGATCTTCCACGTGCTGCTGCGCCACGAATACCAGCCAACCGGACTCTCGGCGCTCACCAACCTGATCCACCACTACCTCGTGCCGGCGGGCTTCGCCGTGTTCTGGTGGTTCGCCGTGCCGCGGCGCAGCCTCATGTGGTCAGACATCTGGCGCGTGTTCGCCTATCCGACCGCCTATCTCGTCTACACGCTGATGCGCGGCGAAGTCAGCGGCGTGTACCCTTATTTCTTCATCGATGTGTCTGTCATCGGCTACGCCCGCGCGCTGCTCAACTCGGTCGGCATCTCGCTGATATTCATCGCTACCGGCCTCGTGTTCGTGGCGGCGAAGCGCTGAGAGTGCGTCAAGGATCGGCCTCGACCTCGCGCCAGCCGGCGCCGAGCGCGAGCAAGGCTCCCGCCCACGCGCGCCGGGCAGAACCCCGGGCGTCGATGGCGGCGAGTTCCCACTCCATTGCATCGGCGCGGGAGCGGGCAACGTCGAGTGCGCTGGCGAGGCCTGCGGCGCGGCGGGCTTCGATCACCGACGCGGCGCGTGCCGCCGCAGCACCGGCCGCAGCAGTCCGCTCGGCGCCGCCGAGCGCGGTCTGCCAACCGTCGATCGCACCGTCGGCTTCTTCGAGCGCCGCGAGCGTGGTGGCATGGAAACTTGCAAGCTCGGCGTCGGCCTGCGCGTCTGCCGCCTGCGCCTGCGCACGCAGTCGGGGCAGATCGAAGAGGCTCCACGTCAGCGTACCGCCGGCGGTGTAGCGGCTCGCGCCAGCTTCATCAAGACCGGCGCGCGGTGCGGACAGACCGAACGCACCGAACAGCGCGATCTGCGGATAAAGCGCCGCCGTCGCCACGCCGGAACGCGCGAACGCGGCGCGAACGCGCGCCTCCGCAGCGCCTACATCAGGCCGTGCGCGCAGCGCCGCAAGCGGTTCGACCACCGGGAGCTCTGCAGGATAGGCCGGCAAGGACATCGCGAACTCCCTCCCGCCGGGCGCACGGTTCGTGAGTGTGGCGAGCCGTCGCTCGGCGTTGCGGCGCTGCAGCTGCCGCTCAAGCATCAACACGCGAACATTTTCGTAAGCGAGGTCAGCGGGTACCACGTCGGTCTCGCGCACCGCGCCCAACGCCGCGGCGCCGCGCAGCCGTTCGCGCACGGTGCCGAGCAGGGCGCCGCGCTGTTCCAGCACCTGCAGCGCACGGATCGCATCGTCACGATCGAGCCAGGCGGCTACGGTTGCCGCCGCGACACCCGCCTCGACCTGCCGACGTCGCCAAAGCAGCTCGTCGGCATCCGCAGCCGCCGCGGTGCGCGCTGCAGCGAGCCCGCCGGCAAGATCGAGTTGCCAGCGGAAATCGACCCCGGCATCGACCAGCTGCTGCGACGGAAACTCGGCGGGCGTACCCTCCACCGGCGGCTGTGCGAGCGCTGCGGTGCGGGTGCGCACGCGTTGCGCGCCCACGCTGCCGGTCGGCCCCTGCGCGTATCGCGCCTCACGCGCCAGCGCCCGCGCGGCCCGCAGCCTGGCCTCGGCAGCGACGAGATCACGATTCCCCCGCAGCGCCTCGGCGACGAGCGCGTCCAGGTGCGGGTCCTGCAACTCGCGCCACCAGTCGAGCTGCCGCTCGCCAGGCGCGAGCACGGACGACTCGACACTCCACCGTTCAGGAATGGGTTCCGGCAGCGACGTCGCATTTGGCAAGGTAGTGCATGCTGTGGTCAGACCGAGGAGGAGTACAGCGAGGGCCGAGCGGCCGGCAATGAGGCGCATGGAATCAGGCTCCGGAGGGAACGGCAGAGGCGACACGCGCCGGCGCGCGCCCGTTGAACGACATCACGTAGAGGGCGGGAATCAGCAGCAGCGTGACCAGTGTCCCGAGCGACAGCCCGCCGATCATCGTCGCCGCAAGGGGTCGCCAGAGTTCGCCGCCGAACAGTAGCAGCGGCACGAGGCCCGCGACGCAGGTGAGCTTGGTCATCAGAATAGGCCGGAAGCGCACCGCCGCTGCAGCGACGACCGCCTCGAGCACCGGTTTGCCGAGCGCCTCTTCCTCGGCGGTGCGCTCGAGCAGCAGCACCGCGTTATTGACGATGATGCCGGCAAGCGCAAGCAGACCGAGGGTGGCCGTGTAACTCACTGCCTGTCCTGTAAGCAGCAGCCCCAGCGTAGCGCCGATCATCACGAACGGAATCGATGCCAGCACGATGCCCGCCTTGCGCACGCTGCCGAATTGCCAAAGAAAAAGACCTGCCATGCCCAGCAGTGCGAACGGGAAGTACCGTTCGAGGCCGGCGTTCGCTTCGGCGGCTTCCTCGATTTCGCCCGCGATCTCGATGGCATGGCCGGCGGGCAGTCCGAGGGACGACATTGTCGGAGCGACACGGTCGACGATCTGCTGGGCTGTCAATTCCGGATGACGGGCGCTGACGGTCAACGCGGCGCGGGCGTTGCGGCGGACGAGCACGCTCGGCTGGTCAGCGATCCGCACATCCGCAATCTCGCCGAGCGCAACTGCACCGTGCGCACCGATGATCCGCTGTGCCGCAAGTCGCGCGGGGTCGGTCCGCTCGTCCGCTGGCGAGCGGATCACCACGGGTACCAGCACGTCGCCCTGGCGCAGCTGCGTCACCTCGACACCAGAGTGGATCGCCTGCAGCGTGGCCGCGATGTCCTCCACGGTCACGCCGGCGGCGGCAGCGCGCAGCGGGTCGACGTCGATCGCGAGCCGCGCGACGCGTGCCTCTCCATCGTCACGCACATCGACGATGCCGGGAACCGCCTGCAGGGCGTCCTTGAGTCGGGTCGCTGCGGTATCCAGCACGGCGCGGTCGGTGCCGACCAGCCGGAATACGGCTGTGCCCGCCTCCGATACGCCGAGGGAAAATCGCTTGGGCTCGATGCGCGCTTGCGGGAAAGCCTGCTGTAAGTCTGCGCGCAGGGCGTCGACGGTGGCAGCGGGGTCCGCACCGTCAGCGAGGTTGAGCACCGCGTAGGCGATGTGCGGCGACGGCGTCGGCGGGTTGAGGCTGAGGATGAAGCGCGGGCCACCATCACCGACATAGACCGTGTTACCGGTGAGCCGGTCGGACCACGCAGGCGCGGATAGACGCTGCGACAGCGATTGCGCGAGCGCCGATGTTGACGCCGAGGACGTGCCCGGGGCGAGCTCGATCGGCATCTGCAGTTGGCGCCTTTCAGAGGGCGACAGCAATTGGCCTGGCATCAGGGAGTAGCCGACAATCGAGGCAGCAAGCAGGACGAACATCGCTGTGACAACGGTTTTTGGGCGCTGCAGCGCCGCGCGTACCTGCTCTGCATACCAGCGTCGTACGCGTGCCATGCGCCCGTGCTCGTCGTCGTGCACCGCCTCGCCTGCGAAATCCACGCTCAGCACCGGCATTACGGTCAGCGCCACGAACAGCGACAGCAGCAGCGTGATCGCCAGTACGATCGCCAGGCTGCGCATGTATTCAGCCGTGTCGGTCTCGCCGGCGACCAGCGGCACGAAGGCGAGGATGATCGCGAGCGATGAGACGAGCAGCGGTGTTGCGGTCGTGCGCCCCGCCGCCTCCGCGGCAGCGAATTTCGGCTCGCCAGCGGCAACACGCCGCTGGTAGTCCTCAACCACGACGATCGCGTTGTCGACGAATAGGCCGAGCGAGATGATGATTGCGCCGATCGATACTTGATGCAGTTCGATGCCGAGCATGCGCATCAGCAACAAACTGCCGAGCACCGTGAGCGGCACGATCGCGCCGGTCACCAACCCGGCGCGCCAGCCGACGAACAGCACGACGACCGCCATGACGATCAGAATTGTCTCGACGAATACCTGTCCCACCCGGCCGAGCTCGCCGCCGACCACCACAGCCTGATCAGTCACCGTCGCGAGCCGCATGCCGGCCGGCAGTTCTGCCTTCGCGGTGTCGATCGCTGCATCGAGGCGGGCGGCGAAAGCCTGCACGTCCAGCCCCGCCTTCATGGAGACGGCCAGCACGATTGCCGGGTTGCCGTTGTGGAACGCTGTGGTGGCGGGCGGATCCGCGGGCGCCTGTACCACCGTCCCGAGAGCGCCGAGCGGAACCAGTGAGCGATCTGCGCGCGGTATAGGTGTGGCGGCCAGGGCGGTCGCATCGGGCAGGTCGGCCAGCGGGTCGAGCGCAAGGACCTGACCGCCGGCGATGAGCTCGCCTGCGGGGGCGACGAGGTTACGCGCTTGCAGGGCGCGTCCGACTGTCGCGACATCGAGACCCTGCTCTGCGAGGCGGGCCGGCGAGAGTTCTATATAGATGCGCTCGTCGCGTACACCGTGCAAAGACACCCGCTCCGCGCCGGACACGCCCTGCAGTCGATCGCGGAGGCGACGGGCGGCATCCTGCATTTGGCCGGCCGAATAGCCTTCTCCCTGCAGCGCAACGCTGCGTACCGCGACGCGACCGAACTCGTCGTCCACGAACGGACCGACGGTCCCTGGCGGCAACACCGCGGCGGCGTCCTGGACCTTCGCACGTACGCGCTGCCAGGTCGCGGGCAGTTCGTCCGCGGGTGTGTTTTCTTCGAGAGAGATGTACAGGTACGCGCTGCCGGGGCGGATCACCGTGTCAAGATGTTCGACGCGGTCGATTTCGCGCAGACGCTCCTCGATCGGTCGGGCGACGAGCGCCTCCATGCGTTCACTGGACGCGCCGGGCAGTTGCGCAACGACGGTGGCGACGCGTGTCGGTACCGTCGGCTCCTCCGTTGAAGGAAAGCCCCGGAGCATGGCGAGGCCGGCGAGCAGCACGCTTATCGCGGCAACTACGGTAAAGCGTGGGCGACGCAGCGCCGCAAGCGTAAGCGACATGTTTGGTTCCTTCGGTGTGTCGCGGTGTCAGCGGACGGCTAGACGCGTTTGCACGCGAGTTCCCGGGGCGATGTGCTGTCCACCCGCCGCGACCACCTGATCGCCGGGTCGGACAGGGCCAGCAACCAGCGCGCCGCCGTCGACCAGACGCAGCAACGCGACGCGTATTTCTTTTACACGCTGATTCGCATCGACCACACGTAGCGTGCGGGAGCCATCGCGTGCGATCAGCACCGCGGCGGCGGGCACACGGGCGGTGGCGGCACTTGTGCCTGTGGGAAATGCGAGCTCGGCGATCGAGCCGGGTTGCAGCGCGCCATTCGTCATAGTTACGACGACGTCTCGGGCGCCTGAGCCGCCGGCGCGAGTGCCGATACGGTCGACGATCGCTTCACCGGTGGTGTCACCGACGCGCCATGTGACGCGCGTTCCGCGTCGCAGTTCACGTGCGATTGACTCCGGTGCGACGGCGATGATCTCGCGTGGGCCGTCACCGTCGAGTTCGAGTAGCGGCACACCAGGTGCTGCGACCGCGGAGCGCTCGATGTGGCGGAGTGCGACCACGCCGTCGATCGGGGCGCGGATTTCGACTGCGGTCAGTTCGCGTTCGGCGGCAGCCAGGGCAGTGCGGGCAGCGGCAGCGGTGGCCGCCGCCGTCTGGCGCTCGATCTCGGCCTGTTCAGCATCGGCCGCACTTGCTGCGCCCAGCGTCACCAGGCCCGTTACGCGAGTGTTGTTACGGGCACGCTCTTCGAGCTGCGCTTCAGCGCGCAATATCTCCGCGCGCGCCGCTACAAGTCTTCGCGAGGCGACCTCGGCGTCAAGCACCATCAGCAACTGTCCCCGACGCACACGATCGCCGATATCCACTTCGAGGCTGAGCACCCGGCCGCCGGTTTCGGTAGACAAGACATGCAACCGGGCCGCCCGCACGGTGCCGAGCGCGCGCCGCGCCGGATCAACCGGAGCCGCCGCCGGCTGCACCAGCACCCAGGGGTCCGCGGCGCGGCGTTGCGTCGTGGGCTCGGAGCATCCGGCGAGGAGCAACAAGGCGACAGGCAGGAGGGCGAATAGAACTCGTGCGACGTGACATCGCTTTTGAATATGCATAAGGGACGGCTTACTCATATCACTTGCGCAAAAAAGGGTTTTCGTGGGGGTCACGGAATCAATCGCCGCGCGCGCCGAGGGCGCGAAGGATGAACAGGGTGCTGGACTGGCCCCGGGCGTCGATTCCTTCCGCTTGAAAGGCGAAGCGGCAGCCGAGGCCGTCGATCAACGCGAGGATCAGGGTAGCCGCGGTCCGCGGATCCATCCGCCCATCGATCTCGCCGTCGTTGCGGGCGCGCTCGAGCAGTGTTGCGATCGCCGCGGTCATCTTTTCTTCAGCGGCGCGCACGGCAGTCGCCACCGCCGGTCGGCGTGTGGCCTCGGTCAGCACGTCGAGGCGCAGCCGCGACAGGTCCGAAAGCCCGGTGTCCGCAAGCATGGCTGCGATGGCTGCCTGCAGGCCCTCGCGCAAGGTCGGCGCATGAGCCACCATGGCGACGAGCTCTAGATCGCAGTGCAGGTCGTCTTCTACGAGCGCGAGCACGAGATCGTCCTTGGTGGGGAAGTACTGGTAGAGATT
>JBIKVA010000139.1:0-7560 GCA_044357085.1 Steroidobacteraceae bacterium | reverse complement strand
CGGCAAACTGGAGGGCCCGGCAATGATGACCATGCCGAGCGGCGACAACCGTGATCGGCGGGTTACCACTTCCGGGAAAACCTTTTTTCACCTCGACCTCGCGCGGCGCAGTTTCAGGGGTTTTGATGGCAAGACCGGCCGCTTCGAGGTCATCAACAAAGACGTTTTCAAGGTGCCTTTCGGCACGGCAGCGGCGTACCTGCTGCTCGATGAGACCCGTACCACTGTCACCGTGGTCTCGATTGCGCAGGGCGAGAACTTCGTGTGGGCGCTCGACTGCCTGGCCGTTTAGGTCCCACTTCTCCCGCACCCGGGGTATAGACTCGAGCGGATGAACACCGAACTTGCGGATATCGTCGAGACCTGCCGCAAGGCGGGAGTGGCTCTGGAAGGCGCGGTGCCTGCGGCCTGTCGGGTCACCGGGGTCGCGGCAGTGCAGGCCTGCGGTCCGGGCGATCTCGTGTTTGCCGACAAGGCTGCCTTGTTGCCGTTCGTTCTGGATCGCAAACCTGCGGTCGTCGTCGCGGCGCGCGGCTTGCGGGAGTCGCTCAGCGGGCTGGGCGAAGGCACGGTCGTGCTCGTGACCGGGAACGTGGCGCTCGCCCACGCGGTCATCAAGGGCAGCTATGCGGCCCGGGATTTCGCGGCGGCCGACTGGGAAGGACCCGTGCATCCTTCGGCCGTGGTGCACCCGACGGCGGTGATCGGGCCGGGCAGCTGCCTCGAGCCACGGGCCATCGTCGGTCGCAACGCGGTCATCGGCGCGCGCTGCCGCATCATGAGCGGCGCGGTGATCGAACACGACGCCGTCATCGGCGACGACACCGTCATCCATCCGAATGCCGTCGTGGGCTACGGGTGTCGGCTCGGCAGCCAGGTCGTCGTCGGCGCGGGCAGCGTGATCGGCTCCGAGGGTTTCGGCTTCGCACAGGACTCGAAAAGACGCAGCCACCCCATCCCGCAGACCGGTATCGTGGTGATCGGCGATCGAGTGCGCATCGGCGCCAACAACACCATTGACCGCGCGACCTATGCCGAGACGCGCATCGGCAGTGGCACCAAGTTCGACAATCTTTGCCACGTTGCACATAACGTCGAGATCGGCGAGGACTGCCTGCTCACGGCGATGTTCTGCATCGCGGGCTCGAGTCGCGTGGGCAACCGGGTGATTGCGAGCGGCCAGACCGGCGTGATCGACCACGTGAGCATCGTTGATGACGTGGTCCTCGTGCATCGCGCCGGCGTGGTCAAGGACGTCGACGCGCCGGGTGTCCATGCCGGGCTGCCGACTCAGCCTCTCGATGAGTACCTGCGCAACACCGCGGCCGCGCGCCGTGGTGCGGAACTTCGCCGCAGGGTCGGCGAACTCGAGAAGGGGGCTGCGGAGTAGCCTCGAGCGCCCGCAAGCTTTTCGAAGAAGGTGTTCCTGCGGGAGGTTAGACTCTCGTCATGAGCGAACACACAGCAGCCGGGTCCGCGCTCGCGGAAGGCGAATTCGAGTTGTACGACCTGCGGGTCGAGGTCATCGTGCCACCCGACCAGCGGATCCTCTGCGGGGCCAAGCCGGGTGATCATTTCGAGCTGCGCGGCGAGATGCTCACGCTGCCGCCGGGGCAGGGCTTCTCGATCTATTCGATCGGCGCGGTGCTGCCGCTGCTCGCGGCCAAGCAGCGCATCACGAGCCCGAACGACTGGATGTCCACGGACGCCGAGGTGGCCTGTCCGGACCCCAACTGCCCGACCCGCTTGCGCATCGTGCGTACCGGTCGGCGTCGCTTTCGGCACGCCGACACGTCGGCACTGCCGCTGCCTGCCGCTGCGCCGGGACCGGCGGGAGCGACGGGAGCAGCGAAATGATCCCGTCGATCGAACTCGCGCCGGGTTACTCGATCTCGCGCCTGATCAAGGGCGGGTGGCATCTCGCCGGCGGTCACGGGGCCATCGATGCGGCGACGGCCTGCCGCGACATGGCCGAGTTCGTCGATGCCGGCGTGACGGCCTTCGACTGCGCCGACATCTACACCGGTGTCGAGGAGCTGATCGGTCGATTCCGTCGCGAGTACCCGGCGCAGGCGCGGCGCGTGCGCGTGCACACCAAGTTCGTTCCCGATCTCGATCTGCTGGCGACGGTTGATCGCGCTTACGTCGAGTCGATCATCGATCGTTCGCTGGCGCGGCTGGGCGTGCCGTGCCTCGATCTCGTGCAGTTCCACTGGTGGGACTACGGGGTGCCGCGCTACGTCGAGATCGCTTTGGAGCTCGACCGGCTGAGGCGCGCCGGCAAGATCGAGCGCATCGGGGTCACCAATTTCGGTACCGCGCAATTGCGCGAAATCCTCGATGCCGGCGTGCCGGTGCTCGCCCATCAGTTGCAGTATTCGCTGCTCGATGATCGGCCGGCACACGACATGAGCGGGTTGTGCGCTGCCCGCGGCGTCGGTCTGCTCTGCTACGGCACGGTCGCTGGCGGCTTTCTCTCCGACCGCTGGCTGGGCAAGCCCGCGCCGTCGGAACCGCTGGCCAACCGATCGCTCACCAAGTACCGGCTGATCATCGAAGAATTCGGCGGTTGGCCGCTGTTCCAGGAGTTGCTGTCGGCCCTGCGCGGCGTGGCGGATCGCCACGGCAGCGACATCGCCACGGTAGCCACGCGCGCGATGCTCGACACGAAGGTGGTGGCGGCGGCGATCGTGGGTGCGACCAGCACGGCCCACCTGCAGGCACATGCCGCAATCGGCGATTTGATGCTCGTTGATGCCGATCGTGCGGCGATCGCGGCGGTCACGTCCCGCCGCCGTGGCCCGCCGGGGGATGTCTACACGCTGGAGCGCGACCGCGAGGGTACGCACGGCCGCATCATGAAGTACACGCTGAACCGCTGAGGGCGGAACCCTTGACTGGACGCTGTCAGGATGCCGACTGGCGCCGCGGCAGCGCCATGCTCACGATCACGGCGACGAGCGCATTGACGCCCATCGCCACGAGCCCCTGGTCCCAGCCCGGCAGCACGTCCGACCAGAACGCGCCCGCCGCCGGCCACAGCAGCGAGGCATAGCCTGCGAGCATGCCGGCGAAGACGCCGACGGCGCTCGCCCGCGGCCAAAGAAATGCGAGGAACACGCCCGGCGCGAGCATGCCGATGGCGGCGTAGGCGGAGAGGCCGATGTCCACCAGCGAGCGGTTCGAGGTCAGGGTGAGCCAGACCGCGATGCCTGCGAAGGCGATCATCGCGATCCGCGAGATCCGCAGCACCGTTGCATCGTCGAGGCTGCGCCGCAGCGGCAGCAAGACGTTGCGACCGAAGATCGAGGCTGCCGCAAGCAGCAGGATCGACCCGGGTACGAGCGCGAGCAGGGCGCCGGCACCGGCCAGCAACCCGACTGCCCAGGGTGGATAGCTGTCGGCGACGAATTGCAGCAGCGCCGCATTGGAGTTGCCGTCCACCGGTTGCGTGCCGGCGAGCAGGGCCGCGAAGCCGAGCAGGATGATGAAGAAATAGGAAAGCGAGTAGAGCGGCTGCCACATCGCGTTGCGGCGGATGGTGGTGGCGTCGCGCGCGGCATAGATGAGCTGGAACATGTGCGGGAAGATCCAGGTGCCGAGGGCGACATTGAGGGCGGCCGTGACGAGCCAGGTGCTGGTGAGCCCGGCCTCCGGTTGCAGGCCGGGGAAAGAGCCGATTCCGGGATGCTGGTCCTGCGCCAGGCGGTAGATGTCGAGCATGGACGCCGCCCCGACCTTGTCCGCAGCGGTGACGGCGAGGGCGACCACGAGCACGATCATCATCACATCCTTGATGCTCGCCGCGAACGCTGCCGAGCGCAGACCGGCGGCGAATACGAACAGCAGCATCACGGCGGCGGCGATGAACGCGGCTGCCGTCGGGCCGATGAAGTCGGCGCCCAGCGTCAGACGCAGGATGAGCGAGAGCGCGGTGAGCTGGATCTGCACATAGACGAGGATCGCGACGATCCCGGCGAGTCCGACGAAGACCGCGAGCGGTGTCGAGCCGTAGTGGGCAGCAAAGAAATCGGCCTGCGTGACGTGTCCGCCGCGACGACCGGCTTCCCATATCCTGGGCATCAGCCAGTAGCCGAGTGCGCAGGCGAGCGAGACCGAGGTAAAGGCGATATAGGCGGGCGCGCCGTAGGCCCAGGCGTAGCCCGAGATGCCGAGCACGGCGAAGGTGGTGTAGATCTCGCCGGCGTTGATGAACCAGAAAATCCAGGTGCCGAAGCGGCGGCCGCCCACGGCCCACTCGCTCATCGAAGCCTGCTGCGCCTGTCGGCGGCCGTAGAGCATGGCGCCGAGCATCGTGCCGAGCACGATCGCCAGACAGAGTGCGAGCGTCATGTGCCGTCGCGATCGAGTCGCTGGTCGATGGCGAACACGACCGCGATCACTAGAGTTGCGAGCACGACGCCCGCCATCTGCCACACCATCGGGAAGGGCAGCGACAGCGGTCGCCACGAGATGTCATTGACGAACGGCGCGAGACCCGCCTGCCAGACGAACGGGATGACCAGCAGCCAGCGGTGCGGGCGAGGTCCTGCCGAGGAGTCGCTCACGATGGCCTCACAGCGGCGTGGTAACGGCAGAGGGGTCGGCGTCGTTGCGCACGACTTCGCCGCCTTTGATGACCACCGAGATGGTGCGCAGCGCTCGAATATTGCTGACAGGGTCGGCATCGAGGGCGATGAGATCGGCGTATTTGCCTGATGCGACGAGGCCGAGGTCCTGCTCGGCGCCGAGCATGCGTGCCGCGTTGACGGTGGCGGTGCGCAAGGCCTGCAGCGGCGTCATGCCGGCTTCGTTGTAGAGCTCGATCTCGCGCACCGAAGCGACCGTGCCCTCGTTCGGCTCGTAAGGGAACTGATCGCTCCCCATCGCGATGTTGGCGCCGATGCGGATCGCCGACTGCAGCGCGGCCCAGTGCGACTTGCCCACCATCTGCACGCGGGCGAGGTAGAAGGGCGTCGAACCGATCTTGCGGAAGAACTCCATCGCACCCGCCTGGCTGACGACGATGGTCGGCACGTACCAGGCGTCCTTGTCCTTCATCTTGCGGAACACGTCGTCGTTGAGGAAGTAGCCGTGCTCGAAGCTGTCGACACCGGCCTCGAGTGCATCGAGCGTCGCGCTGATCGAGCCCGTATGTGCGGCGACCTTGACGCCCTGGCGATGCGCGATGTCGGTGGCGGCGCGCATCTCCTCGACCGTCATGTCCGCGGCCGAGATGTTGCCGGTGCTGGCAAGACCGCGGGATATGGTGATCTTGACCCACTTGCCGCCGAGCAGGATCTGCCGGCGTGTTTCGGCGCGCACTTCGTCCGGGCCGTCGATGCCGTCGAGCACGGGCTCGGAGCTGTGACCACCGGTCGGAATGATCGCGCGGCCCGCGGGCCAGATGCGCGGTCCGAGGTGTTCGCCGCGGTCGATGGAGGACTTGAGTGCGAACACGGCGTCCTTGGCCTCGCCCGGGGTGCGCACCGTGGTGGTCCCGGAGAGCAGCGAGCGGCGCGCATTGACCGCCATGCGCAGCGCGAGTCCGCCGTCGGTCTCGTTGGCGGTCTCGAGCATCGCGGCCCCGGGCAGACGCAGGCCGAAGTGCACGTGCATGTTCATGAGGCCCGGCATGATCCATTTGCCGGGCAGCTTCAGTTCGCGCGCGCCGGCCGGCACTTTGGTGCTGGCAGCCGGACCCACGGCGGTGATTCGATCGCCGGTGATGACGATGACGGCGTCGCGGATCGGCGCGCCGCCTTCAAGGTTGACCACGTTGACGCCCGTGATGACCCGTACGGTCGGGGCAGCATCTGCGCCGACCGCACGCGCTGCGGGTGCGATGGCGAGCAGTGCGAGCAGCACGGCACGGAGAACAGACCGGGTTTTGCCGAGTGACTGCTGCATGGGGAGGCTCCGTGATGCGTTTGTAAGAGGCGAGCGCTAGAGTACAGGCCTGACACGGCGGGTTCCACGGAACCCGTGCAGTGCACCGGAGGGTGGAAGATGCAGCATCGTCGATCGCGGCTCTCGCGCCGTGAAGCGCTGGGGGTGTTTGCGGCGGGCGCGGCGGTGGCTGCGACGGCGGGGCCGGGCGCCGCGACGGCGCAGGGCGCTGCGCTGCGCGGGCGTTCGGATGGCGGTGCGCGGCTGCGTGCGCTCATCGAGGCGAGCGATGCGGCCGCCAACCGGCTCGATCCCGTGCCGCGGCAGCCGCCGGGTTCCGGCAGTGGCCGGTGGAAGTTTCCTGATCCGCTCGGCGACGATGTGTTCTTCGCCAAGCGTCGCAACGCCGAGCGCGATCTCGAGGGACTGCGCGCCATCGATCCTGCGACCCTTGGTCCGGTCGACCAGATCGCACGTGAAGTGTTCGAGTACCGGACGCGGCGCGAACTCGAGCGCTACGCGGTGGGCCTTGCGGAAGTCGAGCTGCGAGCGCCGCTCAATCCGTCGTTCGGTCTGCATGTCGAGTTGCCGGATTACGTCTCGGGCGCAGGTGCGCCATTCGTCTCGCGGCTCGACTACGAGGTCGGGCTCGATCGGCTGCAGGGCTTCGGCCGCTACCTCGACTCGCTGGTGCGGCGCTGCGGCGAGGGGCTTGCGACCGGCGTCGTACAGTCGCGCCTCGTCGCCACCAGGGTTGCAGCGCAGGCGGAAGCCATGCTGGCGCAGCCCGCCGGCGCCACGCCTTTCCATGCGGCCCTGCAGCGATTCCCGCAGTCGATGGGTCGCAATGATCGCAGCCGTTTCGAGCGTGACTACGGTCGAGTCATCGAGTCGCAGGTTCTGCCCGGTTACGGCCGCCTGCGCGATTTCCTGCAGCGCGATTACCTGCCCCGGGCGACCGAGGAACCCGGCCGCTGGGCCATGATCGACGGTCCGCGCCTCTATGCCTTCGAGCTCGACGGACATCGTACCGTTGCGGGGCAGGCGCGTGACGTGCACGCGACCGGTCTCGAGGAAGTCGCACGGATCCGCGCGCAGATGGAGCAGGTTCGCAGTCGGGTGGGCTTCGCCGGTGACCTCGCGGCACTGTTCCAGTACGTGCGTACCGATCCGCGCTTCTATTTTCAGCGCCCCGAGGAACTGCTCGCGAGGTTCGCCGAGATCGAGTCGCGCATCTGGCAGGGCATGCCGCGACTCTTCGCGCGCCGGCCGCGCGCACCGTTTGCGGTACGTGCGCTGCCCGCACTCGGCGATCAGCGCGGCACGGGCTATTACCGGCCTGGACCGCCCGACGGAGTCACGCCGGGTGTGCTCTGGTTCAACATGTCGATGCTCGGCACGCGGCCGATCCCGACTCTCGAGACGCTCACCATGCATGAAGGCGTACCGGGGCACCATTACCAGATCACGCTGGCACTCGAAGACCCGACGCTGCCCGCGATCCTGCGTTTCGGCGGGTTGACGGCGTACTCCGAGGGTTGGGGCCTGTACGCCGAGTCGCTGGGTCCCGAACTCGGCATGTTCGAGGATCCATGGCAGTGGTTCGGTCACCTCGACATGGAGATGCTGCGTGCCGTCAGGCTGGTGGTGGATACCGGTCTGCATGCCCTG
>JBIKVA010000137.1:0-7586 GCA_044357085.1 Steroidobacteraceae bacterium | reverse complement strand
GCGGTGCCGGCACACCGGGCCGGCCGGGCCAGAGGGCCAGGGCACTGAACATTTCGATCGTCATCCTGGCGGCCGGGCAGGGCAAGCGGATGAAGTCCGACCTGCCCAAAGTATTGCAGCCGCTGACCGGCAAGCCGCTGCTGCGTCACGTCATCGACACCGCCGTAACCTTGCAACCGCACTCCCTGCATGTCGTGTACGGGCATGGCGGCGAGCAGGTACGCGCCGCGCTCGGCGCTGCCTTGGCCGCCGCTGCACCGAATCATTTCTGGGTGCTGCAGGCCGAGCAGAAGGGCACGGGCCACGCGGTGCAGCAGGCGCTGCCGCAACTGCAGGATGACGAACTCGCGCTGGTGCTCTACGGCGACGTGCCGCTGATCCGTACCGAAACGCTGCGCGCGCTGCTCGCGCTCGCCGGCCCCGCGACGATGAGCCTGCTCACGGTCGTCCTCGACGACCCCACGGGCTATGGCCGCATCATCCGCGACGATACCGGGCGGGTACGCCGCATCGTCGAGCAGAAGGACGCGAGCGCGGCAGAACTGCAGGTCCGCGAGGGCAACACGGGTGTCATGGCGGTCCCGGTCCGCCATCTGCGGCGCTGGCTGGGCCGTCTCGGCAATGCCAACGCGCAGGGCGAGTATTATTTGACCGATATCATCGCGATGGCGGTGGAAGACGGTGTCGATGTCGCACCGCTGGTCGCCGCTACCGCCACCGAAGTGCTCGGCGTGAACGACAAGCTGCAGCTTGCCGAACTCGAAACCGAGGTGCGGCGGCTGCGGGCGCGCGAGCTGATGCTCGCCGGCGTGACGCTTGCCGACCCGGCTCGTATCGACGTGCGCGGTAGCCTCGCCACGGGGCGCGACGTGTTCATCGACATCAATGCGGTGTTCGAAGGCGCGGTCAGCCTCGGCCACCGTGTACGCATCGGCCCGGGCTGCGTGCTGCGCGACTGCACCATCGGTGACGACGTGCAGGTGAACGCCCACTGCGTGATCGAGCAGGCGACCGTGGGCACGGGCTCGATCATCGGTCCGTTTGCCCGCCTGCGGCCGGGCGCGAAGCTGGCGGACGAGGTGCACATCGGCAACTTCGTCGAAGTGAAGAATTCTTCGATGGACTCCGGCGCCAAGGCGAATCATCTCGCCTATGTCGGCGACGCCACCGTCGGTGCGCGGGTGAACATCGGCGCCGGCACGATCATCGCCAACTACGACGGTGCCAACAAACACCACACCACGATCGGTGCCGATGCCCAAACGGGTTCGAACTCGGTGCTGGTGGCGCCGATCACCGTCGGTGCAGGTGCCACCATCGGCGCCGGATCCACGGTCAGCAAGGACGTCCCGGCCGGCAAGCTCACCGTCGCCCGGGCCAAGCAGGTCACCCTCGACGGCTGGAAGCGGCCGCAGAAGCAGCGCTGACGGTCTGATTTCTCTGCTGTATTCCCGGTAATTCGGTGGGACAGGATCGTGCTCCCGCTGGCATTCTGCCGCCCTTGTTCCTAATCCATTACCGGGGTAATGTGTATGGATGAAGCCGTTGCACTCGAGAATCACCGCGCAGGGACAAATTTCCGTGCCCGCTGAGGTACGCCGAACTCTTGGCGTCGGCCCCGGAGCCGTACTCGAGTGGGAGGCCCGCGAGGGTGGGTTCCTCGTTCGTCGCGCCGGCAAGGCAACGACCCTGGACGCCCATCGAGCGCTGTTCGGCGATGCCGGGCCGCCAGCTGCCAAGCCCGGCGACACCAAGACAGCCATCGCCGACTACATCCGCAAACGTCATGCGGGCCGTTGATACCAACGTTCTGGTCAGGCTGCTCGTTCGCGACGACGCCGAGCAGGCGGCGCTCGCCGACGAGTACATCGTTTCCGGTGCTTGGGTTTCACTGCTCGTCTTGCTGGAGGCCTTATGGGTATTGACCGTCCGATACGAGCGCAGCGGCGCGCAGCTGGCTGGCACGCTTGACCTGCTGCTCGATCATGAGAGCCTGGTCCTCCAAGAACCTGAGGTCGTGAAGCGAGCCGTCGAGCGCTTCCGCAGGAACCGGTCGGCTGGTCTGGCCGATTTGTTGATCCTGGAGCTCGCGTCCCAACATGGACACGCCCCGATGGCCACCTTCGACCGCGACTTCGCAAAGCACGACGGTACTGTTCGACTGGAGCGGGCGCGCCCCCGCCGCCCCACCCGCCCAGCCTGATGTCACTGCGCCCTGAAAAGGCGCAAAATACGGTTTTCCGTCATCAGGTAGCAGCTACATGTGCGGCATCGTCGGCGCCATCGCGCAGCGTGACATCGTTCCCGTCCTCATCGAGGGTCTGCGTCGGCTGGAGTACCGCGGCTACGACTCGGCCGGCGTGGCGGTGCTCAACGGCTCTGGACACCTGAAGCGCGTACGCACCGTCGGCAAGGTGCAGCGGCTGCAGGATGCCATCGATGCCTCGCCCACCCACGGGCCGCTGGGCATCGCCCACACCCGCTGGGCGACACACGGTGTGCCGTCCGAGCGCAATGCCCATCCGCACATCTCCGCGGATGGCCTTGCGATCGTGCACAACGGCATCATCGAGAACCACGAGGCGCTGCGTACCGAGCTGCAGACCGCGGGCTACGCCTTCACCTCCGACACCGACACCGAGGTGATCGCGCATCGCATCCATCACCACCTGAAGCGTGGCGGTTCGCTGCTCGAGGCCGTCGGCCGCACCGTGAGCGAACTCGAAGGCGCGTACGCGCTGGCCGTCGTCAGCGAGTCGGACCCCGAACGGATCATCCTCGCCCGCGAGGGATGCCCGGTGGTCATCGGTCTTGGCAACGGCGAGAACTTCGTCGCGTCGGATATCGCTGCGCTGCTGCCGCAGACCCGCAGTTTCATTTTCCTCGAGGAAGGCGACGTCGCCGAGGTCACACGCTCGAGCGTGCGCATCACCGACCGCAGCGGTGCCGCCGTGGAGCGCAAGCTGCACGAGAGCGAGCTCTCCGCCGATGCCGCCGACAAGGGCCAGTACCCGCATTTCATGCTCAAGGAAATACACGAGCAGCCGCGGGCCGTCGCCGACACCCTGCAGGAGCGCGTCGCCAACGGCCGACTCCTCGAGGCCGCCTTCGGTCCCGCCGCCACCGACGTGTTCCGGCGCACGGCTGCCGTGCATATCGTTGCCTGCGGCACGAGCTTCCATGCCGGGTCCGTCGCGCGCTATCTCATCGAGCAGCTCGCCGGCATTCCCTGCAGCGTGGAGATCGCCAGCGAGTACCGCTACCGCAGTCCGGTCGTTCCGCCGAACACGCTGTTCGTCACCATCTCGCAGTCCGGCGAGACCGCAGACACGCTGGCGGCCCTGCGGCTGGCGAAGCAGGCCGGGTATCTGTCGTCGCTGGCCATCTGCAACGTGCCCGAGAGTTCGCTGGTGCGCGAATCCGAGCTCGTGATGTTCACGCGCGCCGGTCCCGAGATCGGCGTCGCCTCGACCAAGGCCTTCACCACGCAGCTCGCGGCACTCGGCCTGCTGGTCGTGGCGCTCGCCAAATCGCACGGTGCCACGGCCGACCAGGAGCGCACCCTCGTCAATCGCCTCGTCGAACTGCCGGGCATGATCGAGAAGACGCTGGCCCTCGATCCGGTGATCCAGGAACTCGCGCAGCGTTTCGTGCCGAAGCACCATGCGCTCTTCCTCGGTCGCGGCACCATGTACCCGATCGCCATGGAAGGCTCGCTCAAGCTCAAGGAAATCTCCTACATCCACGCCGAGGCCTATGCGGCCGGCGAGCTCAAGCACGGGCCGCTGGCGCTGGTCGACGACGACATGCCGGTCGTTGCGGTGGCACCGAACACCGACCTGCTCGAGAAACTGAAGTCGAACCTCATGGAAGTGCGCGCCCGCGGCGGCGAGCTCATCGTCTTCGCCGACCCCGAGTCCGGCATCAAGCCCTCGGAAGGCGTGACGGTGATCACCATGCCGAAGCACGTGAGCTACCTGCAGGCGCCGGTGGTCTACACCATTCCCCTGCAATTACTTTCGTACCACGTCGCCACCGCGCGCGGCACCGATGTCGACAAGCCGAGGAATTTGGCGAAGTCGGTGACGGTGGAGTAGGCGGTCGCCGTCAGCCATGCGTCGGCGTTTCCTGAAGACTTCGTTGGCGGCCTTCGCGACCACTGCAGCCGGCGCGCTGCGTGCCGGGGCGTCTTCGGCTGCTGCCAGCGGTGGCGCTGCCTCGCTTCGCAAGGCCTATGTCGATGGCCGCTTCGGACAAATGCACTTGCGCATGGCCGGCCGCGACGGAAGCCGACGGCCGCTGGTGTGCTTTCACCTCAGCCCGGTCTCGGGCGTGATCTACGAAGCCTGGCTCGCCGAGATGGGCCGCGACCGGCGCGCGCTCGCCATCGATACTCCGGGTTACGGCATGTCCGATCCGCCGCCGCGGCCCCCGACGATCGCCGACTATGCGGGTGCCATGGGCGATTGCCTCGATGCACTCGGCATCACCGAGTTCGACGTGATGGGCTATCACACCGGCTCGAAGATTTGCGTGGAGCTCGCCCGGCAGCGACCTGCGCAGGTGAAACACCTGGTGCTCGTTTCGGCGCCCGTGTACACCGCCGAGGATCTCGCCCAGGTACGCGTCGACAATTCCGCGCCTGCAGCCGAACCCAGCGGCGAGTTCCTCAAGCAGATCTGGCAGGCCCTGTGGCGCTGGCAGGACAAGGCGGTCACGCCCGAGGCGCTGATGCATGCGTTTCCGGATCACCTGCGCGGCGGATCACGACGTGGCTGGGGCCATCAGGCCGCCTTTGCCTATGCCTATCCGCCGCACATCGTC
The DNA here is from genome assembly GCA_044357085.1 of Steroidobacteraceae bacterium. GTDB lineage: Bacteria > Pseudomonadota > Gammaproteobacteria > Steroidobacterales > Steroidobacteraceae > UBA964. The sequence continues at coordinate 2,762 of JBIKVA010000137.1, read as the reverse complement.
GATGTGGCGGCACCCATCCTGGTGCTGAACCCGGAGGACGATCTCGTCACCTACACGCGGCGCATCGTGCCGTACCTGCGCAACGGCCGGCTGCAGGAGTTGCCGGGCTGGAGCCACGGCTTTCTGGACCTGCACCCGGCCGAAGTCGCCGCCATGGTGCGTCCCTTTCTGGACGACCTGTCGAACCGCTGAAGCCGGCCTGTGGCCGGACGGGGATCAGGCGGGTACCGCCTCTAGATCGTATTCGTCCGCCGCCGTGATCTTCACGGTTGCAAACTCGCCGACCGGCAGCTTGCCACCGCGCTTGATGCGCACCACGCCGTCGATGTCCGGCGCGTCGCCGCGTGATCGCGCCATCGCGACGTTGCCTTCGACGGCATCGACGATCACCTGTTCGGTGCGGCCGACGCGCGCCGCGAGGCGCTCCGCGCTGATGCGCTGCGCCACTTCCATGAAGCGTGCGAGCCGCTGCTCCTGCACCTCGGGCGGCACGTGATCACCCAGTGCATTGGCGCGCGCGCCCTCGACCGGTGAATATTTGAATGCGCCGACGCGATCGAGCTGCGCTTCTTCGAGCCAGTCCAGCAATTCCTTGAATTCGGCTTCGGTCTCGCCGGGAAAGCCGACGATGAAGGTGCTGCGCAGCGTGAGATCGGGACAGACCGCGCGCCAGCCGCGGATGCGATCGAGGGTGTTCTCGGCATGGGCCGGGCGCTTCATGCGCTTGAGCACCGAGGCGCTGCCGTGCTGGAAGGGGATGTCGAGGTAAGGCAGCACGGTTCCGGCGGCCATCATGTCGATCACATCGTCGACGTGCGGGTAAGGGTATACGTAGTGCATCCGCACCCAGGCACCGAGACTGCCGAGGCCGCGGGCGAGATCGACGAAGCGCGTGGCGAATTCCCCGCCGCCCCAGCTCGCCTTCGCGTAACGCAGGTCGGCGCCATAGGCGCTGGTGTCCTGCGAGATCACGAGCAACTCGCGGACGCCCGCCTTTACCAGACGCTCGGCCTCGCGCAGCACATCGTCGATGCGCCGGCTGGCGAGCTTGCCGCGCAGGTCGGGGATGATGCAGAAGCTGCACTTGTTGTTGCAGCCTTCGGAGATCTTGAGATAGGCGTAGTGACGCGGCGTCAGGCGGATGCCCTGCGGCGGCACCAGATCGACGAACGGATCGTGCTTGGGCGGCAGGTGCTGATGCACCGCGGCGAGCACGTCGTCGTAGGCGTGGGGCCCCGTGACCTTGAGCACGCGGGGGTGGCGGTCGAGGATGCGCTGCGGATTGGCCCCGAGGCAGCCGGTGACGATCACCTTGCCGTTCTGCTCGATCGCCTCGCCGATGGCATCGAGCGATTCGTCGATCGCCGAGTCGATGAAGCCGCAGGTGTTGACCACGACCACGTCGGCCGAGTCGTAGTCGGGCGCGACGGTGTAGCCCTCGGCCCGCAGCTGCGTGAGGATGCGCTCGGAATCGACCAGCGCCTTGGGGCAGCCGAGGCTGACGAATCCGACTTTCGGGTTCTTGCGGGACACGCGGCATTTTACCCGTCACCGGCCGCCCTTGTCCGCAGTCTGGACGAGGCTGCCGCCGGACTTTGGAGCCACCGCCTGCTCAGGCTGAATAGTCGCCGTGAAGACCTTGAACATCGCCATCGTCGGCGCCGGCATCGGCGGGTTGTCCGCGGCCCTCGCGCTGCAGCGCGAGGGCTTTCGCCCCGTGGTGCTCGAGCAGGCTCCGGTGCTCGCCGAAGTGGGTGCAGGACTGTCGCTGAGCCCCAGCGCGGCGCACGCCCTCAATCATCTCGGTCTTGCCGGCACTTTGGCGACCAAGGCCTATCACCCCGAGGACCAGTGCGTCCGCCACTACAAGGACGCCCGGCCGCTCAGCTGGATCAATCGCGGCCGTTCGCTGGTCGAAAAGTACGGCGAGCGCTACTACCTCATCCATCGTGCCGACCTGCACGATGCCCTGGCGGCTGCCGTGCGTGCCAACGATCCTGCGGCGATCGAGCTCGGCCGTCGTTGCCGTCGCGTCGGGCAGGATGCGGGCGGAGTCGAGATCGAGTTCGCGGACGGCAGTCGCCGCCGCTTCGATGCCCTGGTCGGCGCGGACGGTTCGCGCTCGATCGTGCGTCAGGAAATCTTTGGTGCGCTCGAGCCGCAGTACACGGGCTACATCGCCTGGCGCGGGCTCGTGCCCATGGATCTCGTGCCGCAGGAGATTCTCGATCCGCCCTCGGGGGTGTTCCTGGGCCCCGGCCATCTCGTGAACCGGTACCCCGTGCGCGGCAGGCAACTGCTCAACTTCGTCGCCTTCGCCGAGCGCAAGGCCTGGACCGAGGAAGGCTGGTCGATCCGCTCGACGGTCGAGGAACTGCTCGAAGAGTTCGCCGGCTGGACCCCTTGGGTGCTGCGGTTCATGGAGCTCGTGCCACCGAACCAGCTGTTCAAGTGGGGCTTGTTCGATCGCGAGCCGCTCGGCTCCTGGACGCAGGGCCGTGTGACGCTGCTCGGTGATGCGGCCCATCCCATCCTGCCGTTCCTCGGCCATGGCGCCGTGCTCGCGATCGAGGACGGTGTCGTCCTGGCGCGTGCAGTCGCCGCCGCCGATGGTCTCGACGAGGCCTTCAGCCGCTACGAGCGTGCGCGGATGGAGCGTGCGGCCTTCGTCGTGCTCGAGTCGCGCAAGGCCGGGCGGATGTTCCATGCCCCCGACACCGATACCTACCACGCGCGTACCCAGGGCAAACCGGCAGACGAAG
>JBIKVA010000136.1:0-7625 GCA_044357085.1 Steroidobacteraceae bacterium | reverse complement strand
CGGTCGTGCGCCCATCGAACTGCTCGACGAGATCGAGAAGGTGCTGGGTATCGCGACCGCGCCGGTCACCTGGCCGATCGGCATGGGGCGGGATCTCAAGGGTATCTATCACCTGGTCGAGGATCGCCTCTACGTCTATGAGGCGGGCGAGCGCGGCCGCGTCGGCGGCAATATCGTCATCGAGGGCCTGCATAGCCCCGAGGGTCGAGAACTGCTCGGCGACCAGGCGGCTGCCTTCGACGATGAAATCGAACTCGTCCGCGGCGCCACGCAGGCCTTCGACCTCGCGCAGTACCGGGCCGCGCGGCAGACCCCCGTGTTCTTCGGTTCGGCGATCGCCAACTTCGGCGTCGAGGAACTGCTCAAGTCGTTCACCCGTCACGCGCCGGGACCGATGCCCCGCGCGACGCGACAACGCAGCGTCGAACCCAACGAAGAAAAGCTGACGGGATTCGTCTTCAAGATCCAGGCCAACATGGACCCCGCGCATCGTGACCGCATCGCGTTCCTGCGGTTGTGCTCCGGCAAGTACACGCGCGGCATGAAGATGCATCATGTCCGCCTCGACAAGGACGTGCGCATCGCTGATGCGCTCACGTTTCTTGCCGCCGACCGTTCGGCTGCCGAAGATGCTTTCGCCGGCGATATCATCGGCCTGCACAACCACGGCACCATCAACATCGGGGACACCTTCACCGAGGGCGAAGAACTCGTCTTCACCGGAATCCCCAACTTCGCCCCGGAGCTCTTCCGCCGCGCGGTCCTGCGTGACCCCCTGAAGATGAAAGCCCTGAGCAAGGGGCTAGGGCAGTTGTGCGAAGAGGGAGCCACGCAGTTGTTCAGGCCGCTTCGCAACAACGACATGATCCTGGGTGCGGTGGGGCAACTGCAGTTCGAGGTGGTCGCCTTCAGGCTCGCGGACGAGTACGCGGTGCAATGCAGCTTCGAGCCAATAGGAGTGCATACCGCCCGGTGGGTCTACTGCGACGACGAGCGCAAGCTGGCCGAGTTCCGCAGCAAGGCCTATGACAACCTCGCGGTGGATCACGGCGGTGCGCTCGTATATCTTGCTCCGTCGAGGGTCAATCTCGGGCTCACGGTCGAGCGTTGGCCCGGAATCGTCTTCCGCGAAACCCGCGAGCAGGTCACCTGAAATGACGAGTCCGTACAAGCGCCGCGACACCGTTTCCTGGGCGCTGTACGACTGGGCAAACTCGGCTTTCGCGACGACCGTCCTCGCCGGGTTCTTTCCGGTGTTCTTCCAGAAGTTCTGGAGCACGGGCGTCGATCCCACCGTCAGCACGTCGCGGCTCGGCTTCGCCAACGCCATTGCCGGGGTGGTGGTGGCGCTGCTCGCGCCGGCGCTGGGCGCCATCGCCGACCGCACCGCCGGACGCAAGCGGCAACTGGTCGCATGGTCGATGATCGGCGTCGTGGGGACGGCTGCCCTCGGCTTCGTGCAACAGGGAGAGTGGCAGTGGGCAGCAGCCTGTTTCGTGCTCGCGGGCATCGGCTTCAACGCCGCGAACGTGTTCTACGACGCGTTGCTGCTGGACGTGTCGCGACCTGACGAGCTCGACAAGGTCTCGGCGTTCGGCTACTCGATGGGCTACCTCGGCGGCGGTCTGCTGTTCGCCTTCAACGTGCTGATGACCTTGCGGCCCGAATGGTTCGGCCTCGACGACGCTGCTCAGGCCGTGCAGGTTTCGTTTCTCACCGTGGCGCTGTGGTGGTTCGTGTTCACGCTGCCGCTGGCGCGCAACGTACGCGAGCGGCCGTCCACCGGGTCGTCGGTGGGTCTGGGCGTCGCGGTACGGGACGGACTGCGCGAACTGCGCTCCACCGTCCGCCATCTCGGTCAATACCGGCACATCACTCTGTTCCTGGTCGCGTACTGGCTCTACATCGACGGCGTGCACACCATTTACATGATGGCCGTCGACTACGGTGTCGCGCTCGGGCTGCCTTCGTCCAGCCTGCTCGCAGCCCTCTTGCTCACGCAGTTCGTGGCCTTTCCCTCGGCCCTCGTGCTCGGCTGGCTCGGCAATCGCTGGGGACCCAAGCGCGGCATCCTGCTCTGCATTGCCGTCTATCTCGCCGCCACGGTGTACGCTTGGTTCCTAGACACGGTCGCCGAATTCTTTGCGCTCGCGGTGGTCGTGGGGCTCGTGCAGGGCGGCATCCAGAGCCTGTCCCGATCGATGTTCGGCCGGCTCGTACCGGAGGGCAAGGGAGGCGAGTTCTTCGGCTTCTTCAACCTCATGGGCAAGTTCGCCAGTTTCCTCGGGCCGATGCTCATTGCGGTGGTGGCCTTGGCTACCGGCGACTCACGCCTGTCGGTCACTTCGCTCGCGATCCTGTTCGTGCTGGGTGGCCTGGTGTTGCTGCGGGTGCCGGGGCGATGAGGCGGCTGCCGCGCCTGCCCGCCGAGACTCCGCAAGTGCGCAGCCCCTGGCGCCGTTGGGTGGGCGGTCTCGTGCTGACGCTGGCCGGCTGGCGCATCGAGGGCGACCTGCCGAACCTGCGCAAGTTCGTGCTGATCGTCGCTCCACACACCTCCAATTGGGACTTCTTCATCGGCTTCATGGTCTATCTCGCGCTGCAGTTCGAGACGATCTGGTTTGCCAAACATACGGCGCTGCGAGGCCCGCTCGGTCCGCTCGGCCGTTATTTTGGTGCCGTTGCCATCGATCGAAGTCGGGCGGGAAACGTGGTCCAGGCCTACATCGAAGAGTTCGCCGGTCGCGACCGCATGATCCTGACCATCGCGCCGGAGGGTACGCGCAGCCGCGTGGCTGACTGGAAGCGGGGCTTTCATCACGTTGCCCGCGGGGCAGGGGTGCCCATCGTGTCAGTCGCGCTCGACTTCCGTCGCCGACGGGTCGTTTTCGGCAAGCCCGTGTGGCCGACCGACGACTATGTCGCCGACATGGCGCGCATCAAGCCGTTCTTCCGCGCCGACATGGCGCGGCACCCGGCCAACTACGACGAGACCTTGCCCGCCGCGATTCCGTCTCCGCTTGCGGGCGAGACTCCCCACGACGCCGGGTCCAGCCGGAACGAGTCGCGCAGGACCACGTAAAGCGTCGGGTGCCGATCACGCAGTTCGATCGGTCTCTCAAAGAAAAACTCCGCGGCCACGGCGAGAAACTCGGTGAGGTCCTCGGCCCCGTAGGGATCGAGCAGGGTGTCCTCGCCGCGGTCCACTGCATCGCAGAGTGCCTCGTGCGAGGCCGCGAGCGCCGCGTGCGCGACCGGGTCGCCGCCCGGGTGGCTGTGTTCGAGGAAGTGGGTCACCTCGTGTATGACCACGTTGTAGCCATCGTCCCGCGATTGGCTCTCTTCGACGTCGCGCCAGGACAGCACGATGCGGTCGCTCCCGTGGGCCTGACCTGCCAGCGCGCGGTAGCCTTCAGTGACCACGCCTGTCTCCTCGTCTTCCTCGCTTTCCTCCACCAGAAATTCGTCCGGGTGAAGCGTGATGCCGTGGAGCGCATCGAACGGAAAGTCCTCGTAGCCGAGCGTGACGATGCAGGCCTGTGCGGCTATTGCCGTGCGCATGGCGGGGGTGACGACGAACCCGTGCGCGCCCTCGAACGGAATCCGCCGCAGGAATTCTTTTAGACGTGGCAGCAGACGCTGCTGCAGGGGCGGGGGCAGTCGTCGCCACAGGCGCACGTGGTCTTCGAGCAGGGCCGCGGCCGAATCTTCCGAGGGCGAATCTCCCGCGGCCAAGTCTCCGGCGGAAGCGCGGCGCCGCGACCCGAGGCGCCGCCACAGCATCCAGACGACGACTCCCGCGACCGCGAGGATGACGATGACGCGAAGCATGATGTACGTCCCCGCCGCAGTTGCGATCAGAGCAACTCACGCACCCGCAGCAGCTGGCTCTCGAGACTCGAGAGCGTCCGCTCGAATTCGGCGATGCGTGTACGTTCCTGCGTCACGACCTCGGACGGTGCGTTGCGCACGAAATTCTCGTTGGCGAGTTTCGCGGCGGCACGCGTGATCTCGTCACGGATCTTGGTGATCCGCTTGCCGAGGCGGGCGACTTCAGCCTGGGGGTCGATCAGGCCTGCCATCGGCACGAGAACGCGCATTGCACCCATGACGGCTGTAGCGGAGGGCGGAGCGGCATCGGCGGCCTCGAGTACGTGCAGCGTCTCGAGTCCGGCGAGGCGTTGCAGATAGGCCGCGTGCGTGGCGACGCGATCCTGATCCCCCGCCGCCGCGTTCTCGAGCAGCACGGGCAGGCGTCGCGCGGGACTGATGTCCATCTCGCCACGGATCTGCCGCACGCCGAGCACGAAGGCCTTGATCCACTCCACGTCGGTTTCGGCAGCAAGGTCCCGATGCCAGGCATCCGCGCGGGGCCAGACCGCCGTCATCACGGTCATCTCGGGAGTCCGGGCAATTCCGGCCAGCGGGGCGACGCGCTGCCAGATTTCTTCGGTGATGAAAGGCATCAGCGGGTGCAGCGCGCGCAGCAGCGATTCGAGCACTCGTACCAGGGTACGGCGGGCGGCGCGCTTGGCGGCCTCCGGGGCAGTGTCCGATTGCAGGATCGGCTTGGTGAGCTCGAGGTACCAGTCGCAGAATTCGTACCAGGTGAATTCGTAGAGTGCGGTGGCTGCGAAGTCGAAGCGGTACTCGGCGAAGGCTTGGTCGACCTGACGCAGGGTTTCCCCGAGACGCGAGGCGATCCAGCGATCCGCCACGCCCGGCTCGGCTGCACCGTCCGCCAACTCGGCGTCGATGGGGCGGCCATCGCTATCCTCGAGGACCATCAGCACGTACCGCGAGGCGTTCCACAGTTTGTTGCAGAAGTTGCGGTAGCCGCCGACCCGGGCGAGATCAAATCGCAGGTCGGCGCTTTGCGTCGCAAGGGAAGCGAATGTGAAGCGCAGCGCGTCGGTGCCATAGGCGGCAATCCCTTCCGGATACGCCTTGCGAGTGGCTTTTTCGATGTTTGGCGCGAGACGCGGCTGCATCAGGCCCGTGGTGCGCTTGCGCACCAGATCTTCGAGGCCGATACCGTCGACGATATCCAGCGGGTCGATGACGTTGCCCTTGGACTTCGACATCTTCTGGCCTTCCGAGTCGCGCACCAGACCGTGGACGTAAACTTCCCGGAAGGGCACGTCGTCCATGAACTTGATACCCAGCATGATCATGCGGGCGACCCAGAAGAAAATGATGTCGAAGCCGGTGACCAGCACCGACGTCGGATAGAAGCGCTTGAGCTCAGGCGCATTCGCCGGCCAGCCGAGCGTCGAAAACGGCCACAGCGCCGACGAGAACCAGGTGTCGAGCACGTCTTCGTCCTGGCGCAGGCGCAGTTCGGGGCCGAGTCCCAGTCGTTCACGGATTTCGGCCTCGGTGCGCCCGACGTACACGCGACCCGCGTCGTCGTACCAGGCGGGTATCCGATGCCCCCACCACAGTTGACGGCTGATGCACCAATCCTTGATGTTCCGCATCCACTCGAAGTAGGTGCGAGACCAGTTGTCCGGCACGAAACGGATCGAGCCGTTGCGCACCGCCTCGATCGCGGGCCCGGCGAGCGGCGCGATCTTCACGTACCACTGGTCGGTGAGGTAGGGCTCGATCACGGCACCGGAGCGATCACCGCGCGGCACCATCAACTTGTGGGGGTCGATGCGTTCTATGAGGCCCGCCGCCTCGAGTTCTGCGAGCACCTGTCGCCGTGCCTCGAAGCGGTCGAGTCCGCGCAGGCGCTCCGGGACGGCGTCGTTCATCCGCGCGTCCGGCGTGAAAACATTGATCTGTTCCAGTCCGTGTCGCGCACCCACTTCGTAATCGTTGAAGTCGTGCGCGGGCGTGATCTTCACGCAACCGGAGCCGAACTCCGGGTCGACGTAGTCGTCGGCAATCACCGGGATGAGCCGGTCGGCGATCGGCAAGCGCAGTTGTTTGCCGACGAGCGCGGCATATCGTTCGTCTTTCGGGTTCACTGCTACGGCGGTGTCACCCAGCAGGGTTTCGGGACGGGTGGTGGCGACGACGAGGTGACCGCTGCCGTCGGCGAGCGGGTAGCGCAGATGCCAGAGCGAGCCGTCCTCTTCAGCGCTCAGTACCTCGAGGTCCGAGACGGCGGTCTGCAGCACGGGATCCCAGTTGACGAGCCGCTTGCCACGGTAGATCAGGCCCTCGTCGTACAGCCGCACGAAGACTTCCGTCACCGCCTGGGACAGGCCCTCGTCCATGGTGAAACGGTCCCGCGACCAATCGACGGAAGCACCGAGGCGGCGCATCTGCCGCGCGATGGTGCCGCCCGACTCGCCTTTCCATTTCCATACCCGCTCGATGAAACGGTCGCGGCCAAGGGCGGCCCGACTCGTACCTTCGCCCTCCAGCTGGCGCTCGACGACCATCTGGGTGGCGATGCCTGCATGGTCGGTCCCGGGTTGCCACAGCGCGGCGTCGCCACGCATGCGGTGGTATCGGGTCAGCGCGTCCATGATCGTGTCCTGGAAAGCGTGTCCCATGTGCAGCGTCCCGGTCACGTTCGGTGGCGGGATGACGATGCAGTAGCCGGGGCCGTTGCCTCGAGGCGCAAAAAGACCCGAGGATTCCCAGCGCGAATAGATGCGCTGCTCGATGTCGGCGGGCGCGTAGACCTTGTCCATGCAGGATGACCGCTGCCGTGGGTGCCGTTCAGCGCGCCGCGCGACGGATCAGGAAATCCGCCAGCAGTGCGACGGGGCGACCCGTGCTGCCTTTGTTGGCGCCGCCGACGTATGCCGAGCCGGCGATGTCCATGTGCGCCCAGCGCATGCCGGCGGTGAACTTCCCGAGGAAGGCCGCGGCGGTCAGTGCGCCGCCATCGCGGCCGGCCACGTTGGCGAGATCGGCGAAGTTGCTCTTCAACTGCTCGGCATATTCTTCGGTGCAGGGCAGGTGCCAGGCGCGATCGTCGGCACGCAGCCCCGAACTAACGAGCTCCTGGGCGAGATCGTCGTCGTTGGCCATCACGCCGCTGTGATGGTGACCGAGCGCAATCACGCAGGCACCGGTGAGCGTGGCGAGGTCGATCACCGCCTGCGGCTTGTAACGCCGCGCGTAATGCAGCGCGTCGCAGAGGATCAGTCTGCCTTCGGCATCCGTGTTCAGGATCTCTACCGTCAAACCCGCAGCACTGGTGACGATGTCACCGGGCTTGGTGGCGTTACCGCTCGGCATGTTCTCGCAGGTGGGGATGAGGGCGACGACGTTGAGCGGCAACTGCAACTCGGCAACCACGGACATGGCGCCGACGACTGCCGCTGCGCCGGACATGTCGAACTTCATTTCGTCCATTCCGCCCGGGTCCTTGAGGGAGATACCACCCGTGTCGAATGTGATGCCCTTGCCGACCAGCACGATTGGTGCCCGTGGTGCACGCGCGCTCTTGTACTCCATCACGATGAACCGCGGCGGCTGCTCGCTGCCGGCGGTCACCGAGAGGAAGCAGCCCATCTTTTCGGCGCGGATTTCGGATTCCTCGAGCACGCGGACCTTCAGGTTCGCGTGACGCTCGCCGAGACGCTGGGCTTGCTCGGCCAGATAGGTCGGGGTGCAGACGTTGCCGGGCAGATTGGCGAGGTTCCGCATCAGCACGGCGC
>JBIKVA010000135.1:0-7635 GCA_044357085.1 Steroidobacteraceae bacterium | reverse complement strand
TGGCGGGCTTGGGGTCGACCGAATGGCGGCCTCGGTTCCGCCCGGATTTCGTTCCAGTCAACGTTCAATGAGGATTCTCACCATGAAGACCCCGATCGTCGTCAAGATGGCCGCCGTCGTCGCCGTCGCCGCCCTCGCCGGCTGCACGGACCTGAAGCCGCTGCAGGCCCAGGTCGACACCCTGAAGACCCAGGTTTCGAGCCTGCAGTCGCAGGTTGCCGCCGCCAAGAGCGCTGCTGACGCCGCCAACGGCGCTGCCGCTTCGGCCGCTGCCGCCGCCAACGGCGCCCAGTCGACCGCCAACCAGGCGCTCGCCGCCGCTCAGGCCAGCCAGTCCTGCTGCGACGCGACGAACGAGAAGCTCGACCGCATGTTCAAGCGCTCGATCTCGAAGTAATCGACCGAGGGTCCCTTCGACCCGGGGCCGCCCTGCGGGGTGGCCTGCCTTCGGGCAAGAAACGCCGCGCATCGCGCGGCGTTTTTTTTGTGTCTGCTTGGCGACAGGGAGAGCGACCCGCAGCGGCCAGGCCGGCGACGGACGGACGCGACACAGGTGCTGGAAACGCAACCTGTTCTAGAAACGCACCAGCGCCGAACCCCAGGTAAAGCCGCCGCCGAAGGCTTCGAGCAGGATCAGTTCACCGCGCTTGATGCGCCCGTCGCGCACCGCCGCGTCGAGTGCGAGCGGCACGGAGGCCGCCGAGGTGTTGCCGTGATCCTGCACGGTGACGACCACCCGCTCCATCGGCATGTCCAGTTTCTTGGCGGTTGCCTGGATGATGCGGATATTGGCCTGATGGGGCACGAGCCAGTCGAGCGCCGATTTGTCGAGACCGTTCGCGGCCAGGGTTTCATCGACGATGGAACCGAGCGACTTGACCGCGATCTTGAACACCTCGTTGCCGGCCATGTGGATGTACGCAGGGATGCGCCCGGACTCGTCCGGATGGAAGCCTTTCGATGGCCCCACCGGGCAATAGAGCAGGTCCTTGAAGAAGCCGTCGGTATGCAGGTGCGTCGAGATGATCCCCGGTTCGTCCGCGGGCTTGAGCACCACGGCGCCCGCGCCGTCACCGAACAGTATCGCGGTGCTGCGATCGCTCCAGTCGACGATGCGGCTCAGCGTCTCGGCACCGATCACGAGTGCGCATTTCGCGTCGCCGAGACGCACGAACTTGTCGGCGACGGACAGCGCGTAGATGAAGCTGCTGCAAGCCGCCTCGACAGAAAACGCCGGAATGTTGCGGATGCCGAGCCGATCCTGCAGCAGCGCGCCGCAGTTGGGGAAGATCTGGTCCGGCGTGGTGGTGCCGAACACGATGAGGTCGATTTCGTCGGGTTCGACGCCGGCAGCCTGCATCGCACGGCGCGCTGCAGGCACCGCGAGATCGACGGTGGTCTCTCCCTGCGCCGCGATGTGGCGCTGGCCGATGCCGGTGCGCTCGCGGATCCACTCGTCCGAGGTCTCGACCATTTTTTCGAGCTCGGCATTGGTGAGTACCTTTTCGGGCAGGTGACTGCCGGTGCCGGCGATCCGCGAGTACTTGAGCATTCGGTGTTCCCGTCCCGGAAAAATCTGTCGTCGCTCAGTGTCTGGCGGCTGGCGAATCCGCCGCTCCGTGACCCGCGGCGCTCTCGTCCTCGAGCGCCTGCCGCACGCGTTCGACGAGGCCGCGGCGCACGGCGGTCGCCGCGATCGCGATCGCCCGCGCGAGCGCCACACGATCGGCGCTGCCGTGGCTTTTTACCACGACCCGCTTCAGCCCCACCATGACCGCGCCGTTGTAGCGACGCGGATCGAGCGACGCCGAAACGCGGCCCAGCACCGGCCTCGCCAGCAGACCCGCGAGTTTGCTCGGCAGGTCGGCGGTGAATTCGCGACGCAGCCGGCCGCTGATGAGTCCCGCGACACCCTCCATGGTCTTCAGGGCCACGTTGCCGGTGAATCCGTCGGTGACCACGACGTCGACTTCCCCGCTGAAGATGTCGCCGCCCTCGACGAAGCCGAGGTACTCGAAATCGCGACGGCTGTGCGTATCGGCCCAGGCGCGCAGCAACGCGTGCGCCTCCTGCACGAGATCATGGCCTTTGGTTTCTTCCTCGCCGATGTTGAGCAGACCCACCCGCGGGCGCGGCGTGTCGTGCACGTCGCGGGCAACGATCGCGCCCATGATCGCGAACTGCTCGAGCTGGTGCGGCGTCGCCCGCACGTTCGCGCCGAGATCGAGAAGGTGCGTGAAACCGCTGGCGTTCGGCACTGCCGACATGATCGGTGCGCGCTCGACCTCGGCGAGACACTTGAGCACGAAGTGCGCGATGGCGGTCAGCGCACCGGTATTGCCGGCGCTAACGGCCGCCTCGGCTCGACCGGCGTGAACCAGATCGACGGCTATACGCATCGAGGAGTCTTTCTTGCGCCGGATCGCCTCGCGCGGCGAGTCGGTCATCATGATGATCTCGCTGGCCGGCACGATCTCGAGCCGGCCAGCGACCGCTGCGGACGGCGCGGCGGCGTGCAGCAAGCCCGCGATGATCGCCGGTTGCCCCACCAGCAGCAGGCGCAGCAATGGATCCGACTCGAGTGCCAGCATGGCGGCCGGCACGCATTCCTGCGCGCCGAGGTCGCCGCTCATGACATCGAGCGCGATGATGGTCATGTGGAGCTTGCCCCCGCTGCGGGAGCAGGCGGGCACGAACGGCCCGCCACGAGCCGGCGTCAGCCGGCGGCTTCTTCGTCAGCCGGCTTCTCGATCACGCGCTTGCCGCGGTAGAAACCATCCGGCGTGATGCGGTGACGGAAGTGGGTCTCGCCCGACTGCGGATCGACCGAGAGGGCGGGCTTGGCGAGACCGTCGTGCGAACGGTGCATGCCGCGCTTGGACGGCGTCTTGCGACTCTTCTGGACTGGCATGTCGGACTCCTGCGACGAATTCGAAAACCGGGCGACTCAATCTGGACTGCGTTTCAGGAGCTCGCCCAGCCCCGCAAACGGTTTCTGCAAAACTTCTTCCTCGGCGCCGTCGTCCGTTGCCACACCACACTCGCTGGCGAGTTCGTGACGCGGCACGAGCGGCAGCGCGAGCAGCAACTCTTCCTCGGCGAGATCGCGCAGCGCGATCCGACCCTGCGGCGCGAGCGTCGGCTCGATGCCGGGGTCGAGGTCGTCGCCCTGCGCGGGGTCGGTCAGCAACCAGACCCGCGACTCGTCGTCGACGTCGAGCCACACCGGCCGCAGGCAGCGCTCGCAACGCAACCCCAGCTTCGCCTGGACCGCGACGGCAGCGGTTGGCGCGCCGCGCTCACGCGCGAAAACGATGCGACAGTGGGCCGAACCGTTGTCGACCGCGAGTGCCGGTGCCAGGCGCGGCAATTCGCGCAGCGGCACATCGAACTCTCGCGTTTCGCCCGCGTCGGCCAAACGCTCTACGTCAACAGGACGGGACCAGTCGGCCGGCATGGGGCGCGTATAATAGGGGCCACCCCCCCTCGAGTCAAAACGACTTTACGGTAAGCCGTTGTTTTCCGAAGCCGAAAATCACCCCCAGGCCCTGACGCGAGCGCTTTGGCTCGCCTCGGGTTCGCGCTACCGCCGGGACTTGCTCGGCCGGCTCGGTATCCCGTTCGAGCACCGCAGTCCCGAGGTCGACGAGTCGCGTCTGGCCGGGGAGACTCCGGCCGCCCTCGCCGAGCGCCTTGCCCTGCTCAAGGCCCGGGCGGTCGCGGATCACGAACCGGGGGCTCTCGTGATCGGATCCGACCAGGTCTGTGCGCTCGGCGACGAGTGTCTCGGCAAGCCGGGCAACCGGGCGGGCCAGGCCGCCATGCTCGCTCGCCTCTCGGGCCAGCTCGTGACGTTTCATACCGCGGTGGCGATCGTCGGCATCGAGGCCGGACTTTGGCAGCGCCACCGCGACGAAACGCGCTGCCGATTCCGCACGCTCTCGTCGGACGACATCGAAGACTATGTGAGCCGCGAACCTGCCGTCGATTGCGCCGGGGGCTTCAAGTGCGAGGGACTCGGGATCTCCCTGCTGGAGCGGATGCAGAGCGACGACCCCACTGCGATCATCGGTCTGCCGCTCATCTGGGTCGCCGCGATCCTGCGCCCTTTCGCCGCGACGAAGCCGTAGCGAGCGAGTCGATCACCTTCGCAAGATCCGGCGGCAGCGGCGCATTGACACTGAATTCGGTGCCGCGGTCTGGCCAGACGAACGACAGGCTCGAGGCATGCAGGAACATGCGCTCGAGACCGTGGTGGCGCATCTCCTCGTTGAATTCGGCATCACCATATTTCGGATCACCGGCCACCGGATGCCCCGCATAGGCCGCGTGCACACGGATCTGGTGCGTGCGTCCGGTGAGGATGCTGACCTCGAGCAGCGAGGCGATGCGGCCAAATGCCTGCACCGGGCGGAAGTCGCTGGTCGCGCTCTTGCCGGAGGCATGAACCTTGACCGTGCGCTCGCCGCCGACCCGCAGATCGGTACGCAGCGGCGCGTCGATGCGCTTCTTGCCGAGCTGCCAACTGCCCTTGACGAGCGCGAGATAGCGCTTCTCGAAACCCTCTCCCTCGCGCAACCCGGCATGCAGCATGCGCAGCACCGCCGGCCGCCGCGCGACCAGCAGCACGCCGCTCGTGTCACGATCGAGCCGGTGCACGAGTTCGAGGGTGTCCGCCTCGTCGGGACGGGCGGCGCGCAGCGCCTCGATGACGCCAAAGCTCAGACCGCTGCCGCCGTGTACGGCGAGGCCCGACGGCTTGTTGATCACCAGCAGCCGCTCGTCCTCGTGGATGATCGCCGCATTGACGGTGGCGAGCAGTGAGGCCGGCACCCGGCTCTTCGGAACGCTTTCCGCCGGCGCCTCGAGGCGCAGCGGCGGCAGGCGCACGTCGTCACCCATGGCCAGGCGGGTGTCGATCCCGGCACGCTTGCCGTTCACCCGCACTTCGCCCTTGCGAATGATGCGAAACAGGCGGCTGCGCGGCACTTGCGGATACTGGCGGGCCAGGAACTTGTCGAGCCGGCTGCCAGCGTCGTCTTCGCCAACGCTGGCGTGACGCACCGCAGTTTGGTCGGACTTGTTCGTAACGCCTTGTTTTTCCATGGGCTTTGTCATAGCATTCACTGGTCGCAAGAGCGCGCAACCCTAGCGTGGCCCGCTCCTGCAGGCATCAGCGCGGTGCCGGCCACCCGGATTTTGGCGGTCAGCCATCCCGACAGCGGGCGCCGCATGTTAGTTGGTCCTCGGCAACGAGGCCATCGAATCCGGCCGACAGTCGCAGCGTTACCCGACGCGCCTTCGGTTGCCAGATACCAACAAGACAGACGTCACGTGCTTCATTTCCTCGTAACTCTGTTCATGCACCACCTCGATGCATTGGTTCTGCCCGCACGCCCGCGGCTTGCTGCCCGGCGCGTTGCGGTGTCCCAGCGGACGACCCCCGGAATACTGTCGGCCCCATCTCGGAGTTCAGGGGCCCATGAAAAGAATGCTGGTAAACGCGACGCAGCAGGAAGAACTGCGCGTTGCCCTCGTTGACGGACAGAAGCTTTACGACCTTTCGATCGAGCTGCCGTCCCGCGAACAGAAAAAAGCGAACATCTACAAAGGGCGCATCGCCCGCATCGAGCCCTCGCTCGAAGCCTGTTTCATAGACTACGGCGCCGAGCGGCATGGCTTCCTGCCGCTGAAGGAAATCTCCCGCGAGTATTTCCTCAAGAACCCGTCGGGCGGACGCATCAACATGCGCGAGATCCTGCAGGAAGGGCAGGACATCGTCGTGCAGGTTGAAAAGGAGGAACGCGGCAACAAGGGCGCTGCGCTCACCACCTACATCTCGCTCGCCGGCCGCTTCCTGGTGCTGATGCCGAACAACCCGCGGGCCGGCGGCGTCAGCCGCCGCATCGAGGGCGAAGAGCGCGACCAGATGAAGAGCATCATGGACGCGCTCGTCATCCCGGCCGGGATGGGAGCAATCGTGCGCACGGCAGGCGTCGGTCGTGCCACCGAGGAACTGCAATGGGATCTCGATAACCTCAAGATCCAGTGGGACGAGATCGTCAAGGCCGTGCTCTCGCAGCCCTCGCCTTTCCTCGTCTATCGCGAGAGCGACCCGGTGACACGCGCGCTGCGCGATTACCTGTCGGACGACATCGGCGAAGTGCTGGTCGACGAGCCCGGCGCGCACGCGATCGCCGCCGAGTACATGCAGCGCTTCATGCCGGCCGAAGGCGGTCGCCGCCTGAAGATGTATTCGGACGACATCCCGCTCTTCACCCGCTACCAGATCGAGATCCAGATCGAGTCCGCATACGCACACAAGGTGCAACTGCCCTCGGGTGGCTCGATCGTCATCGACTACACCGAAGCGCTGGTCTCGATCGACATCAACTCCGCGCGCGCGACGCGCGGCGGCGACATCGAAACCACCGCCACCAACACCAACCTCGAGGCGGCCGACGAGATCTCCCGTCAGCTGCGCATCCGCGACATCGGCGGCCTGATCGTCATCGACTTCATCGACATGGAGGAGCCGCGCAACCAGCGGGCCGTCGAAGACCGACTGCGCGAGGCCATGAAGATGGACCGCGCGCGCATCCAGATCGGTCGGCTGTCACGCTTCGGTCTGCTCGAGATGTCGCGGCAGCGCCTGCGACCCTCGCTCGGCGACTCCAGCCACGAGGTCTGCCCGCGCTGCCAGGGTATCGGCAGCATCCGCACGGTCGAATCGATGGCGCTCGCGATCCTGCGCCTGATCGGCGAGGAGGCCCGCAAGGACCGCACCTCGAAGGTCATTGCGGAAGTGCCGGTAGAGGTTGCCACCTATCTCATCAATGAAAAGCGCGAATGGCTGCGCACGCTCGAGGACAAGAGCGACGTCGAGCTGCTGATCGTGCCCAATCTCAACATCGACACGCCGGAGTACTCGATCCGTCGCGTGCGCGACGATGAGGCGGAAGCCCCTGAGTTCAAGCGTCTGTCCTACCAGATGCCGACACCCGCGAAGGTACCGGATGTCACCGGTACCCGTGAAAAGCAGAGCGCGCAGGAGCCGGCCGCCGTGCCGACTTTCCTGCCCACCACCGCGGCACCCATCGTGGTGCAGGCACCCGTCGCCACCCCGGCAACGGCCACCCAGCCGGCCACGGTGACGGTGACCGTCCCCGCCGGTCCGCAACTCGGCATCTTCGTCCGCCTGTGGCGCTGGCTGTTCGGCGCGCCGCAGCCCGAAGCAGCGCCGGTCCGCGAAGAACAACAGGGCGATCGCGAACGCGGTGGTCGTCGGCGCGATCGGGATCGCAATGGCCGTGGCGGACGCGATCGTGGCGACCGCGAAGCCGGTGGCGAGCGTAGCGATCGCAACGAGCGCGGCGGACGCGATCGTGGCCGAGGCCGCGATCGGGATCGGGATCGGGATCGGGATCGCAACGCAGCACGCGATGCCGAGAACCGCAGCGCCGATGGCAAGCCGGCGGAGCAGAAGCCCGCGGAGGCACAGCAGGAACGGCGCAGCGAACGTCCGGACGAAGGGCAACAACGACGCGGTGGTCGCGACGACTCGCGCCGGCGTGGCCGCGGCGAAAATCGTGAGCGCGGTGACAATCGCGAGCGCAGCGACAATCGCGAGCGCAG
>JBIKVA010000134.1:0-7747 GCA_044357085.1 Steroidobacteraceae bacterium | reverse complement strand
GCGGAGGCACAGCAGGAACGGCGCAGCGAACGTCCGGACGAAGGGCAACAACGACGCGGTGGTCGCGACGACTCGCGCCGGCGTGGCCGCGGCGAAAATCGTGAGCGCGGTGACAATCGTGAGCGCAGCGACAATCGCGAGCGCAGTGCTCCGCCGTCGGTCGCGTCAGAGTCCCCTGCACCGGGCGCCCCGGCAGGGGCGGCGACGGAAGCCACGGCCGCGACGGCCACTGCGGCCGAACATGGCGTAGAACTATCCGCGTCAGCCTCTTACGGCGCCTCGCAGTCTTACGGCGCCGCAGCGGCGCCGGGCGCAGCCGAGGACGGGGCTGCGCCGCGCGAAGGCGCTCGTCGCGGACGCCGCCGTGGGCGGCGCGGTCGTCGTGGTGGCGCAGGACGCGACCTGGCGGGCGGTGCTGCGGGTTTATCCGCTGACGGCACGAATCCGGGCAGCGACGACTTGTTCGCCGACAGTGATGGCGATGACCTGGCAGAAGGTCGCGACGAGGCCGTGGCGACTGGCTCGGCCCAGTCCGCCTCGGGACTCGACCATGCGCCGACGGCGGACGGACTCCCGGCCGACGCGGCAGCGGCGGAATCGACGCCCGCTGCGACGGCCGCACCCGTGGCCGCCACGGCTGTCGACGTACCGCCGCCCCCACCGGTCAATAGCCAGATCAGCTGGACCGGTCTCGCGCCTGCGGAACCTGCCGAGCAGACCTCGGTGGTGCAAGCAGAGGCTGACGCACAGGCCCCAGACACGCAGGCAGCAGAACCTCGGGTAGCAGCGTCTGCGGTTGCCGCAACGCAAGTCGCCGAGACTCGAGTGGCGGAGACACCGGCAGCCGACCTCGACACACCGGTTGCGGCCGACGCACCCGCCGCGGAGCCGCTCTCGGGCGGCGAGAAGAAAGTGGTCTGGTCCTCGGGTCCGTCGAGCAGTTCTTCGAGCTTCGGCAGCGGGACGCGTCGCGACTACTGACCGTCGGCGCCCGTCGCGGCGACTGTCGGTCAGGACCCGCCGGGGATCCGTGAAAGCGCTGCAGCGGCGCGCGCGAGATCTTCGGCGGTGTTGACGTCCGGGCCGGGCCGGCAAGCCGCCTCGCCCACCTGGATGCACATGCCGTGCGCCAGCGCCCGCAACTGCTCGAGTTTCTCGATCTGCTCGAGCGGCGTCGGCGGCAACGCGGCCAGCCGGCGCAGCGCGCCCACCCGGTAGGCATAGATGCCAAGGTGCCGACGGGCCACGGCGCGCAATTCCGCTGCGTCGGGCTCGATCTGGTCGCGAAACCACGGAATCGGCGCCCGGCTGAAATAGAGCGCACGTCCCTCGAGATCGGTCACGACCTTCACGGCGTTCGGGTCAAAGTATTCGTCGCGGTCGGCGATGGGCGTTGCCAGCGTGGCGATGTCCGCGCCGGCGTGGTCGATGAGCAGCATGGCCACCTGCTCGATCAGGGCTGCAGGCATCGAGGGCTCGTCGCCCTGCAGGTTCACCACGACGTCTTCGTCATTCCAGCCGCGGCGCGATGCCACTTCGGCGATGCGGTCGGTGCCGCTCGCATGTTCGACCGCGGTCATCTCCACCTTGGCGCCGAACGCCTCGGCGACCACCCGGATGCGCTCGTCGTCGGTGGCGATGATGACCTCGTCTGCCGTGCAAGCGAGCGCCCGGTCGTGGACCCAGGCGAGCATGGGCCTGCCGGCGAGCGCCTGCAGCGGCTTGCCCGGCAATCGGGTCGAGGCAAAGCGTGCAGGAATGACGATGCGATACATGACGATCAGGTCGTCTGGCGGCGCCTGTGTGCCGCGCGCCGGTCTGGTCCGCTCACGGCCGCGTACCCCGGGCAAGCAACGGGTCGTCGCTCGCCAACGCGGTCGCTTCTTCCTCGAGCATCAGCGGAATGCCGTCCTTGATCGGGAAAGCCAGGCGATCGGCACGGCAGACGAGCACGGCCTGCTCACGGTGGTGGACCAGCGGCCCCTTGCAGAGCGGGCAAGCGAGGATGTCGAGCAGTCGGTTGTCCATGTTCAGGCATGCTCCGTGGTCCGGGCGACGGGACAAAGTCTTTCGATGGCCGTGACGAGCCCGGCGGCACCGTCCGGCAGCAGCCGCGCCACCACCGGAACCTCCCAGAAACGCGCATCGGCGAAACCGGCGCATTTTACGGCATCCTTGGCGGTCATCAGGATCGGGTGATCATCGTCGAAGCGCAGATCGACGGCGGCGTAGGCGTGGTGATCGGCGAACGGGTGCTCGATGAGATCGAGGCCCGCCGCGCGCAGCATCGCGAAGAACCGCGCCGGATGACCGATTCCCGCTACCGCGTGTACCGTCTGGCCACGGAAGTCCTCGATACGACGCCAGCCTCGCGGATCGGCCACCGCGCGCGCCGCCTCGGGCACGAGTTGCATGCCGATCGTCCCGACGCGTCCGCGCCAGCCGCTCGCGGCGGCGCCCGCGCCGTCGTTGATCACCACCCAATCGACGCTCGCGAGCCGGGACTCGTGCTCGCGCAGCGGTCCAGCCGGCAACAGGCGCCCGTTGCCGAGACCGCGGCTGCCGTCGATGACGGCGATTTCGAGGTCGCGGGCCAATGCGTAGTGCTGCAAGCCATCATCACAAAGAATGATCTCGACGCCGAGCGCCTCGAGCATACGTGCGCCGGCGACGCGGTCGGGGCTCACCACGATCTCGACGCCGGTTGTGGCCGCCAGCATCGCCGGCTCGTCACCCACGCGCGCGGCATCCGCACCGCGCTCCACCCGGATCGGAACGCGCACTCCGGAACCATGACCCCGGGTAAGGATGCCCGGCCGATAGCCGCGACTGCGCAACCGACCGGCGAGCGCCGCTACCAGCGGGCTCTTGCCCGTGCCACCCACCGACAGGTTGCCGATCACCACCACCGGCACCGTGGCGCGCCAGACGGTTTTCCAGCCCCGACGATACGCGAGACGTCGCAGCCGGACGACGAAGCCGAAGAGCGCCGCAAGCGGCGCCAGCAGCGCGCTCCCTGCCCTGCCCCCGTACCACACGCCTTCGATCCAGCTGGCGAGTACGCGCGACATCAGACCGCGAACTGAAGGCGGTGCAACTGCGCGTAGGTCCCATCGCGCGCCAGCAACGCGGCGTGGGAGCCGGCTTCGACGATCCGTCCCTCGTGCAACACCACGATGAGATCGGCCTGCTCGATGGTGGAGAGACGGTGGGCGATCACCAGCGTGGTGCGCCCATGCCTCAGCGTGGTCAGGGCGGACTGGATCCGGCGCTCGGATTCGTTGTCGAGCGCACTCGTGGCCTCATCGAGCACCAGGACGGGCGCGTCCTTGAGCAGTGCACGCGCGATCGAGACGCGTTGCCTCTGTCCCCCGGAGAGTTGCGAGCCTCGCTCGCCGACCGTGGTGTCGAGCCCGTGCGCCAGGTCGGCGGCAAAGTCCATGACGTGGGCAGCCTGCGCTGCAGCCTCGACGGCAGGCGAGCCCGGGTCCGTCAGGTTGAAGGCGATATTGCGGCGGATGCTGTCATCGAAGAGCACCACCTCCTGACTGACGAGACTGACCTGCCGTCGCAGGTCGGCACGCCGGTACTCGCGCAGGTCGACACCATCGAGCAGCACGCTGCCCGCATCGGGGTCAATGAATCGTGGCAGCAGGTTCGCCAGCGTGCTCTTGCCGCTGCCCGACTTGCCGACGATCGCCACCGTCTGGCCGGGCTGCACCTTGAAGCTCACGTTGGCGAGGGCCTGGAAAGGCGTACCGGGGTAGGCGAAACCCACGTCGCGGAATTCGAGCTCGCCACGCGCCCGGTCGATCGATCGCGAACCGCCCGCGTCCTCGATCGGCAGGTCGAGCACTTCGAACACGCTGGCCCCGGCTGCGATGCCCTGCTGCAACGGACCGAATACCTGCACGAGTCGTCGCAGTGGCGCGGTGACGAGCAGCAGCGCCGTCATGAATGCCATGAACTCGTCCACGCGCATCTCGTGCGTGAAAACCTGCCGGATGGAAAAGAACAGCACGCAGGCAAGGCCCAGCGAGGCGATGACCTGCACCACCGGGTTGGCGAGCGCCCGGGCGCCGATCAGGCGCATGTTGCTGTGGCGGTTGCGCTCGTTCGCCTCGGCGAAGATCGACTCCTCGTGTCGCTCCGCGTTGAAGCTCTTGATGACCTTGTGGGCATCGAGGGCCTCTTTGGCTACGCGCGTGACGTCGCCCATCGAGGCCTGGATGCGGGCGCTGTAGCGGCGGAACGAGCGATTGATGTACTGGATCAGCCACGAAATGGGCGGTGCGAGCAGCAGCACGAACGCCGCGAGCCGCCAGTTGTACCAGAACAGCATGCCGATGAGGCCGACGATGGTGAGCGTGTCCCGGATGAGTACCGTGACCGCGTTGGTGGTCGCCTCGGCCACCAGTTCGATGTTGTAGGTGAGGCGCGAGAGCATGCCGCCGGAGGCTTCGGTATCGTGGTGCCGGGCCGGCAGGCGCAGGTAGTGCGCGAAGAGTTCCGCGCGCAGGGTGCGGATGATCTGCCGACCGACATAGCCGGGGAAATAGTTGGAGACGTAGTCGCCGATGCCGCGCAGCACGAACAGCAACACGGCGCCGAGGGGGATGATCCAGAGGATGCGCGGATCCGGCTCGACGAACGCGCCGCCGAGGAAGCGCTGCACCAGCACGGCCAGCGCAGCGTCGGTGGCGGCGAAGAGCGCCATGCCAAGTACCCCGATGAAGAACATGCCGAGGTGGGGCCGCGCGTAGCCGAGCAGGCGCTTGTAAACCTCGGTGGCGTCGGCGATTTCGACCGGCCTTTGACTCAAGGGAGTGGGGTGTCCTGCGTGGCGTCAGCGAGCCGACATCAACGCCCCGGATGATACCGCCACAGGGGGGCACCCTGCAGGTCTGCGTGGGACAACCAGCGCGGCGGCAAACCGGCGCGCAGGTGCACGGTGACGGCCCCCCGCGCGGCGATCGCCACGAGCCGCTGCGGGTCGACGCGCCAGTGCCCGGCTACCCGCAGTTGCCGCGCGCGCGATGGATCACGACCGGTCAGCAGCACCCATTGCGGATCGACGCGGTCGATGAAATCGCGACTCACTGCATCGAGGGAACCCCGTCGCGGCGCGACCACCAGTGTCGAGGCCAGCGGCACATCCCCCGTCGTTGCGCGCGCCGCCAGAGCGGTTGCCTCCGCCAAGTCGATGCGTTCCGGAATGAGCAGCGCGGGTCCCGCCTCGAAGGCGACCCGCAGCACGCACGAGCCGCCGGCGACGCCGAAACTCGCGAAGTCGACGCCGTCCCAACGCCAGCGGCGGGTCTGCGCGCAGTGAGCGAGCGGTCGTCGCGCTCCGGGCCACTCGCCGCCACCGGCGAGATCGACGACGGGTATCGCCGCCTGCAAACGCCCCGCTCCGGCTGCATGCTGGGCGTGGGAACTGCCGAGCATCAGCAGATCGATCTTGTCCACCCCGAACGCCTGCAACGCCGGCAGCACGAGATGCTCGGCGGCGCGACCTTCGCTGCCGTACTGCTCACCGGTACCGTAGACGAGCGCATGATTCCGGGTACGCAGGATGATGGCTGCGCCGTCGCCGGCGTCCAGCACGGTCACCATGACCTCGCCGTGCCGGGGACTGCCTGCGACAAGGTTCGCAAGCCTGCCGCGGAGATCGAGCTCGATGACGGCCAGCGGCTGCGCCGCCACGGCGACGAGCAGCGGCCACAGCCAGTCGTGCACGCGCTCGCCGAGCCACCACAGCGGTCTCGCGGCCGACGCCGCAAACCCGCCTAGGGCGCTGCCCAGCAAGGCAACCGGCACCAGCACGAAGGAGAACACGGGGATCGCCACGAGATTCACCAGCAGTCCCGCGACCGGGATGCTGGAGAACCACAGCAGCGTGAAAGGCAGCAATGCGAGGCCGACCCACCATTGCGTGCGCAGGTTGTCGAGGATCCAGCCGCGCACGCCCTTCGACTGCGACTCGCCGAGGACGATCAGGGTCGCCATCGCCACGAACGACAGCCAGAACCCGGAGGACAGAGGCGCGAACGGATCGATCACGAGCACGGCGATCAGTGCAAGACCGAGTGCATCGAAGTCACCGTGAACGCGTCCGCCGAGGCGCAGCCCCCACCACACGGCCAGCATCACCACGGTGCGTTGGGTGGGAACCCCGAAACCGGCCAGCAGCGCGTAGCCGAGAGCGGCCGACACGCCGAGACTTGCGGCAAAGACGTCGCGGTCGATGAGCGCCGCGAACCAGGGCATGCGCCGCCACGACGCGCGGGCGAGTGCGGCGACCAGCCAGCAAAAAAGCGTCACGTGCATGCCGGAGATGGCGACGAGGTGCGTCGTACCAGTCGCGCTGAAGGTGCGCCACTGCTCGCGGCTGACCGCTCCGGTCGCACCCACCGCGAGCCCGGCGAAAAGCGCTGCGGCATCGCGATCGACGACCGAGTCGCGGATCCTCCCTGCGATGCGCTCGCGCAGCGCGAGCAGCGAGGGCTGCTGCGCGGCGAGTCGTCGATTCGAGGTCGAGGAAATCACGACCGCACGTGCCTGCAGGCGGTCGCGGAAGAACTCGCGCTGCTCGTCGAAGCCGCCCGGGTTCGTGTTGCGGCGCGGTGTATCGAGCCGCAGCAACAGTCGCCAGCGCTCGCCGGCACGCGGTGCCGTCGAGGGTGCATCGTGCCACGAGACGCGCGCTCGCAGATCGCGCGCCAGCGGGGCGGGGGCATCGATGCGCAGCGCGGCGTCGAACTCGAGCGTTCGACCGCTGCGCCGGGTGAGCGATTCGACCACGACCTCGGCGATGACCCGGCTGCCTTCGTCCGCCGACGACCAGCGGCGCGCAAGTTGGTCGAGCGCCATCACCAGGGTGCAGAGCGCCATCACGCTGCCGATACCGCCGACGATGGCGAACCCTGCCACCCAACCGCGGCGGCTTGCTGGTGCGGATCGCAGCACGCGATCCACAACCCAGGCGCCAAGGGCGAGCAACGCGGTGAGCCCGAGCGCCACGAAGGTCAGCAGGCTCGGACGTAGCGGTCCGTACAACACGACGAGGCAACCCGCCAGCATCGCAACGGCGGCGATCGTGCTGCTAGAGTGCGACCCCGCAATGCTACGCAACACGATCCGTCAGCTCGGCCGAAAAGCGCAGTCACTGCGCGACGCGTGGTATGCGCGACCTTTCGCCCATGTCTTCATGGATGCGCGCCTGTGGTCGATGCAGCGGCGCGGCATCACGGCTGCCTTCGGCGTCGGCTTGTCGATCTGCTTCGTGCCGCTGCCGGTGCATATCCCGCTTGCGCTCATGCTGGCGATGCTCCTGCGGCTCAACGTGCCCGTGCTGCTAGGCACGGTGTTCATCGTCAACCCGCTCACCGTGGTGCCGATCTATTACCTCGCCTACATCACCGGCCGGACCCTGCTCGGGGAGTCTCCGGGGAGTTTCCACTTCATGCTCAGCTGGGAGTGGCTGCAGACCGGCCTCGGCCCGATGTGGCGGCCGTTCCTGCTGGGGTGCGTGGTGTGCGCCATGGCCTTCGGGATCGTGGGCTGGCTGCTGCTGGATCGGGTCTGGCGATGGCGCGTACGGCAGAAGTACCGCACGCGCAGCGGTCGCTCAAAGGGCTGAAGCTGGTCGATTGCCCGGATATGGGCGCAGTCAGTCGACGAGACGTCCCTCGGCCAGAGTGAGCACGCGATCCATGCGTGCGGCAAGACGGACGTCATGGGTGAC
>JBIKVA010000133.1:0-7755 GCA_044357085.1 Steroidobacteraceae bacterium | reverse complement strand
GATTCCTCGAGCACGCGGACCTTCAGGTTCGCGTGACGCTCGCCGAGACGCTGGGCTTGCTCGGCCAGATAGGTCGGGGTGCAGACGTTGCCGGGCAGATTGGCGAGGTTCCGCATCAGCACGGCGCCATTGCCGGAGGCGTTGCCGTGCGCAAGGCCGCGGCGGGCGGCGGCGGCGGCAGACGGCCTGACCGGGCCGAACTTCAAGCGCTCGAGTTCCGGCGCTGCGGGTCGCTTGCCTGACTTCAGGTCATTGACCCGATAGAGCGCGGCGTGCGCGATCTCGACCGCCGATCGAGCGAACAGGTAGTCATCGAGTTCCCGGGTCGCGGGGCGGGCGAGCGCGATGGCTGCACTCTTGCAGCGGGTCCGCGACAATGCCGAGACTGCGGCGTGCAGCGCCTTGCGCCAGCTCTTGCGCGACACTTCAGCGCGACCCTGGCCCACCAGCAGCAGGCGCGATGCATTCAGGCGCGGGAATGCCGGCAACAGCAGCGTATCGCCCAGCCGGCCGCCGAAGTCCCCCGATTTCAGGAAGCGGCTGAGTTTGCCGCCGCACTGGCGGTCGAGCGGGGCCGCCGCCGCCGCCAGGACGCCGTTGTCGTGCACGCCGACGACGATACAGTCGGCCTGGACCTGGGCTGCGCTTGCGGTGAAAACCTCGAATTGCATGATGACCTCCGTCAGGTCGCGGACGGCAGGAGAGGGGTGCTTCCCTGCACCACGGGCCGCGCCAGTTGACGTAACATTCTATCGTTTTCCGCGTCCCGGCGTTCCGGCAACGACCCACCCGTGGCACAAATCCTCACCCGCTACATCCTCCGCGAAACCATGGGCAGCTGGCTTGCCGTGACCGGCACTCTGCTCGTGATCCTGCTCACCAACCAGATCGCCACGGTGCTCGCCCGCGCCGCCGAGCAGGGGTTCCCGCGCGAGGTGGTCATGCAGTTGGTCGGTTTCGGCGCGCTCACCAATCTGGCGGTCCTGCTGCCGGTCGGTCTGCTGCTCGGCGTCATGCTGGCCTTCGGGCGCCTGTATCACGACAGCGAGATGACCGCCGTGTTGGCATGCGGTGTCGATCGCTGGCGGGTCTACGCGCCCGTGATGGTATTGGCGCTGGCCGTCGCTGCCGCCGTCGCCTGGCTCACCCTGTTCGCGGCGCCTGAGGCCGCCGCACGGGTCATGCAGTTGCGCGCCAGCGCCTTGCAGGCCGGCGAGTTCGCACCCATCGCCCCCGGAAAATTCCGCAGTTTCGGCGGAGGCTCGGCGGTTTTCTATGCGCAGACCGCGGATGCCGACGGTACCTTGCGTGGCGTGTTCGTCAAACGCATCCGCGGCGATCGCTACGAGATCGCGGTCGCCGGTCGGGCGCGCCATCAAGTGTCCGCTGACGGCGGCGTGCATACGCTCACTCTGTTCGACGGCGAGCGCTACGAGGGCGTGCCGGGCTCACGGGAGTTCCGCATCGTCCGTTTCGCCACCAACGTCATCCCGGTTCGCGTACCGCCGCTCGCGCTCGATGCCAGCAGGCTCGACGCGCTGCCGACCGCGGCCCTGTGGGGCTCGTCGGATTCCGCCAGACGGGCCGAGTTCCACTGGCGCCTTGCCGCGCCGGTCATGGTGTTCGTGCTTGCACTGCTGGCCGTGCCGCTCGCGCGCCTGCGGCCGCGGCAGGGCCGCTACGCCAGGATCTGGATCGCAATCGTCGTCTATTTTGTCTACTTCAGCCTCGCGTCCGCCGCCAGGGTCTGGCTCGAGAAGGGCACGGTCCCTGCCGCCCTGGGGCTCTGGTGGGTACACCTCGCTGTCGCCTTGGCCACTCTCGCCATGCTGTTTCTTCCAGAACTCCGGGCGCGCTGGCGCCATCGTGACCGGGTTGCGGATCCGGGCAGTCCACGCAGCGCCGCGTCGGCGGGCGTCGGAGTCTTTCCATGAGACTGCTCGGCGTAATCGAGCGCTACGTGCTGCGCGCCGTGATAGGCGGCACTGCGATGGTGGCACTCGTGCTGTTGTCGCTCGGCGGCCTGTTCCTTTTCATGGGACAGCAGGACGATATCGGTGTCGGACGCTACACGACCGTCGATGCCATCGTCTTCGTGCTGCTCAACCTGCCGCAGCAGGCCTGGGAGTTGTTGCCGATCAGCGCGTTGATCGGCGCGCTGCTCGGACTCGGCAACCTTGCGCGTGGCAGCGAACTCATCGTGTTGCGCACGGCCGGACTTTCAACCTGGCAGATCGCCCGGCCCGTCGTCATCGCCGGCGTCCTGCTGGCGCTGCTTGGCGCGGCACTGGGGGAGGCGATGGGCCCGCCGCTCCAGCAAATGGCGCGTCAGCAAAAGGCGTTTGCCAAGTTCGCCGGTATCAGCTTTGCGGGCTCGGGCGAGGCCTGGGTTCGCGACGGCAATCTGCTGGTCAACGTGGAGCGGCAGACGGGCGAGACACAGTTCGGCGGCATGATCATCTATGAAATCGGCCGCGACGGCCGGCTGGCGGCCATGGGCCGCGCTGTCAGTGCGCGCAGCAACGAGCGCGGCACGTGGTCGCTCGAGCAGTATGCCGAAACGCGCTTCGGGAGCGATCGTGTCACCAGCAGCCGCATGCCCAGCAAGGCACTCGAGTCCAACGTGACGGCGGAGTTCCTTGGCATCGCCGCCGCCACTCCGGCGCAGTTGCCGACCGCCGCACTGTGGAAGATGGTGGGTCACCTGGAGGCCAACGGTCTCGACACCCGCGAGGCCGCGTTTGCGCTCTGGTCTCGCATCGCGCGCACCGTGGCGACGGTTTTCGCCGTGCTGCTGGCGTTGCCGTTCGTCTTCGGGTCGCTGCGCGCGAGCGGAGCAGGTGTGAAAGTGGCGCTTGGCCTTCTGCTCGGGATCGGGTTTTTCATCCTGCAGCAGATGCTCGAGAGCGGTACGTTGGTATTCAACGGCAACCCGGCATTGTTCGCATGGTTGCCGACCGTGCTGATGGCCGTGGTGTCGTTGCTGCTGATCGCCCGGACCCGTTGACCGAACGCGCTGCAGTTACCGCGCAGCCTGAAACACGCAGCCTGAAACACGCAGCCTGAAACACGGAGAGTCGCCTTGAGTGCCCAGTCGATCATCGACGCCCTGATGCCGCCGCTCGTCAAGCGCACGACTCTCATCGTGCGTGACATCGGTCGTTCGCTTGCCTTCTATCGTGATGTGCTCGGCATGCCAGTCTGGTACGACGACGAGGTCGTGCTGTCGGGGGTTGGTCTGGCTGCCGGTGCAAAGGGCGATCGAACCCGCCTCGTCATTCTCAAGGCGCAGGATCCGGTCATCGGCATGATCGGTCTGCTCGAATTCACCGCACCCCGCCTGCCCGAACCGGCGCGCCGCGAGCGGCTCGGAATCGGCGACATCGTCTTCGTGATGCAGGGCCGCGACGTGGCCGCGGTGCATCGCAGGGCGCTCGATTTCGGCGCTCGCATCCACGCGGTCCCGCACCGTTTCGAAGTCCGCGGTGCCGACGGCCGCATGCTGTCCATGACTTCGCTGAGTCTCTGGGATCCGGACGATTTCTTCATCGAATACAACGAGCGACACGGGAACACGGGCCATGAACATGGATGAACCACGCGCAAACGGTGCTGGCGGTGTGCTGGTATGGGACCTGCCGGTCAGGGTCATGCACTGGGGGCTCGCCCTTTGCGTTTTGGGTGCGTGGCTGACGCGCGAGATAGAGGGCGACTGGTTCGCCTGGCACACGCGATTCGGCTACGGCGTGCTGGTGCTGGTGGTCACCCGAGTGCTTTGGGGCTTCCTGGGTACGCGGCATGCGCGGTTCGCCGCCTTCGTTCGTGGACCGCGGGCCATTGCCGACTACCTTCGCGGCGCGCATCGCGACACCGCAGGGCATGGCCCGGACGCTGCGCCGGCCAGCGGCTACGCAGGCCACAACCCGCTCGGCGCCCTGATGATCCTCGCCTTTCTCGCAATGTTGCTCACCCAGGCCCTCACGGGTCTCTTCGCGAACGACCAAGTGTTCGAGACCGGCCCGCTGTTCGGGTACGTGACCATAGAAACGAGCGACCGGCTCACCAGCCTGCACAAGCAACTCTTCGACTGGATAGCGATCGCCGTCGCCATCCACGTGGCCGCAGCGCTGTTCTATCTGTGGGTACGCCGCGAAAACCTCATCCTGCCGATGATCAGCGGACGCAAGTCCCCCGCCCGGGTTCCCGTCGGGCAGGGGATCGAGTCCTCGCGGACCTGGCTTGCGGTGCTGCTCGCCTTGCTCGCGATCGTCGTACTGATCTGGGTAGTTCGATCCGCCCCCGAGGCGTCGCTATTTGCGTTCTAGCGGACGACCTTCGAGCTCACGCAGCAGGTCGGCGGCGCCATAAACCTTGTCGAGTGCCTCGCGCATGATCGCCGGATGCACCGCGATCGAGCGGTTCTTTTCCGTGTCGAACCAGTACGCACCCGAGATCGAGTGGATGTTGCCGTCGAACATCAAACCGACGATCTCGCCGCGGGAGTTCAGCAGCGGGCTGCCCGAATTGCCGCCAACGATGTCGTTGTTGGTCGAGATGTTCACGGGCGTTGCCATGTTCAGCCTGTCCTTGACGCGCTGCCAGCTGTCGGGAATCTGGAACGGCGGCTGACCGGTTGCACGGGCAAAAGCCGTTTCCAGCCGCGTGAAGGGATCCACGGCACGACCCTTCTCGACCCAACCCTGAACGGTGCCGTAATTGAGGCGCAAGGTGAACGTCGCATCCGGGTAGACATTGGTACCGTACAACTTGAAGCGGGCACGGGCGATCTTCTCCTCCGCCACGCTGATCGGCGCTTCGACGTCGTCTTCGTACCGCTTGCGCAGTGCCCGCGCATCGGCGTCGATGCTGCGCGCCAGCCGGATGAACGGATCGTCGGATGCCGCCACCGCCGCTGCGCCGCCCTCCCAAAGGGCGATGCGCACCGCCGGGTCGCCGAGCCGGGTGCCTGCGATCAGGGATTCGGCCAGTGAATCCGGGGAATCCTTGGCGAGCAGGGTGCGGACCGTCGCATGGTCGGGGCCAAGCCACTCGCGCATGCGTTCCAGGCCGAAAGACAGCGTCAGTTTCTCGAGTTCGGGGTAGGTCGGCGTCGGCGCGGCAAGCTGCTGCCTGATACGTGGCAGAGCAGCATCGGTGAATTCGCGCAGTCGTTCGGTATTGGGCTTTTCCCGTTCGGCAACGCCGCGCACCAGCGTGCGGGCATAGCGGAAATAACGGCTGTTGAAGCCGGCTCCACCCTCCAAATAGCCGAGTTCCGTATCGAAGTCGCGGGAGATCCGGTTCGCCTTCTCGATGTCGGCCCAAGGGTCTCCAAGCTTGGCAAGGTCGCGATCGGCGCGCACCAGAGCACGCAGTTCGGCCTCGCCGCGACGCTTCTCGGACATCATGTTTTCATCCAGCAGCGCGTCGAGCTGCTTGCGCCTCACCTTGATGCCGTTCTCGAGCCCGGTGAGCGGGTCTTCCGCGATGCGCCGTGCCGACTCGCCGCCTTTCGAGAACTGGATGTACCGGCCGCGCAATTCGTTGCTGCGCAGCAGCGAGGGCGGAATCTCCGCTTCGCGCAGGTGCTGCAATTGCGCCACCGTCAACAGGCGATCGGTCGACCCGGGGTGTCCCGACACGAGTACCAATTCGCCCGCTTGCGGACCACCGAAGTTCATCTTCAGGTGCTGCACCGGCTTGACCGGTTTGCCGTTCTCGTAGGCGCGAAGCAGACCCATGTCCAGGCACCAGCGCGGGAACTGGAAGTTGTCCGGATCTCCACCGAAGGCTGCGATCCCTGCCTCCGGCGCGAACACCAGACGGATATCCGTGTAGCGCTTGTAGCGGTAGATGAAATACTGACCGCCGTTGTAGAGCGAAACGCTCTGGCACTTGTTGCCGGTGTCTTTCTCGCAGGACTGCTCGAGCTGGGTCAGGGTCTTCTTGCGGATTTCATTGGCCGCCCGATCGTCCAAGCCGCGCGTTGCGCCCTCGACCTTGGCTGTCACGTCGTCCATGCCGACGAGTACGTCGGCGAGTTGCGTCGGGCACTTGATCTCGCCCTCGCGGTTGCGCGCGACGAAGCCGTCTTCGAGCAGGCTCTTTTCCTTGGACGAATTCTCCGCTAGGCACGACGCGATGCAGTGGTGATTGGTCAGGATCAGCCCATCCTCGGACACGAACGAAGCCGTACAACCGGCCAGGCGTACCGTCGATTCCCGCACGCGGTCGAGCCAGGCTCCATCGATCCGGGCCCCGAACTTCTTTTCCACGGCGGCAGCGGGGAAGTTGTCGTAGGTCCACATTCCCTCGTCGGCCAGTGCGGGCGAGATGGTCAGCAACAGGGCGGACAGGGCGGCGATCGGTCGTTTCATGTCTGACAACTCCTGAAAAACTTCTCGAGACTCCATTAAATCACAGCGGTGGCATTTCTCGTGCACGCCACCCGTTTCGCCGGACGCCTTGCATTTCTTCCCGGGAGGCTCGATTCGCAGGCAGACCGTGCGGTGCCGTCACGTTCGAATACCCGCGCCGACAGTCCGTCGGCGATCCCGCGGGAGATATCCATATGACCCAGCAACACGCCTGCCGGCGGCGTCAAGCCGGCCAGGGAATGACCGAATACATCATCATCGTGGCACTCATCGCCGTGGCGGCGATCGGCGTCTATTCCGCCTTCGGCGACGTCGTGCGGGGGCAGACGTCGGTGGCTGCCGTCGCACTGTCCGGTCGCACGGCGAGTTCCGGCCGCACCTTTGTCGGTGATGCGCGGGGTCGTGCGAACGACGAGGCGGAGCGCGCGTCACTCGAGAACTTCGAACAATGATTCCGGGCCACGGGCGAAGCGGCCCACCCCAGAGCTCCGCTATCCGGCCGGACGCGCGTCGCATCCGTTCGGTCGCGAGCTGTCGCTTCGTCCGTGGTCAGGTTTTCGCCTTGCTGCTGCCGATGCTTGCCGTGCTGGTTGCAGCCCTGTGGTGGGTTCTCGAAACCGGTGAGAGCGTGGTCGAGAAGCAACGCCTGCGCAATACCGCCGACGCCGCCGTGCTGGCTGCAGCGGCGTGGCAGGCGAGAGCTCTCAACTTCGATGCCACCATGAACCGCGCCATCGTCGCCAACGAAGCTCTGATCGCGCAGTCCGTCAGCCTGCGAGGCTGGTCCGAGTACATGGACCAGATGCTGACGCGGAGCAGTCTGGTCACGGCGGCGGTGCCTTACCTCGGCGAGGTCATGCTCTACCTGCAACGCGGCTGGCACGTCCTCGATCGCGTGCTCCAGCCCGCTCTGCTCACGGCGGAGGCTGCGACCAGCGTGGTCAACCATGATCTCGCGCTTGCGCAGCGCGGGATGCACGAGTCCGTGCCCGTGATGGTCAACGCAATCGTGCATGATGTCGTCGCCCGCAACGATCCGCGCTACGAAGTCACCGTCGGCGGTGATTTGTTGCTTGCGGGTGGGGCCGCGAGCTGGTCGGGGTTCTCATCCTTCTATGGCGGTGCGTGGCGTTGGCGCCAGCGCGACGTCGTGCAGCGCTCCCTGGACGGCTTCACCCACGAGAGAAACTGGAGCCTCGGCGTGCTGCCCGGGGCGCCGCTCGGGCGCCTCGAGAAGCGCGGCGGTACCGACCTCATCGACTTCGACACCTGGCGTGCCATCGAGACATTCGCCATGCATCAGCGACGCTATCTCATCGTCGGGCGCATGCGCGAGGCGGTGCCGATCGCGTGGGCAGGGGTCGAAAACGGCGAGCGC
>JBIKVA010000017.1:0-23120 GCA_044357085.1 Steroidobacteraceae bacterium | reverse complement strand
AGTCGCGCCACGCCGTGCGCGTCACGCACGTAGCGGGCAATGATCCGGCCGCCGACGAAACTCGCCTCGTCGAGTGCGAGCGCATCCTGCGCTACCAGTTCGCGCCAGCTGCGCGGCGCGGGGTCGCGGACGTCGACCGCAATGACGCGGCTGCGCGGTGCTGCTTCGGTCGTCACGGCGTATATCGTGTCTCCTTCGCTGCCGATCACCGTGTAACGTGCATCCCAGGCGGCGAACAGCGGTCGCGGCGCCGTCTCGGGATCGCGCAGATCGATCAGATCGATGCCGTTCGTGCGGTAGCCGTCGAACAGCGACACGAACAGCCACCTGCCGTCGTCCGAGACACTCGCTGACGGCGTGCGCGTCGGGTGGTCCTTGACCGCGTACACGAGCGTGTCGCGTCCCTGCGGCTCGCCCAGGCGATGGAAGTAAACGGCCGGCTGGGCCTGATCGTCGCCGCGCGACGGATCGCCAACGCGCTGCGGGTAGCGGCTGTAGTAGACGCCGGAGCCGTCGGGTGCCCACGACAGTTCCCAGAACTTGGTGAAGCGCAGTTCATCGGGCAAGTCGACGCCGTCGGCGGTACGCCGGAATTTCCAGATTTCCCAGTCCGTGCCGCCATCGGAGAGCGAGTAGGCGACGATGCTGCCGTCGGGCGAGGGTTCGAAACGCGCCAGTGCCACCGTCGCATCGCTGCTCGCCGCATTGGGGTCGAACAGCACACGCGGGGCGGCCTGCAGCGAATCGGCGACGTGCAGGACGCTCTGGTTCTGCGTGCCGTCATTACGCAGGAAGAAATACTTGCCGCCCCTGAGACGTGGCAGACCGACGCGCTCGTAGTTCCACAACTCGGTGAGGCGCTCGCGGATCCACCCGCGCTGCGGCAACGCCTCGAGCCATGGCTGGGCGAGCGCGTTCTGGGCGCGGACGAACTCCTTCGTCACCTGGGCTTCGGGATCCTCCAGCCAACGGTAGGGATCGGCAACACGCGTACCGTGGTAGTCGTCGACGACATCGCCACGCGGCGCCGGGGGATAGACGAGCGGTGCGGACGCGGCGGCGGCTCGCGCCGTCGCCAGCGCGGCCGTCTCCGGACCGTTGGCCGGATTCTGATCTTTGGTGTTCATGGTGGTACAGGCGGAGAGCGTGAAAACAATGGCGAAAACGAGCATCAGGACGCGCGAGGGCGTGATGCGGCTGCGGTCGCCGCTCCGGTGGCGATGGGTCATGTTCCTCTCTACACTGCAACGCGGACCCGCAAATGTTAATGGACGACACCCCATGATGCGCAGCACTTTCCGTTGCCTCACCGTACTCGCCGGCTGTCTGGCCGCGTTCATCGACGTGGCCGCGGCCGACGACGTCGCGGCGGCCAGCTCCCGGCTCACCATCGACCGCCTGTTCGCGGCACCGGATCTCGGCGGGCCAGGCTTGCGTGGCGCCCGCTTCTCGCCGGACGGCAAGCTTGTCACCTACCTGCAGGGCAAGGCCGACGCCAAGGATCGTCTCGACGTCTGGGCCTATGACGTGGCGACGCGCCGCAGCAGGCTGCTGGTCGACTCGGCTGCGCTCGTCGCCGACGAGGGCAAGCTGTCACCCGAGGAAGAAGCGCGTCGCGAGCGGGCGCGGACGTCCTCGCTGGCCGGGATCGTCGACTACGAGTATTCGCCCGACTCACGGTATCTGCTGCTGCCACTCGCCGGCGACCTGTTCATCTACGACCTTCGCGCCACAGCCGACAGCAAGGCGGTGCGCCGCCTGACGACGACGGCAGCCGCGGAGACGGACGCACGCTTCTCGCCGCGCGGGCGCTACGTGAGTTTCGTGCGCGGGCAGAACCTGCATGCGATAGAACTTTCGACCGGCCGCGAGATCGCCATCACCCGCGACGGCGGCGGCCTCGTCTCCTTCGGCGTGGCCGAGTTCATCGCCCAGGAAGAGATGGATCGCAGCACCGGCTACTGGTGGTCGCCCGACGAGCGGCGGGTGGCCTACACGCGCGTCGACGAATCCACGGTCGACGAACTCGAGCGCTTCGAGATCTACGCCGATACGGTCAAGGTGATCCGCCAAAGATATCCGGCTGCGGGCCGCCCGAATGCACGCGTCGAGTTGTTCGTGCACGAACTCGCCACGGCCACCGACCGGCCGCTGCAGGCGGCGGCTGCGGGAGAGGGTTATCTTGCGCGCGTGGCGTGGTTCCCGGATTCGGCATCACTCGCCGTGCAGCGCCAGCCGCGCGACCAGCAGCGGCTGCAGCTGCTGCGCATCGACGTGGCCACCGGCAACCCGCAACTGCTGCTCGAGGAGCGCAGCGACAGCTGGGTGGACCTGCACGATGAACTCACCTTCCTGC
The DNA here is from genome assembly GCA_044357085.1 of Steroidobacteraceae bacterium. Classification (GTDB taxonomy): domain Bacteria; phylum Pseudomonadota; class Gammaproteobacteria; order Steroidobacterales; family Steroidobacteraceae; genus UBA964. Next base: position 20,764 of record JBIKVA010000017.1, on the reverse strand, counting down.
CAGGCCGCAAGGCCTTCATCTGGTCGTCCGCGCGCAGCGGCTACGATCACCTCTATCTCTACGACTGGAACGGGAAAATGCTGCGGCAAATCACCGCCGGACCGTGGATGGTCACCGGCAGCGGCCGCGAGCGCGCCATCGAGGCCGTGGACGAAGCACGCGGGCTCGTGTACTTCACCGCCAATCGCGATACGCCCATCGAGCGCCACCTCTATGTCGCGCCGCTCGATGGCCCGACGGACCCTGCGCGCATCGATGCCGGCATCCGGCGCCTGAGTGACGGCGCCGGCTGGCACGCCAGTACGATGTCGGCCGACGCGAAGCTCTGGTTGGACACGTGGTCGACACCGGACGATCCGCCCTCGCTCAGCCTGCGCCGCGCGGACGGTCGCCTTGTCGACGTGCTGGTCGCGAACCGCATCGAGGGCAGCCACCCTTACGCGCCGTATCGCGCGGCACACCAGCCGACCGAGTTCGGCACGCTGACCGCGAGCGACGGCCAGGTGCTGCACTACCAGTTGACCAAGCCCGCGGGCCTGCAGCCCGGGAAGCGCCATCCGGTCATCGTCGAAGTCTACGGTGGACCCGGCGCGCAGCAGGTTCGGCGCGCCTGGGGCGGACTCTTCCGCCAATACCTCGCACAGCAGGGCTACGTGGTCTTCACCATCGACAATCGCGGCTCGGGCTTCCGCGGCCGTGCCTTCGAAGGCGCGCTGTACCGCCGGATGGGCACGGTGGAGGTCGAGGACCAGGTGCGCGGTGTCGAGTTCCTGCGCACCCTGCCCTATGTCGACGGCACGCGCATCGGCGTCTGGGGCTGGAGCTACGGCGGCTACATGGCACTCATGTGCATGGTGAAGGCACCCGGTTATTTTACGGCCGGTGTCTCCGGCGCGCCGGTCACCGACTGGGGCCTCTACGACACGCACTACACCGAACGCTACATGGGCACGCCGCAGGGCAACCCGCAGGGCTATCGCGACGGCATGGTCATGACCCATGCCGCCGGCCTTGCGGGGCCGCTGCTCGTGATGCACGGCATGGCGGACGACAACGTGCTCTTCACACACAGCACGGCGCTGTTCAAGACGCTGCAGGACCTGCGCAAGCCGTTCGAGGTGATGCCCTATCCGGGCAGCAAGCACGCCCTGCTGCGCTTCGGCAGCACTGGCCCCCATGCCTACGAGGCCATCTCGCGTTTCTTTGCGCGCAACCTCCGGCCGGACCGGCCGCGGACGGATGCGCCAGGCGGCGAACCCGTTGCCGCTCGCTGATCAGGGAGTACCGCCATGCGCAGCCTGAAACCGCTGTTCGACCGCAATCGCGAGTGGTCCGACGAGATCACGACGCGCGATCCACATTTCTTCGCCAAGCTGGTCGGCCAGCAGTCACCCGACTATCTGTGGATCGGCTGCGCGGACAGCCGCGTCCCGGCCAATGAAATCGTCGGGCTGCTTCCCGGCGAACTCTTCGTGCACCGCAACGTCGCCAACGTGGTCGTGCACACCGATCTGAACTGCCTGTCCGTGCTGCAGTATGCGGTCGACGTGCTCGACGTGGATCACGTCATCGTCTGCGGCCACTACGGCTGCGGCGGCGTGCACTCGGCGCTGCGAAACGATCGCCTCGGCCTGATCGACAACTGGCTGCGTCACGTGCAAGACGTCATGCGCAAACACCACGCACGGCTCGCCGAACTGCCGGACGAGGCGAGCCGGCTGCACCGGCTTTGCGAACTCAACGTCATGGAGCAGGTGCTGAATGTCGGCCAGACGACCATCGTGCAGAGCGCCTGGGATCGCGGCAAGCCGCTCGAGATCCACGGCTGGATCTACGACCTGCACGACGGACTGCTTAAAGACCTCGCGGTGTGCGTGAAGTCGCAGGCGGAATTCGCGGAGATCTATCGCAAGGTCGCCGAGTCGGCCTGACGGACTACAAACGCCGGACCCCACACGCCGGACCACACACGCCCGCCGCGGGCGGGCGTGGCGGCCCGGTCCCGTCAGGGCAGCTTGATCTTGCCGCCGAGTGCCTGACCGAGCGCCGCGCCCGTCTCGGGCACGACGATGCGCGAGGCCGCCTCGCGACGCATCTGCTGCGCCTCCTCGATGGCTTCCTCGAGCGCCTCTTGCACGGCCGCCGGGAACTTCGCCACCGCTTCGCCGAGGTCAGCAGCTTCGATCTCGAAGCCGAGCGGCAACACGCCGCCAGGGGTCATGAGCTGGGTCTGCCCCAGCCACAACACGGGCCGCGTCGGGTCCGGCGAACCATCGGCAGTCACCGGCAGCAGGCGCCGCAAGGTACCGGCGCGGCGGTCGGTGAACACCTCCTCGCGATAGAGGCTGGTGGCATCGATCTTGATTTCGGGCAGGCCGAGGTCCTGGGAACTCATGGGGTCTTTCCTTTGCTGAGATTCGATTCGGCGATGTTCGCCATGGTAGCCGGTTGGCCGTGCTGGCGGATGAGCACCTTGCGACGGAAGAAGCGGGTGTAGCCTGCCGCGCCCATGCGCGAGCCGCCCATGCCCGAGAGCTTGAAGGAGTGTTTTTCCATCTCGTGGCACATCGCGGTGAGCGAGCCGTCGTTGAGGCTGATGCCGCCGGCGTCGATCTGCCGGCCAATGGCCTCGGCCTCCTCCAGCGTCCCGGCGATCACGCCGGCGGAGAGGCCGAAGACGCCCTCGTTGGCGAGACCGACCGCCTGCTCGATCGTGTCGTAGGGCATCACCGGGATGACGGGACCGAAGGTCTCGTCGGTCATGACCTGCATCGAATGATCGACATCGACGAGCACCGTGGGACGCAGCCACTTGCCGCCGTGGTCCTCGATCTGGCCGCCGCAGAGCACGCGGGCGCCCTTGGCGCGGGCATCGGCAAGCTGCGCGGCGACGAGGTCGGCCTGCTTCGCGAAAATGAACGGCCCGATGGTGCCCTGGTGGATGTCAGGCCAGTTGGGCTCGATGAGGCGTGCCTTCTCGACGAGTCGGGTGACGAACGGCTGGTAGATCTGCCGATCGACGTAGACACGCTCGAGGCTCTGACAGGCCTGACCGGTGGCGAGGCAGGTGGCACGCAGCGCCACGTCGGTGGCGCGATCGAGATCGGCGCTGGCGGTGACGATCAGCGGATCGTTGCCGCCGAGCTCGAGGAAGGCCGGAATGAAATGCTGCGCCGCATTGGCCGCAACGAGCCGCCCGGTGGCGACGCTGCCGGTGAAGCAGACGGCATCGACACTGGCGACCAGCTGCTCGCCGGTGGCGCGTCCGCCCGGCTGGATGTGCAGCACTTCGGCGAGCTCAGGCACCGCGGCGATCGAACGCATGGCGGGTTCGACGAAACGCGGCGTGACCTCGCTCGGCTTGACGAACACCGCGCAGCCCGCGAGCAGCGCCGGGATGGCGTCGATGAAACACAGGGACACCGGGAAATTCCACGGGCTGATGATGCCGACGAGCGGATACGGGACGTACTGCGAACGGTAGGAGATGTTCGGCATGGTCGCCGACCGCATCTGCTCCTCGACGGCCAGCGACGGCGCGAGTGCGGTCCAGCGGTCGATCATGCCGATGACGGAGCCTACTTCGCTGGTGGCGATGAGGAAGCGCCCGGTGTCGTGCGCGAGCGCGGCGGCGATCTCCGCCTGACGCGCCACCCACTCCGTCCGCCAGCGTCGCAGCACCTCGATGCGTTCCTCGAGTGGACGCGCGCGCCAGCGCTGCTGCGCCGATCGCAGGGCACCGAAACGCGCGGCAAGTTCCGCCTCGCCGGGAGCATCGAAGACATGATCGATTTCACCGTTGCGCGGATTGCGGACCTCGATGCGCTCTCCGTGCGAAGGTAACGCCCGGGGCACTGCCGGGACTGCGGTCGGTTCAGGGTTCATGGTGGACTATCTTGCGCCGGCCGCATCCTGCTGCAAAGCGTGGATGAAGGGCAGGTCTGCTTCCAGGATGTCGGCTCGATGCAGTTCGGCGATCGGCACCCACCGCAGACGCTGCCCGTCGAGGCCGCGCGGCGTGCCATCGAAGTCGCGGATGGCAAAGAAGAGCAGTTGCACTTCACGGTCGGGATAGGCGTGCGTGAGCGTCATCACGAACCGCGGCGCGCGCGCGCTGATACCGAGCTCCTCGGCGAGTTCGCGCTGCAGCGCTGCCTCGGCGGATTCGCCGGGGGCGATCTTGCCCCCGGGGAATTCCCAGCGCCCTGCCATGTGTTTGCCTGCCGGACGCTCGGCGATGAGCACCTGCCCGGCGCCGTCGAGCAGGGCTCCGGCGACGACGACGATGCGCGCTGCGGAGTTTTCCGTGCTCAGGCCTGCAGCGCCCCGTGGCACTGCTTGAACTTGCGCCCCGAGCCGCACGGGCAAGGTTCGTTGCGGCCCACCTTGCGATCGCCGCGCACCACCGTGCCCGGCGGCACGGCCTCCGCGAGGAATCCGCTGGTCCCGCCCGCGCCGCCTGCCGGCTCGGCGGCGGACTGCGCAGACAGCACGGACTGGGCCTCGGCGTGCTGCGTCTGCAGCGCGGCGAGCAGTTTGCGTTGCCGCTCATCCTCTTCGCGCTGCAGTTCGGCCTCGCTGCGGATCTCGACGCGGGTCAGCATCGAGGCGGTGTCGAACTTGACGCGGTCGAGCATGCTGCTGAAGAGCTCGTAGGCCTCGCGACGGTACTCGTAGCGGTAGTCCTTCTGCGCATAGCTGCGCAAGTGGATGCCCTGGCGCAGGTAGTCCATCGCGGCCAGATGCTCGCGCCAATGCTGGTCTAGCGTGCGCAGCATGATGTCTTTCTCGAGATGCTGCATCAGCTCGGGCCCGTAGCGTTCTGACTTCGCCGCGTAGTTCGTCGCCGCCGCATCGACTACACGCTGGCGCAACGCAGACTCGTCGAGCTCGGGCTCCGCGGCCAGCCAGCCGCGCGGGTCGATGTCGGCGTTGAAGTCCTTGCGCACCGCCTCGCGAAGGCCGTCGAGGTCCCAGTCCTCGTGGGGCACGTTGCTGGGCAGGTATTCGTTGAGCAAGCGACCGATGACATCCGCCTGGATGCCGCGGATCGCGGGCGCGAGTTCTGCGGCGCCCATGATCTCGGTGCGCTGGTGGTAGATGACCTTGCGCTGGTCGTTGGCAACGTCGTCGAACAGCAGCAACTGCTTGCGGACGTCGAAGTTGTGCGCCTCCACCTTGCGCTGCGCAGCCTCGATGCGCTTGGTGAGCATGCGGCTCTCGATGACCTCGCCTTCCTTCATGCCCGCGGCGGCAAGCAGCCGCTTGGTGAAGTTCGGGTCGCCGAAGATGCGCATCAGGTTGTCTTCCATCGACAGATAGAAGCGCGAAGAACCCGGATCGCCCTGACGCCCGGAGCGGCCGCGCAACTGGTTGTCGATGCGCCGCGACTCGTGGCGTTCCGTGCCGATGATGTGCAGGCCGCCCGCCGCGATCACCTGCTCGTGACGCTGGCGCCATGCGGCGCGCACCTGCTCGCGCGCGGCGTCGTCGGCATCCGCGGGCAGCGAGTGAAGCTCGGATTCGAGATTGCCGCCGAGCACGATGTCGGTACCGCGGCCGGCCATGTTGGTGGCGATGGTCACCGCGCACGGCCGTCCGGCCTGGGCGACGATCTGCGCCTCTTTCTCGTTTTGCTTGGCATTGAGCACCTCGTGCGGAATGCCTTCCTTCTCCAGCACGCCGGAAATGAGCTCGGAGGTCTCGATCGAGGTGGTACCCACCAGCACCGGCTGCTGACGCGCCACACAGTCGCGGATGTCCTCGACGATGGCCTTGAACTTGTCCGCCTGCGTCATGTGCACGAGGTCAGGCATGTCCTTGCGCACCATCTGGCGATGGGTCGGGATGACGTTGACCTCGAGGTTGTAGATCTGCAGGAACTCGGGTGCCTCGGTGTCGGCGGTGCCGGTCATGCCCGAGAGTTTCTTGTAGAGGCGGAAGTAGTTCTGGAAAGTGATCGAGGCGATGGTCTGGTTTTCCTCGCGCACCCGCACGCCTTCCTTGGCCTCGATCGCCTGGTGCAGACCCTCCGACCAGCGCCGGCCGGGCATGGTGCGACCCGTGAATTCGTCGACGATGACCACCTCGCCGCCCCGCACGATGTACTCGACATCACGCTTGTACAGCGCGTGCGCACGCAGCGCCGCGTTGAGGTGATGCATGAGGCGGATGTTCGCGGGGTCGTAAAGGCTCTCGCCCTCGCGCAGCAGCCCGGCATCGATCAGCAGCGTCTCGACCTTCTGGTGACCGGCCTCGGTCAGGTGCGTCTGCCGCTGCTTCTCGTCGACGATGTAGTCGCCATCGGGTTCGATTTCGGGCTCGCCGCCGGCGAGCATGCCGCCCTTGCGCGGCGGCGGCGCCTCGGCGCGATCGAGGCGCGGCACGAGCTTGTTGATCGCGGTGTAGGTGTCGGTGCTCTCCTCGGCCGGGCCCGAGATGATGAGCGGCGTGCGCGCCTCGTCGATGAGGATGGAGTCGACTTCGTCGACGATCGCGTACGAGAGGCTGCGCTGCACGCGATCCTCGAGCCGGAAGGCGAGATTGTCACGCAGGTAATCGAAGCCGAATTCGTTGTTGGTGCCGTAGGTGATGTCGCAGGCATAGGCCTCGCGCTTCTCGGTCGAGCTCTGCCCGTTGCGGATCACGCCGACGCTGAGTCCGAGGAAACGGTAGACGCGCCCCATCCAGTCGGCATCGCGCTGCGCGAGATATTCGTTGACCGTGACAACGTGAACGCCCTCGCCGGTGAGCGCGTTGAGGTAGGCGGGCAGCGTGGCCACGAGGGTCTTGCCCTCGCCGGTGCGCATCTCGGCGATACGGCCCCGATGCAGGGCAATGCCGCCGACCAGCTGTACGTCGAAGTGGCGCATGCCGAGTGCCCGCCGCGCCGCCTCGCGCACCACCGCGAAGGCTTCGGGCAGAAGCTCGTCCAGTGACCCGCCGGCCTTCAGGCGCTGGCGGAACTCGTCGGTCTTGCTGCGCAGCTGCGCATCGTCGAGCGCCTGCAGGGCCGGTTCGTGGGAAGCGGCAGCGCGGACCTCACGGGCCGTGACCCGCAGCATGCGCTCGTTGCGGCTGCCGAAAATACGCGTCAGGAAATTGAGCACTGTGGGAGACCTTGCCGAATGGCCGCTAAAAAGGCGCGTATTCTACGCTCCCGCCGCGCACGGTGAGCGACAAACGGCGCCATGCCCGGGAATCAGCCGCTCGGTCAACCGCCCAGATAGGAGAGCGGATTCACCGGCGTACCGTTGCGCAGCACCTCGAAATGCACGTGGGGACCGGTGGAACGGCCAGTTGAGCCCATGATGGCCAGGCGCTGACCGCGGGACACCGTCTCGCCCTGTTTCACGAGCACCCGGTCATTGTGCGCGTAGCGCGTGACATAGCCGTCACCGTGGGTGACGTCGACCACATAGCCGTAGTCCGGCTTGTAGCCTGCAAACGTGATGACTCCGGCGCCGACCGCGATGACCGTGTCGCCCGCGTTGCCGGCAAAGTCGATGCCCCGATGGAAGGCGAACTCGCCGGAGAGCGGATCCGGCCGGACGCCGAAACCCGAGGACATGAAGCCGCGCAGCACGGGCCGCCCCTCGGGTACGGTCTGCCGGCGCAACTCGCGCTGCAAGATCAATTGCTCGAGCACGCCGAGCTGGGAGTCGCGCTGGGCGATGCGCGACTCGAAGTGGTCGATCATCGCCGCGAGATCCGGGGCCTCGGGACGCACCCCCGAGTCGGTTTCGGGACCGCCCGACGAGGGCGCGGTGGAGAAATCGAACTCGCGGGAGTCGACATCGGCCATCTCGGCAAGGCGTTTGCCGAGGGCGTCGAGCCGGATGATGTGCGCATTAAGCTGACCGACCCGGGCCGACATCGAGTCCACCCGCTCCTGGACGCGGTGGCGCAGCTCGTCGAGTTCCGCCGTCTGCTGCAGCGCGGTGCGCGCGATCGAGGTCGGGCTGCCGTCGCCGAAACCACCCGCACGGCCGCCAAGTTGCAGGCCTGCAAAGAAAGCGCCCACCATGAGCGAGACGACCGCCACAGAACAGAGGCCGAACAGCCACGGCCCGGAAAGATTGATGCTGAACGCGCCGGCGGCTCGGCGTCGAAGAACCACTAGCCTCACGTCACACCCCCGACGGAAGGCGCCGCGCGACAGACCTCGTTGTTGAAAGGCAGAGGCAGAACCCCCACCCGCAAAGCCGGTGCCATAATCGCTCGACTGTTGTTGAACGGTAGCCGACCCGCCCCCGCGGGGGAAAGCCAACCGGTAGACAGGGCGCGAATATGCCGAAACCTCCCTCCCGAAACAACCCAAAACGCGGAAGTTTGTCCCGAAATGAATCTTGCCGGGGCGGAAAGCCTAGTGAAATCAAGAACTTGCTTCTTCGATCAGCCCTCGGCAACAAGGCCCGGGAGTTCGTTGAGCGTCAGGACGACTGGACAGCATTCTTCGCCCGGCACCTCGATCCGGCCCTGCAGGCGGCCATCGGGCACTATGTGGAGAAGGACGGCACCCTGACGGTGTTCGTGAGTTCGGCTGTCTGGGCGGCGCGGCTGCGCTTCGAACTGCCTGCCCACTGGGAGGCGGCGCGTCAATTCCGCCCCGCGGTGGTCCGCTGGGCGGTGAAGATTCAGCCGGTTGCCGCCAGCACCGGCGCGCGCACGTAGGAGATCGGCGCGTCTTCCGGGCGCTCGAAGACGATTGCTTCCCATGCGGACTCGTCGTCCAGCAAGGTCCGCAGCAACCGGTTGTTGAGGCCGTGACCGGACTTGAAGGCCGAGAACTCGCCGATGAGACTGTGGCCAAGCAGGTACAGGTCGCCGATCGCGTCGAGGATCTTGTGCTTGACGAACTCGTCCTCGTAACGGAGCCCGCCCTCGTTGAGCACCCGCGAGTCGTCGAGGACGATCGCGTTGTCGAGGTTGCCGCCGAGCGCGAGATTGCGGGCGCGCATCGTCTCGAGATCGCGCATGAATCCGAAAGTCCGGGCGCGACTGATTTCCTTGAGGAAGGACGTGGTCGAGAAGTCCATGCTCGCGCGCTGCGCGCGGCGCTTGAAGATCGGGTGATTGAACTCGATCTCGAAGTTGACCTTGAAGCCGTCGAACGGATCGAACTGCGCCCACTTGTCGCCGTCCTCGACGCGCACCGTCTTGCGGATGCGCACGAAACGCTTCGGCGTACGTTGCTGCTCGATGCCCGCCGACTGCAGCAGGAACACGAACGGCCCGGCACTGCCGTCCATGATCGGCACTTCCGGACCACTCAGTTCGACCAGTGCGTTGTCGATGCCGAGCCCGGCGAAAGCGGACAGCAGATGCTCGACCGTGGAGATGCGCACCTCGCCCCGGACGAGGGAGGTGCCGAGAGTGGTCTCGCCGACGTTATCGGCACGGGCCGGTACATCGACCGGTGCGGGCAGGTCGGTACGGCGGAAGACGATGCCGGTATCCGGGGCTGCCGGACGAATCGTCATCAGGATGCGCTTGCCGGTGTGCAGGCCGACGCCCGACGCGCGGATGACGTTCTTGAGCGTTCTCTGTCCGACCATGCTTGCCCTCAACCCCCTCGCCGTGCCCGTCGCCACGAGGGCGACGGGCCGGAAGGGGTCAGAAAAGGCGGCGAGTGTAACCCAACCGCCTTGTTGGACGCGTGGACTCAGTCGGCCTGACGACGCAGGAACGCCGGGATATCGAGGATCTCCTCGGCGGGCTCCGGGTCGTGACGCAGACCGTCGCCCGCGGCCGCCTTGATGCGCTCGTAGGCCGGCACGTCGAGCTTGCTGTAGTCGGAGTGCACGGCCATCGGTCGGCGGGCCGCACGATTCGACTCGATGCCGCCACGCGCCGCGGCGATCCGGCCGCCGACCGACGTCACCGGCGCGACTGCCGCGGCAACCGGCGGCATCGCCACCTGTGCCTGCGGCCGACCGAGTCCGGTGGCGACCACCGTGACCCGCATCTCGTCGCTGAGATTGGGGTCGATTACCGTACCCACCACCACGGTGGCATCTTCGGAGGCAAATTCCTTGACGACGTTGCCGACCTCCTCGAACTCGCCGATGGCGAGATCGAGTCCGGCGGTGACGTTGACGAGGATGCCGCGGGCGCCGGCGAGGTTGACGTCCTCGAGAAGCGGCGAGGACACGGCCATCTGCGCCGCGCTGCGCGCGCGCTCGGCGCCGCTCGCATGCCCGGTGCCCATCATCGCCATGCCGGTCTCGCTCATCACGGTGCGGACGTCGGCGAAGTCGACATTGATGAGACCCGGCCGGGTGATCAGTTCGGCGATGCCCTGCACCGCGCCCTGCAGCACGCCGTTCGCGCTGCGGAAGGCATCAAGCAGCGTCGTCTTCGGCCCGAGCACGGTGAGCAGCTTCTGGTTGGGGATGGTGATCAGCGAATCGACGTGACGGGCGAGTTCGTTCATGCCCTGCTCGGCCACCGAGGCGCGCTTGTTGCCCTCCATGTTGAAGGGGCGCGTGACCACGGCGACGGTGAGGATGCCGAGTTCGCGCGCAAGCTGCGCGACCACGGGCGCGGCGCCCGTGCCGGTGCCGCCGCCCATGCCGGCGGTGATGAACAGCAGGTCGCAGCCCTCGACCAGCTCGATGATGCGGTCGCGGTCTTCCATGGCCGCCTGACGACCGATCTCGGGGTTGGCACCGGCGCCCAGCCCCTTGGTGATGTTCGAGCCGATCTGCAGCGCCGTCTTTACCTGGGAATTCTTCAGTGCCTGCGCATCGGTGTTGATGCAGAGGAAATCGACGCCCTCGATGCCGGCCTGCACCATGTGCGAGACCGCGTTGCCGCCGCCGCCGCCCACGCCGAGAACCTTGATCACAGCGCTCTGGCTGTAAGAGTCCATGAGTTCAAACATCACGTTTCGCTCCTCCGTCGAAGTTGTGCAAATCAAAGCCGTTGTCAAAAATTTCCCTGGAACCAGTCGCGCATGCGATCGACCATGCTGCGCGCATTGCCGGCGATGACGCGGGTGCGCGAGCGGCCCGGCACGAGGTGGTTGCGGCCGTAGAGCAGAAGCCCGACGCCCGTCGAGTGGATCGGGTTGCTGGTCACGTCGGCGAGGCCGCGCACGCCCTCGGGCACGCCGAGCCGGACGGGCATGTGGAAGACCTCCTCGGCGAGTTCGATCGCGCCTTCCATCTTCGAGCTGCCGCCGGTGAGCACGATGCCCGCCGCGATCACCTCCTCGAAGCCGCTGCGGCTCAGTTCCAGCTGCACGAGCCGGAACATCTCCTCGTAGCGCGGCTCGACGATCTCGGCGAGCGTCTGCCGCGCCAGGCGGCGCGCCGGTCGATCGCCGACGCTCGGGACCTCGATGGTCTCGTCCGGATTGGCGAGCTGCGACAGTGCGCAGGCGTAGCGCATCTTGATTTCTTCGGCGTTCTGCGTCGGCGTGCGCATGCCCACGGCGATGTCGTTGGTGACCTGGTCGCCGGCGATCGGGATGACGGCCGTGTGCCGGATGGCGCCATGCGAGAACACCGCGATGTCGGTGGTGCCGCCGCCGATGTCGACGATGCAGACACCGAGGTCCTTCTCGTCGTCGGTGAGCACCGCATAGCTCGAGGCGAGCTGTTCGAGCACGATGTCGTCGACATCGAGACCGCAGCGCTGTATGCACTTCTCGATGTTCTGCGCGGCGCTCTCGGCACCGGTGACGATGTGCACCTTGGCCTCGAGGCGCACGCCGGACATCCCGACCGGATCGCGGATTCCCTCCTGGCCGTCGATGATGAATTCCTGCGGCAGCACGTGCAGGATCTTCTGGTCGGCCGGGATGGCGACCGCCTTGGCCGCGTCGATCACGTGCTCGACATCGGCGGGCTGGACTTCCTTGTCGCGGATCGCAACCACGCCGTGCGAGTTGAGGCTGCGCACGTGGCTGCCAGCGATGCCCGCGTAGACCGAGTGGATCTCGCAGCCGGCCATCAGCTCGGCTTCCTCGACGGCGCGCTGGATCGACTGCACCGTCGATTCGATGTTGACCACCACACCGCGCTTGAGACCGCGCGAAGGCTGCGAGCCGATGCCGATGATCTCGATGCTGCCGTCGGGCGCGATCTCTCCGACCAGGGCCACCACTTTCGAGGTGCCGATGTCGAGTCCGACGATGAGTTGTCTTTCGGGTTTCTTCGCCATGCCAATTCCGTCCATCAACCTTCGGGGTTGTCGTCGAGCTCGTCGACGGCGGCAACCTTGGTGCCGCCGCGCCAGCCCACTGCGAATCCGTTCGTGTAGCGCATGTCCACGTAGCCGATCTCTGCCGAACGCTGCACGACGAGGCGCAGTGCCGTGGCCACGAAACGCTCGAAACGCTCGTCGACCTGCCGCCGCCCGAGGCGGACGCGCACGCCGTTGTCGAGATCGATCTCCCAGGCGCCGCGCGCATCGAGACGCAGCGCCGCGATGCGTGCGCCGCCCTCGACCAGCCGTCCCTGGATCGCGAGGTAGCGCTGCGCGACCATGCCCTCGCTGCCCTGCGGACCCGACAGGCGCGGCAGTTCGGGCGGCATGAAGCGCGACTCGGAGAGAAAGAGTTCGCCGCGGGCGTTCAGCAGACCGTTTGCACCCCAGCGGGCGGCCGCCACCTGCTCGACGACACGCACCTCGAGACCGCGCGGCCAGGCACGGGCGACGCTCGCGGTGTCGACCCAGGGAAGCGATTCGATGGCACGCTGCAGGCTGGCGAGGTCCGCGGTGACGAGTCCCGCATCGTGGGTGCGGTCGCGCACGGCCTGCTCGACGTCCATGGACGAGACCCGCTGGAAGCGGCCCTGCACCAGGACCCGGTCGATCGGCTGGTCGAGGGCGGTGACGAGTAGCCAGAGAAATGCACCGACGGCGGCCAGGCCCGCGCTGCCCCAGGCGAGGCGCGCCCAGTCGAGCTGCGGCAGTTCCCACGACGATGTTTCCGCACGACGACGGTTGCGGAGCTTGCGATTGCCGAAGATGCTCATCGGTCCTGCGCCTCCCCGCGGAGCTTGCGACGCCGCGCGAGACTGGTCTCCAGCACGCGCCAGACCAGGGTGTCGAAATCGATGCCAAGGGCCCGCGCGGCCATCGGCACCAGGCTGTGGTCAGTCATTCCGGGAACCGTGTTGATCTCGAGCAGCAGCGGTCTTCCGCTCGAGTCCATCATGAAGTCGACCCGTCCCCAACCCGCCGCACCCGCCGCATCGAAGGCGCCAAGCGCCAGCGCGCCGAGGTGCCGCTCCGTCTCGGGAGACAACCCGGAGGGACAGTGGTACTGCGTGTCGTCACGGAAATATTTGGCCTCGTAGTCGTAGAAGGCCTTCGGGGTGACGATGCGGATCGAAGGCAAGGCGCGTCCGTGCAGCACGCCAACCGTGTACTCGGCACCCGGGATGAACGCCTCCGCGAGCACCACCGTGTCGGTGGCCGCGGCGGCCGTGTACGCGGCGGCCAGGTCGGCGGCCTTCTCGACGCGGCTCATGCCGACCGAGGAGCCCTGCGTGGCGGGTTTGACGAACATCGGCAAACCGAGTTGCGTGAGCGCCGTATCGAAATCGGCCGGCCCGCGCAGTACGACGAAATCGGCCGTGGCGATGCCGACGGCGGCAGCGAGCCGCTTGGTCCGCACCTTGTCCATGCACACCGCCGAACCAAGCACACCGCTGCCGGTGTAAGGCATGCCAAGACATTCCAGCGCACCCTGCAGGGTGCCGTCCTCGCCGCCGGGACCGTGCAGCGCGATCCAGGCCCGATCGAAGCCCCGCGCCACCAGTTCGGCCAGAGGCGTCTCGCGTGGATCGACCGGATGCGCATCGACTCCACGTCGCTGCAATGCCGCGAGTACGGCGGCGCCCGTGAGCAGCGAGATCTCGCGCTCGCTCGAATCGCCGCCGAAAAGCACGGCCACCTTGCCGAAATCGCGCGGCTCGATGATCTCGCGCGGCGCGGACGGATCGTGCACGAGACGCATCAGGCGGTCTCCCCGACGATGCGCACTTCGGTCTCGAGACGGACGCCCAAGCGCTGCTCGACGGTGGTACGTACGTGGCCGATCAGTTGTTCCAGGTCGGCGGCCGTGGCCTCGCCCTCGTTGACGATGAAGTTCGCGTGCTTGGGCGACACCACCGCACCGCCGAGCCGCAAACCCTTGAGGCCGGCAGCCTCTATCAGTCGGGCCGCGTGGTCGCCCGGCGGATTGGTGAACACCGAGCCGCAACTCCACTCGCCGATCGGCTGTTTCTGCTTGCGCTCGACGAGCAGGTCGCGGATCGCCTCGGTGCCGGACGCCGCGCGTGCCTCGAACTGCAGCGTCGCGGCGAGGAAGGCCTCTCCCGCGACGGGTGGCTCGATGTGACGATAGGAAATCCGGTACTCCCCGGCATCGCGCAACCGTACACGGCCGCCGCGGTCGATCACCTCGACGCTGAGAACGTGGCGCCAGGTCTCGCCGCCGAATGCGCCGGCATTCATGGCCAGCGCACCACCCAGCGTGCCGGGTATGCCAGCAAAGAATTCGGCCGGCCCGAGGCCCCAGCGCACGCACTGCCGCGCGATGCGCGCACAGGGCACGCCCGCTTCGCACCAGACCGCGGTGTCACCGCGGCGCTCGAGCGCTGCGAGCGCGCCATGCAGCGAGATCACGGCGCCCCGCAGGCCACCATCGCGTACCAGCAGGTTGCTGCCGAGGCCGACCCACGATATCGGCGTAGCCGCCGGCAGCGCCTGCAGGAAGTCGGCGAGATCGCTGCGATCACGCGGCTCGAAGAAGATTTCGGCCGGGCCGCCGACATGCCATGAAGTATGGCGCGCCATCGGCTCACCGAGTGCCACGCGACCGGCGAACTGCGTCTGCAGCGCCTGCAGCAGGGCCGGGTCGGCGGTCGCGCAGCTCATGCATGCACCCCGCCGAGGCGCTTCGGCAATTCGTGCGCCACGGCGCTGATGTTGCCCGCGCCCATCGCGAGCACCACATCGTCGGCGCGCAACAGGTCGCGCAGGCTCTCGGCCAGTTCTTCGACGCGCGGCACGAATACCGGCTCGATATGACCACGGCTGCGAACCGCACGACAGATCGCGCGGCCGTCGGCTCCGGTGATCGGCGCCTCGCCCGCAGCGTAGACCTCGGTCACGAGCAACACGTCGGTCGTCGAGAGCACGCCGGCGAAATCGTCGAGCAGGTCGCGGGTACGCGTGTAGCGGTGCGGCTGGAAGGCCAGCACGATGCGCCGGCCCGGATAGCCCTGCCGAACCGCATCGAGGGTGGCGCGGATCTCGGTCGGATGGTGGCCGTAGTCGTCGATGACCACCGCAGTGCCCTCGCCCGCCGAGACGCTGCCGACATGCTGCAGACGGCGATCGACGCCCTGGAATCTGGCGAGTCCACGCTGGATCGCCGCGTCCTCGACACCGAGCTCGCTCGCGATCGCGACGGCCGCAAGTGCGTTCTGCACGTTGTGGCGTCCCGGAAGATTGAGGTCGATCGGCAGCGCTTGCGGACGCCCCGGGCGTACGACGTCGAAAGCGGTGTGCAGGCCGCGCCGCACGACATTGATCGCACGCACATCGGCGCCATCCTCGATGCCGTAAGTGGTCACCGGACGACCGACGCGCGGCAGGATGCCCCGCACCTCGGCGTCATCGACGCACAGCACGGCAAGGCCGTAGAAAGGCAGGTTGTGCAGGAAGTCGACGAAGCTCTGGCGCAGCCGGTTGAAGTCGCCCTCGTGGGTGCCGAGATGATCGTTGTCGATATTGGTCACCACCGCGATCAGCGGCTGCAGATGCAGGAACGAGGCGTCGCTCTCGTCGGCCTCGGCGACGAGGTAGCGCCCCTCGCCGAGCCGTGCGTTGGTGCCCGCGCTTTTCAGCCGGCCCCCGATGACGAAGGTCGGATCCTCGCCGCCCTCGGCGAGCACGGAGGCGACAAGGCTGGTGGTCGTGGTCTTGCCGTGGGTGCCGGCGACGGCGATCGACGAGCGGAAGCGCATGAGCTCCCCGAGCATCTCGGCGCGCGGCACGACCGGAATGCGCCGCTCCAGCGCCAGCGCCACCTCGGGATTTTCGTTCGATACGGCGCTGGAGACCACCACGACGTCTGCGCCACCGACGTTTGCCGCGGCGTGGCCGAAGGCGATACGCGCGCCAAGCTCGGCAAGCCGTGCGGTCACCGCATTGGGCTTCAGGTCGCTACCCTGCACCTGATAGCCGAGATTGAGCAGCACCTCGGCGATGCCACCCATGCCGCTGCCGCCGATGCCGACGAAGTGGATGGTGTTGATGCGACGCATCCGCTCGATGTTCATGCGCTCGCTCCGCTGTCCCGCGTTCGGCACCCGGCTCATGCCACGGCTCCGGCCGACAGCCCGCCGGTGGCGAGACCACCGGCGGCGAGACAGGCTGCGGCAAGATCATGGGTCGCCTGCGGACGCGCCAAGCCGCGCGCGCGTTCAGCCATCGCGAGCAACGCACCGCGATCGGCAGCGAGCCGTCCGAGTTCATCGACGAGACGCTCGACCGTGAACTCCCGCTCGGGAATCAGCACCGCGGCGCCGCGTTCGACGAGATGGCCGGCGTTGCGCGTCTGGTGGTCATCCACCGCAGCCGCGAACGGCACCAGGATCGCGGCGATGCCGGCGGCAGCGATTTCGGAGACGGTGAGTGCGCCGGCTCGGCAGATGACGAGATCCGCTTCGCCGTAAGCCGCGGCGATATCGTCGATGAATGCGCTCACCGCGGCGGTGACGCCGAAGTCCGCGTAAGCACGCTGTGTCGCCTCGAGCATCCGGACACCGCTCTGATGCCGCACGCTGATCAGGGTCGGAGCAGCGCCGGCGATGACGCCGGCGATCGCCGCGGGGACCACCTTGTTCAACCGCTCGGCGCCCTGGCTGCCGCCGACCACGAGCACCCGCAGCGTCCGGTCGCGCGCGGCGGCGCGCGCAGCCGGCCCGGGCAAATCAAAGAAATCGCGGCGAACCGGATTGCCCACCGCGGTAGCCGGCACCGTGGCACCGAAACTGCCGGCAAAGGCCTCCAGCACCCGCGATGCAAGCCGCGACAACACGCGATTGGTGAAGCCGGCGACGGCATTCTGCTCGTGGATGACGAGCGGCCTTCGGGTGAGCCAGGCCGCGATGCCGCCGGGGCCGGTCACGTAGCCGCCGAGCCCGACCACGACGCGCGGCCGATGGCGACGCACCGCGGCGACGGCCTGCAGCAAGGCACGCGCGAGTCGCAGCGGCGCGCCCAGGATCGTGGCGAGCCCCTTGCCGCGCAATCCCCCGATGTCGATCCATTCGACCTCGATCCCGGCGGCAGGCACGAGGCGCGCCTCGATGCCGCCCCGGGTACCGAGCCAGACGATGTCGCAGCCGCGCGCGCGCAGCTCGCTCGCGAGCGACAGCGCCGGGAAAACGTGCCCGCCGGTGCCACCCGCCATGATCATGACGCAGGGTTTGCTCATGCGGGCTGGGTCTCGGGCTCGGCATCCCGCGGGCGCGCCGTCTGGTTGCCGCGCAAGCTCACGGCCGTAGAGCCCCGCGAGGCCTGCGCGGTCTCATGGTAGACACGCAGCAGGATGCCCACCCAGCCGAGGGTCACGATCAGGCTGGAGCGGCCGTAGCTCATGAACGGCAGCGTGAGTCCCTTGGTTGGCAGCAGCCCCATGTTCACACCCATGTTGATGAACGCCTGGATTGCCACCCAGATGCCGAAGCCCGCGGCAAGATAGGACGGGAACTTGAGGCCGGCATCGTTGGCCAACTTCGCGATGTGCAGCGCGCGCCAGGCCAGCGCCACGAACAGGGCGATGGTGAGCAGGATGCCGAGGAGACCCAGTTCCTCGGCGAGTACCGCGAACAGGAAGTCGGTATGGGCCTCCGGCAGGTAGAAGAGCTTCTGCACGCTCTCGCCAAGACCGACGCCCGTCCAGCCCCCGCGACCGATGGCGATGAGGCTTTGTGTCAGCTGGAAGCCGCTGTTGAAGGGATCCTGCCAGGGATCGAGGAAGGACGTGAGCCGGCGCAGGCGGTATTCGGAGGACATCGCGACCGCAACCAGCAAGCCGCTGCCGACGACCGCGAGGCCGAGCACGTCACGCAGCCGCGCGCCGGCCACGAACAACACGCCGAAAGCCGTGACCGCGAGCACGGTCGCTGCGCCGAAGTCCGGTTCGAGCAGCAGCAGGCCAAAGAAAACACCGACCAGGAGCAGTGGCTTGAGCAGACCCATGAACGAATTGCGCAGTTCCGTTTCACGACGCACTGCATAGCTCGCGATGAACACGAGCACCATCACGCGGGTTGCCTCGGAGGCCTGAAAGTTGAAGCCGGCGAAGCGGATCCAGCGGCGGCTGCCGTTCACGGAGTGGCCGACTCCCGGGATCAGCACCGCGACGAGCAGCAGCAGTGCCAGCGCGAGCAGCACCGGCGCGAACTTCTCCAGCCATTCGGTGCGCACGGCAAAGGCCACCGTCGCCGCGATGCACCCGCCGATCACGAGCGAGAACTGCCGCTCGAGGTAGAGGAACGCGTCGCCCGTTTCCTTGGTGGCGATCGACATGGAGGCCGAAGTCACGGCGATCAGGCCCAGCAACACGATGGAGAACACGATCAACAGCGTGACCGTATCGATGTGGACCGTGGTCGGACGACCACCGCTGCGAGCCGGGAGCGTGAACGAACTCATGCGGGCAACCTCCCGACCGCCGCAGCGAACCGCTCGCCGCGCTCGGCATAGTCACGGAACATGTCGAGGCTCGCGCAGGCCGGCGACAGCAACACGATCTCGCCGGACCGGGCGCGACCGGCCGCCTCCTGCACCGCCGCCTCGAGCGAATCGCAATGCACCACCTCGCATCTTCCGGCCAGTGCCGCGGCGAGTTGCGGCGCGTCGCGGCCGATCAGCAGTGCCACGCGCACCCTGCCGGCCACCGCCGCGGCAAGCGGCGCGAAGTCCTGTCCCTTGCCGTCGCCCCCGGCGATCAGCAGCAGCGTTCCCGGCATGCCGCCGACAGCCGCCATCGCCGCACCGACATTGGTGCCCTTGGAATCGTTGATGTAGCGCACGCCGCGCTTCTCGCCGACCCACTGCGAGCGGTGCGGCAGTCCGGTGAATTCGCGCAATTCCTCCAGCATCGGCGGCAGCGGCAGCCGGCAGGCTTCGCCGAGCGCCAGCGCCGCGAGTGCGTTGGCCGCATTGTGAAGACCGGCGATGCGCATGGCCGAGACGGCAAGCACGGGTACGCCGCGGATGGCCAGCCAGGGCTCGCCCGCTTGCTCGATGAGCGTGTAGTCGGCGCCGCTCGCGCCCTCGATGGAGAAGCCCGTCACGCGCGAGGCGCCACCGACGGGCATCGCGCGCACCCATGCGTCGTCGCGATTCACCACCGCCACTTCGCTGCGTTGGAAGATGCGCGCCTTGGCATCGGCGTAGGCCTGCATGCTGCCGTGGCGGTCGAGATGATCCGCCGAAAGATTGAGGACCGCCGCGGCGGCGAGCGGCAGCGATTGCGTCACCTCGAGCTGGAAGCTCGACAGCTCGAGCACGTAGAGCTCGGGCGTCGGCTGTTCGAGCAGCTCGAGCACCGGCGTGCCGAGATTGCCGCCAACGGACACGCGCCGGCCGGCGCGCGCAGCCATGCGGCCAACCAGCGTGGTTACCGTGCTCTTGCCATTGGTGCCGGTGATTCCGACCACAGGCGCACGCACTTCACGCGCAAACAACTCCACGTCACCCACGATGTCGAGGCCGCGTGCCGCCGCGTCGGCGAGCACCGGCTCGCGCAGCGCCACGCCCGGCGAGGCGACGACGAGCTGCACGCCGTCGAGCAGCGCCGCATCGAAGCGCCCGAAAGAGCAGTCGTCCGCGGACACGAGGGCGGCGATCGCCTCGCGTCCGGGCGGCGCCTCGCGGCTGTCGGTGACGGCGATGCGCCAGCCACGCCCGGCCAGATGGCGTGCCGCGGAAACCCCGGTCTTGCCGAGACCGACGATCAGCGCCCTGGGTGGAGTGGCGACGTTGCTCATCGAAGTTTCAGGGTCGCGAGACCCGCGAGCACGAGGAAGAAAGTGATGATCCAGAAACGCACGATCACCTTGGGTTCGGCCCAGCCCTTGAGCTCGAAGTGGTGATGGATAGGCGCCATGCGGAACAGGCGCTTGCCGGTCAGCCGGTACGAGGCCACCTGCAGGATCACCGAGGCGGTCTCGAGCACGAAGATTCCGCCCATCACCAGCACCACCACTTCCTGGCGGACGATCACGGCGATGGTGCCGAGTGCGGCACCGATTGACAGGGCGCCGATATCCCCCATGAACACCTGCGCCGGATAGGTGTTGAACCACAGGAAGCCGAGGCCGGCGCCGACCATCGCGGCGCAGAAGATCAGCAGCTCGCCCGCCTGCGGCACCGCGGGAATCGCGAGATAGCCCGCGAAAACCGCGTTGCCTGCCGCGTAGGCAAATACGCCGAGCGCCGCCGCGACCATCACGGCGGGCATGATGGCGAGGCCATCGAG
This sequence comes from Steroidobacteraceae bacterium, assembly GCA_044357085.1. Classification (GTDB taxonomy): domain Bacteria; phylum Pseudomonadota; class Gammaproteobacteria; order Steroidobacterales; family Steroidobacteraceae; genus UBA964. The sequence goes on along the minus strand of JBIKVA010000017.1, from coordinate 246 downwards.
ACCGTCGGTGAGGTTCACCGCGTTGCTCATGCCGACGATCATCAGGTAGGTGAGCAGCACGAAGCCGACGAAGCCGAGCGGCAGCGCGAAGTTCTTCAGCAGCGGCAGGTACAGCGTGGTGTCGACCGGCGTCTTGGCCGTGAACCACAGGGCGAGCGCCGCAGCCAGACCGCCGACCGACTGCCAGAAATACTTGTAGCGCGCGATCAGGCCCCGCGGATTCTTCTTGACCAGCTTCAGGTAGTC
>JBIKVA010000132.1:0-7784 GCA_044357085.1 Steroidobacteraceae bacterium | reverse complement strand
CCGCCGAGCTCTACGTGACACCACGCGACGTGGCACGCACGGTCGCGCAGGAATACACCGGCTGGTGGAATGAACTGCCCTCGGACTGGTCACCAGCCACCCGCAACCGTCAGGCGCGCGAAATCGTCTCGCTGGCGGGCGGCATCGACAAGGTGCTCGCGCGCATCCAGGCCTTGCGCGAAAACGACCCGGTGATGGCCTGTCATCTTGCCGACTGGGCCTGGCTGGCCGCCGCCGACGATCCGCGGGTGCTGGCGGCCGCTACTGCCGCATGGCTGGAGCGACTGCGCCGGCTGGCGGTTCCCACCCAGGAGGCGGTCGAGTACGTCGAGCATCTGGTGACGCTGCGCGTGCAACTCGACTCCGCTGACTAACGCACCTTGATCCGCGGGGCCGAGGCATCCCGCCGCATGCGCTGTATGAACTCGTCGAACGGCGCCGGCGGCGCCACGTCGGCATCGGGCGGGCCGCCGCGGGCCCAGAATTCCTGCCAGCTCGGAAACAGCGAGTGATAGCCGCCCTCATACGGCTCGACACCCGGCCAGCGCATCTTGTTTGCGCCGAGCGGCGGCTTGTTGAGATCGGTCGCGTACCAGTAGAGCGGCAGACGGCGTTGGAAGTACCAGCGGCCGTCGCGGCGCTGGTAGTCGTCGACGTACATCATCTGCATGATCACCCAGTCGGTCGGAGTCTCATGCTCATTCTTTGAGTAGACGACCCCCCGCGCATGATCGGGATCGACGAATTCGATCACGTGATTGCCGACGTGATGCGAGGTGCCCGTGAACTGCGACCGCATCGTCTCGTCGAGCCAGTCGCGCAGCGCGCGACGTCCCGCGCGGTCGCGACCGACACGCACGTCCTCGACGAAGAGACCCGCGAGGGCGTCCATGTCGCGCATGTCGAGCGCGAGGCCGTAGCGGGCAGGCAACTGACGAATCTGTTCGAGCGACTCGAGACGGTCGAGACGGGCCTCGATCGAGGCAAGGTCGGACATCGGCCGAACCCCCTGCGGACTGTTGATTTCGTAAATATAGTCCACCATTTCTACGAATTGGTAATAAAATACCTGAAAAACCTGTCGGGTTTCGCAACGAGGATGGGTACGGGGGCATGACCAACAGGATCAACGCTGCATTGATCGGTTCGGGCAACATCGGCACCGACCTGATGGTCAAAGCGCTGCGCAGCGCGGCGATCAACCCGGTGTGGATGGTCGGCATCGACCCGGCCTCCGACGGTCTCGCCAGGGCGCGGGCGCAGGGCTTGAAGACCACCACCGCGGGTGTCGACGGGCTGCTGCCGCATCTGGCCGCGGACGACATCCGCATCGCCTTCGACGCCACCTCGGCCTATGTGCATGCGGAGAATGCCCGCAAGCTGCGGGACGCCGGCGTGGTGGTGATCGACCTCACGCCCGCGGCGATCGGTCCGTTCTGCGTGCCGCCCGTGAATCTCGCCGAGCACGCCGGCCGGCGCGAAATGAACGTCAACATGGTCACCTGCGGCGGCCAAGCCACCATCCCCATGGTTGCCGCCGTCAGCCGCGTGCAGCCGGTGGAGTACGCCGAAATCGTCGCCACGGTGGCCTCGAAATCGGCCGGTCCGGGCACACGCAAGAACATCGACGAATTCACCCGCACCACCGCACGCGGCATCGAGCTCGTCGGCGGCGCGCGGCGCGGCAAGGCGATCATCATCCTCAACCCGGCCGAGCCGCCGCTCATCATGCGCGACACCGTGCACTGCCTCACCGCAGGCCCACCCGACACTCAGGCGATCACCGCATCGGTGCAGCGCATGATCGCCGAGGTGCAACGCTACGTGCCGGGATACACCCTCAAGAACGGGCCGGTGTTCGACGGCAATCGCGTGTCCATCTACCTCGAGGTGGAAGGCCTCGGCGATTACCTGCCGAAGTACGCCGGCAACCTGGACATCATGACGGCCGCCGCGCTGCGCACGGCTGAAATGCTCGCCCCGGAAATCGCCGCGGGCGACTACCTCGCAGGAGCCAGGCCATGAGCGAGCGCAAGATCGTCCTGCACGACATGTGCCTGCGCGACGGCATGCACCCGAAGCGCCACCAGATCACTCTCGAGCAGATGTGCAGCATCGCCCGGGGTCTCGACGAAGCAGGCGTGCCGCTCATCGAAGTGACCCACGGCGATGGTCTCGGGGGCGCCTCGGTGAACTACGGCTTTCCGCTGCACACGGACGAGGAATACCTGAGCGCCGTGATCGGCACCGTGAAACGGGCGCGGGTCTCGGCGCTGCTGCTGCCGGGAATAGGCACCGTCGAGCACCTGCGCCTCGCCAGGGATCTCGGTGTCACCACCATCCGGGTCGCCACCCACTGCACCGAGGCCGACGTCTCCGAGCAGCACATCTCGCTCGCCCGCAAACTCGGCCTCGATACCGTGGGTTTCCTGATGATGGCGCACATGCTCGAGCCCGCCAGACTCGTCGAGCAGGCGCTGCTCATGGAAAGCTACGGCGCCAATTGCATCTATTGCACCGACTCCGCCGGCTACATGCTTCCCGACGACGTCAAGGCGCGCATCTCCCTGCTGCGCGAGCGGCTGCAGCCGGAAACGCAGATCGGTTTCCACGGCCACCACAACCTCGCCATGGGCATCGCCAACTCGCTCGCCGCAGTCGATTGCGGTGCCGTACGCATCGACGGATCAGCCGCGGGTCTCGGCGCAGGTGCCGGCAACACCCCGCTCGAGGTCTTCAATGCCGTCTGTGACCGCATGGGTATCGTCACCGGCGTAGACGTGATGAAACTCGCCGACGTCGCCGAGGAGCTCGTCACGCCGATCATGGACACCCCAATACGCATCGACCGCGACTCGCTGGTGCTCGGCTACGCCGGCGTCTACTCGTCTTTCCTGCTCTTCGCGAAGCGCGCGGCAGCGAAGTACGGCGTTTCCTCCGCCGATATCCTGATCGAGATGGGACGCATGAACACTGTCGGCGGCCAGGAAGACATGATCGAGGACGTCGCCCTCAACATGGCCAAAGCGAGGTCACTCTGACATGGCAAGACTGCCCGGCAAGATAGCCATCGTCACCGGCGCCGCACGCGGCATGGGCGCGGCCATCGCGAAGCGTTTCGTGGAGGAAGGCGCACAGGTCTTCCTGACCGACGTACTTCCCGAGGTGACCCGGACCGCCGCGGCGCTCGGCGAGCGTGCCACCGCACGCATCCACGACGTCGCCGACGAAGCCGCATGGTCGGTGCTGGTGGACGAGATCATTGCCAGGCACGGGCGTATCGACGTGCTCGTCAACAATGCCGGCATCCTGATGTTCAAGGACCTGCTCTCGACATCCGCCGCCGACCTGCGACGCATCCTCGAGGTCAACGTGGTCGGCACCTTCAACGGCATGCGCGCCGTCGCTGCGCACATGGTGCGCCAGCGCAGCGGTTCGATCATCAACAATTCCTCGGCCGACGGTTTGCACGGCGCAAATTCGCTCACGGCCTACGTGGGCTCGAAGTTCGCCGTGCGCGGCATGACCAAGGTCGCCGCGCTCGAACTCGGTCCACATGGCGTGCGGGTGAACTCGGTCCACCCGGGCGGCATCAACACGCCGATGGCCAATCCGCAGGGGCTGCCGACCTCGCAACTCGATTTCGCGTTCAAGCAATTTGCTGCGCAGCGCGTCGGCCGCGCCGAGGAGGCCGCGGAATGCTTCGTGTTCCTCGCCGCCGACGAGTCCTCGTACTGCATGGGCAGCGAGCTCGCCGTCGATGGCGGCCTGACTGCCGGACACTATTACTTTGGTCTGCCCGGCTCGCCCCCCGGCGTCGCGCCGCCGCGATATACGCCGCCGCAAGCCGACGACCGACGTGGAGCAGCAACATGACCAGACTCATCCGCCTGACAACGTTCCTCGTGGCCACGCTGCTCGCGCTCGGGGGTGGCATCGCCGCCTCGCAGGTGCTGCCGGCGCCCTCCTTGAAACCGCCCACCCCGGGAACGGTGGTCCCGGGCGAGTATCCGAAGCAGCAGATGGCGCTGCAGTCAGCGCCGCGCAACGCACCGAACGTCGTGATCGTGCTGCTCGACGACGTCGGCTTCGCGGCAGCCAGCACCTTCGGCGGACCCATCGAAACTCCCACCCTGCAGCGCCTCGCCGACGAGGGTCTGCGCTACAACCGCTTCCACACCACGGCCATCTGTTCACCGACGCGTGCCGCGCTGCTGACCGGGCGCAATCCGCACGCCGTCGGGGTCGGGGCGGTGCTCAACACACCTTCGGCCTATCCGGGCTACAACGGCATGCTGCCGAAGAGCGCGGCGACGCTTGCAGAGATCCTGCGCCAGCACGGCTACGGCACCGCCGCCTTCGGCAAGTGGCATCTTGCGCCCGAGTGGGAGATTTCCCCGGCCGGTCCCTACGACCGCTGGCCGCTGCGGCAGGGATTCGACCATTTCTACGGATTCCTGCCGGCCGAGGTCGACCAGTTCGCACCGACGCTGGTGCAGGACCAGACCTTCATCACGGCACCCAAGCGGCCGGGATACCACCTGACCGAGGATCTGGCTGACCAGACGATCGCCTGGATGCAGCGTCACCGCTCTGCCACGCCCGACCGGCCATTCTTTGCCTACTTCGCCCCGGGCGCCGCCCATGCGCCGCTGCAGGTGCCCAAGCCCTGGATCGATCGCTACAAGGGTCGCTTCGCCGCAGGCTGGGATCGACTGCGCGAACAATCTTTCGCGCGGCAGCAAGCCCTCGGCGTCATCCCGGCCAACGCGCTGCTCACGCCGCGACCGGATGCCCTGCCCGCCTGGGATTCCTTGACCGCAGCGCAACGCCGCGTCGCCGAACGCTATATGGAAACCTATGCGGGGTTCCTTGCGCACACCGACGCGCAGATCGGTCGGCTGCGCTCTGCACTCGAGCAGATGGGCGTCCTCGACGACACGCTGTTCATCTATATCGTCGGCGACAACGGCGCGAGCGGCGAAGGTGGACCGGAGGGGTCGATCCGGTACATGGCAACCATCCAGGGGATCGACGAGAGCACCGGTGACATGCTCGCCCGCCTCGACGACATCGGCGGCCCGAAAATCCACGCCCACTACAACGCAGGCTGGGCCTGGGCCTTGAACACACCCTTCCCGTGGATGAAGCAGATCGCTTCGCACCTCGGTGGCATCCGCAACCCGCTCGTCATCAGCTGGCCGAAGCGCATCAAGGACCGCGGCGGCCTGCGCGATCAGTTCGCCTTCGTCTCCGATCTCATGCCGACGGTGCTCGAAGCCGCGGGGATCGAAGCCCCCGCCATCGTCAACGGCGTCGCGCAGCAGCCCATCGATGGCCTCAGCCTGTTGTCGACCCTGGATGACGGCAAGCTTCCCTCGCCCCGCCGCACGCAGTACTTCAACGTCTACGGCAATCGCTCGATCTACCACGATGGCTGGATGGCTTCGGCTTTCCGCGGTCGTGCACCCTGGGACGTCCGCAAGCCGATCACCGGTTCGCCCCTCGACGATCGCTGGGAGCTCTACGACCTCGCCAACGACTTCTCGCAGTCACGGGATCTTGCCGCCGACGAGCCGGCGAAACTTGCGCAGATGCAGGCGCTGTTCTGGAACGAGGCGGGCCGCAACCAGGTGCTCCCGATCATCGACAACGCCCAGACTGCGGGCTTGCCGCATCTGATGTCCGGCCGCAAGCGCTACACGCTCTACGCCGGCGGGCGCGCGATTCCGGAGATGCAGGGTCCGCCGGTGATGATGCGCTCGCACACCGTGACCGCGAACATCAACCTGCCGCGCAGCACCAAGGGCGGTGTCATCGTGGCCTATGGCGGTGTCGCCGGCGGATGGGCGCTGCACGTCGATGAGCGACGACGCCCGGTGTACTCGTACAACTACGCCGACGCACAGACCTTCCGCGTCGTCGGCGACCGTCCGTTGCCGCTCGGCGCGTCACGAATCGAACTGAGCCTCGACTACGACAAACCCATGACCGGTGGACCGGCCATGGCGGTGCTCAAGGTCGACGGCCGGGAAAGCGGCCGCACGCGCATCGATCGCACCGTGCCGTTCCTGTTCTCGATCCACGAGACACTCGACGTCGGCATCGATCTCGGCGGCCCGGTGACCCCCGCTTACGCCGCTGAAACACCCTTCGACGGCACGATCGGCGACGTCGTCATCGACATCCGCTGAACGGCGACCCGCGCTAGCCGGACGCTCCGCCGTAGAAGCGGCGGCCGTCGCGTGCCATCTCGCGCAGCAGACGCGGTGCCTTGAAGCGTTCGCCATGCCGCTTGGCGAGTTCGCCGCACTCGCGCAGCACGCGCGCCGCACCAAGGTGGTCGATGTAAGAGAACGGTCCGCCGGTGTAGGCCGGAAAGCCGACGCCGAACACCGCGCCGACATCGCCGTCGGCCGGGTCCTCGATCACACCTTCCTGCATGCACTTGAGCGCTTCGACGAGCTGCACGTGGAGCAGCCGCCGACGCACCTCGTCCGCCGTCGGCTGCGGATCACGCCGCGGCCAGATGTCGCCAAGACCACTCCACAGTCGCTTCCTGCCGCCGGCCGGATACTCGTAGAAACCGCCACCACTCTTGCGACCGTGACGTCCGAGTTCCGCCGAGAGTTTCTCGACGATCGGGTATGAACTGCCGGGCTGCCAGGCGTCGCCGAGGTCGGCCTTGGTCTGGCGCGTCACGCTCACCGCGAGATCGAGCCCCACCTCGTCCTGCACAGCGAGCGGCCCGACCGGCATGCCGAGCATGCGGGCGACGTTCTCGATCAAGGCCGGGGCCACACCCTCGCCGACCATGGCGATGCCTTCGTTGACGTAGCTGCCGAAGAACCGGCTGGTGAAAAATCCGCGCGCATCGTTGACCACGATCGGGCACTTGCGCAGCCGCTGCACGAAATCCAGGGCACGCGCCAGCGTCGCGTCGGACGTGCGCTTGCCACGGATGACCTCGACCAGCGGCATGCGATCGACTGGCGAAAAGAAATGCAGGCCGATGAAATTCTTTGGCCGCTTCGAAAGTGCCGCGAGACCGGTGATCGGCAGCGTCGACGTGTTGGAGGCAAGGACAGCCTGACCGCCGAGCGCCGCATCGGCCGCGCCGATGACCCGCGACTTGACGGCGCGATCCTCGAACACCGCCTCGACGACGAGCTGCGCACCGCGGAGTGCCGAGGGGTCGGCCGCCGGAACGATCCGGGCGAGCGCCTGCTCGGCCTTGCCGGCCCCGAGCCGTCCCTTGGCGACCAGGTCGCCGAGGCGCTTGGCGATCCCTGCCTTGCCGCGCTCGGCGGCAGCGAGATCGACGTCGAGCAACACCACCTCGAGACCGGCACGCGCCGCAACCTGCGCGATACCGGCGCCCATCAGTCCGGAGCCGATCACGCCGACCTTGCTGAAGTCGGTTGGCGGCACGCCTGCCGGTCGCCGCGCGAGTTTCTCGCAGCGCGTCTTGTTGACGAACAGCGTACGCACCATGTTCCGCGTGGTGCCGTCGAGCAGCAGCCGCGTCATGTACTTGCACTCGAGCCGCAGCGCGAGATCCATGGGCAGCAGAGGCCCCTCGTAGAGGCAGGACAGGATCGCCTGCGGCGCCGGCAGGTTGTCAGCAGTCTTCTCGTGGACCATGGAGTTCGACGCCACGAGGAGGCCCGCGACCCGCGGATCCATCGAACCGGCACCTCCCGGCATGCGGAAGTCCTTCTTGTCCCAGGGCTTCACGCAATCGGGCGCGGACCGGGCCCATTGCTTGGCACGCTCGACGAGTT
>JBIKVA010000131.1:0-7786 GCA_044357085.1 Steroidobacteraceae bacterium | reverse complement strand
GAGCGGAATGCTGTCGACGAAGACGACATCGTCGGGGATCTGCCACTTGGCGACCTTGCCGGCATAGAACGCCAGCAGTTCCTCGCGGGCGAGTTGCGCACCCGGCTTGATCACCGCGACCAGCAGCGGTCGCTCGCTCCACTTCTCGTGCGGGACCGCGATACAGGCCGCCATGGCGACGCCCGGATGCGCCATCGCGATGTTCTCGACCTCGATCGAACTGATCCACTCGCCGCCCGACTTGATGACGTCCTTGCTGCGATCGGTGATCTGCAGAAAACCGTCCGCGTCGATGCTGGCCACGTCACCCGTGTGGAACCAGCCGTCGATGAGCGGACTCTCCTGCTCGCCCTTGAAGTAATGCGACAGAACCCACGGCCCGCGGACCAGCAGATCCCCGGCGCTGCGTCCGTCCCAGGGCAATTCTTTGCCCTGCGGATCGACGATCTTCATGTCGACGCCGAACACCGCCCTGCCCTGCATCGCGAGGATGCGCAGCTGCTCGCTCCACGGCAGGTCGAGCTGCTTCGCCTTCAGGCGACACACCGTACCGAGCGGCGACATTTCGGTCATGCCCCAGCCGTGCAGCACCTCGACCCCGAGTTCGTGGAAAGCCTCGATCATGGCGGGGGGGCACGCCGATCCGCCGATACTGGTGCGCTGCAGCGTGCTGAAGCGCTTGCCCTCGGCGTGCAGATGATTGAGCAGCGCCAGCCAGACCGTCGGCACGCCCGCTGCGCAGGTGACGCGCTCGGACTCCATGAGTTCATAGACCGACTTGCCGTCGAGCGCGGGGCCCGGCCACACCACCTTGGCGCCGGTCATCGCGGCACTGTAGGGCACGCCCCAGGCGTTGACGTGGAACATCGGCACCACGGGCAGGATACAGTCGCGCGCCGAAAGCCCGGTGGCGTCGGGCAACGCTCCTGCGTAGGCATGCAAGGTCGCAGAGCGATGGCTGTAGAGCACCCCCTTCGGGTCGCCGGTCGTGCCGCTCGTGTAGCAGAGCGCGGCGGCCAGCCGCTCGTCGAACTCGGGCCACTCGTAATGATCGTCCTCCGCACCGATCCAGGACTCGTAGCTCACGAGTCCGGGGATGCCGGTATCGGATGGCAGAATGTCCGTATCGCAGAGCGCGACCCACAGCCGCACCCGCTTGCAGTGAGCAGCGATCGCCCGCACGAGCGGCAAGAAAGTCAGATCGAAACAGAACACCTCGTCATCGGCATCGTTTGCGATCCACGCGATCTGCTCGGGTTTGAGACGGGGGTTGATCGTGTGCACCACCCGCCCGCTGCCGCTGACACCAAAATAAAGCTCGAAATGGCGGTAGCCGTTCCAAGCCAGCGTGGCCACGCGCGCCGACTCCGCCAGACCCGTGCGATCCAGCGCCTTGGCGAGTTGCTTCGACCGCCGCAGTGCATCGCGATAGGTGTAGCGGTGGATGTCGCCCTCGACGCGTCGCGAAACCATCTCGACGTCGCCATGGTGGCGCGCTGCGAACTCCAGGAACCGGGAGATCAGCAAAGGCTGATCCTGCATCAGGCCGAGCATGTGTCATTCCCCCACGAGTGCATGTGCCGCGAGCCGCTCGTCGAGCCATTCGATCCAGTGGCGGACCCGCACCGGCGAGCTTACCGCGAGATGGGCAATGCAACCGACGTTGGCGGAGAGAATTTCCCTCGGCCCGCCAGCGACGAGATTGTCGAGCTTGCGCTCGCGCAGCGCCGCGGCGGTCACAGGGTGCAGGATCGAGTAGGCACCGGCCGAGCCGCAGCACTGCCCGAGGTCAGCCACCGGCGACAACTCGGCGCCGTACCGCCTGAGGACCGACTCCACCCGGCCGCCCAGCCGCTGACCGTGCTGCAGGGTGCAAGGCGGGTGGAAGGCCACGCGGGCCGCAACCGCCGATACCGGGGCTGCGGGGACATTGGCCGCGTCGATCACTTCGACGAGATCGCGGGTCATCGCCGCCAGTCGTGCGGCGCGCGTGGCATAGGCGGGATCATCGCGCAGCAACCGTCCGTAATCGCGCACCGTCACCCCGCAGCCCGAGGCCGTCATCACGAGTGCGTCGGCACCGGCTTCGACGAGCGGCCACCAGGCATCGACGTTGCGCCGCACCGCCGCCAGACCGCCCGCGGTATCGCCGCCATGCAGACGCAGCGCACCGCAGCACCCAGCCTGCGGCGCCACCACCGTCTCGATGCCGCAGCGCGCCAGCACACGCCGGGCCGCGGCATTGACCCCTGGCAACAACGCCGGCTGCACGCAGCCCTCCAGCAGGATCACGCGACGCGAGCCCCGCGTCGCCGGCACTGCGCTCGACCCGGGCGGTGACGGCTGCGGGTTGGCAGACGGGATACGCCCCGCAAGAGCGCGTGGCAGCAGCGGCCGCAACAAACGCCCCGACCAAAGAAACAATGCAAACAGCCGGGGACGGCTGCACAACTCGATCAGCAGACGCTCGAGCATGCGTCGATGCCATGGCGCCGGGGCCTGCCGTGCCACCACCTCGCGGCCGATCTCGATCAGTCGACCGTACTCCACCCCCGAAGGACACGCCGTTTCGCAGGCGCGACAAGTGAGACAGGAGTCGAGATGGGTCCGGGTGACCTCACCGACCGCCGCTCCTTCGAGAGCCTGTTTGATCAGGTAAATGCGACCCCGTGGCCCTTCGAGTTCGTCGCCGCTCAAGCGGTACGTGGGACAGGCTGCGGTGCAAAACCCGCAGTGCACGCAGCGACCGATGATCTGCCGCGCTTCGCCGCCGATCGCACTGCCGGCGAATCCGTCATCAAGATCGAGCTTCACGGCGGGTTACCTGCAGGCGTCGAGACATCGTCGATCTGCGGCTGCAAACGGCCGCGGTTGAATACGCATGCGGGGTCGAACTCCCGCTTGAGTCGTTGGTGGATGGCGAGCAGCGCCGGCGCCAGCGGCTCGAACGCAGGGCCGGACACGTGGTCGCCGCGGAACCGTGTGGCATGGCCGCCGAGACGCCGCGCGGCCTGACGCATGTCCGCTGCGAATCGCCCGGCGACTGCGGCGTCACCGCCATGCCGGGTCTTCAGCCAGCGCTGCATGCCGTGACACTCGAACAACAACGGACCCTGGCCGACGGACGCCGCGCCGGCACCCGGGCCTGCGGGTGCACCGGCGGGCAACGACAGCCGCCACAGTGTCTCGTCCGCCGCGAGTTCGAAGAAATCGAGCCGCTGCTCGCGTAACCGCAGCCAGAGATCGTCGGCAGCGCGGAGCGTGACCGTTTCACCCCCGATCGCCCGGCGGGCTGCCGCCACCGCCGCAGAAGCGCCCGAAAGACGCAGGTAGAGTCGACCGTCGATCCAGGCCGAAGCCGACACCGGCCAAGGTTCGATGCCGAGATCGCCGCAGCGCCGCAGCGCTTCGTCCATTCCACACTCGAGCATGACGGTGGCTTCGTCTGCAGGTCTCGGCACCACCTTGAGCGAAACCTCGACGATGACCCCGAGGATGCCAAGCGACCCCGCCAGCAGCCGCGCCACGTCGTAGCCCGCGACGTTCTTGATCACCGTACCCCCGAACGAGAGCAGGTTGCCGCGCCCATCGAGCAACTTCGCGCCGAGCACATGGTCGCGCAGCACTCCGCCGGCATATCCGCTGGCAATCCGGCGGGGCCCGCAGAGACCCGCAGCCACACAGCCGCCCACGGTGGCGGCGGGTCCAAAACGCGGCGGCTCGAAGGCGAGCATTTGGCCAGCCTCCGCAAGCAGGGCCTCGAGCTCGGCGAGCGGCGTCCCCGCGGCCACGGTCACCACGAGTTCAGCCGGCTCGTGCCTCGGGTCCGCACGCAGGTCCCGCACGTCGAGCACATCGCCGACGGCGGCATTGCCAAAGAAAAGTTTGCTGCCGCCACCCTGGATGCAGAGCGGACGCTGCGCGGCTGCGGCAGCGCGGATATGCTCCGCGATCTGCGCCAGGGCCGACTCGAATCGGTTTGCTTCCATCGGGCAGCTACCGTCAGAACCGCGGCAGGTGTGCAAACGGCAACTCGCCGCCGCGGACTCGCTGACGCCCGAACTCCGCGCAGCGGTGCAGCGTCGGGATGGCTTTGCCCGGATTCAGCAAACCAGTCGGGTCGAAGGCGCGTTTGACGGCAAAGAACGCCTCGCGGGTCGCGGAATCGAACTGCAGGCAGAGCGTGTCGAGCTTCTCGAGTCCGACGCCGTGCTCGCCCGTCACCGTGCCGCCAAGCCGTATGCTCTCTTCGAGGATTTCCTCACCGAGGGCGAGCGCACGGCGCACCGAGTCCTCGTCGGCATCATCGAAAAGAATGAGCGGATGCAGATTGCCGTCGCCGGCGTGGAAGACGTTCGGACACCGCAACCCGTACCGTTGCTCCATCTGCTGGATCGACTTCAGCATCTGACCGAGATGGCGGCGCGGGATCGTGCCATCCATGCAGTAATAGGCCGGCGCTGCGCGGCCTGCCGCCGGAAAGGCGTTCTTGCGACCGGCCCAGAACCGCAGCCGCTCCTCTTCATCGGCCGACACTCGCAGCGACGTCGCTCCTGCGGCGCGCAGCAAGGTGCTCATGCGCCCGATGTCCTCGTCGACCTCCTCCGGCGTGCCATCCGCCTCGCACAGCAGGACGGCCGCCGCTTCGACGTCATAGCCCGCCCGGGCAAAGGGCTCGACGAGTCGCACCGCCGCCTGATCGAGCATCTCGAGTCCCGCCGGAATGATTCCCGCCGCAATCAGCGCGGCCACCGCGTCGCCGGCACGACCGACGTCATCGAAACCGGCGAGGATGCAACGCGCGAGCTGCGGCTTCGGCGTGAGCCGCACCGCCACCTCGGTCACCACGGCTAGCATGCCCTCGGAGCCGAGCACGAGGGCCAGCATGTCGAGCCCGGCGGCATCGGGAGCGAGGCTGCCGAACTCCACCGGCTCGCCGGCCATGGTGAAGCCGCGCAGCCGCAGCACGTTGTGCAGGGTGAGGCCGTACTTGAGGCAGTGCACCCCGCCAGAGTTCTCCGCGACATTGCCGCCGATGGTGCAGGCCACCTGACTCGAGGGATCAGGCGCGTAATGCAACCCGTGCGCCGCCACCGCCTCGGAGATCGCGAGATTGCGCACGCCCGGTTGCACGATCGCGACCCGCGAACGCGGGTCTATGGAGAGCACGCGATCGAGCCCCGCGAGCACCATCAGCACTCCGGCCGCGTGCGGCGTTGCACCGCCCGACAAGCCCGTGCCGGCGCCACGTGGTACGACCGGAACGCCGTGAGCGCTGCAGATCCGCAGTACTGCCGCGACTTCGGACTCTTCGCGCGGCAGTACTACGACCGGCGGACGCTGGCGGTGGAGGACCAGCGCGTCACACTCGTACGGCGTGGTGCTCTCGGCGCCAGTCAACACTCGGCTGCTGCCGAGCAGCGCTCGCAACTCGACGAGCAGTCGTGCCGGCGGAACATTTGCGGATACGCCCATCAACGGCAGAATATCGGATGGCATCCTCCGCCGGGAACCCGATCCATGCACATCGCTCGCGACCTGTCGCAAGCACCGCCGTGACAATGCAGGTCGTCTGGTTCAAGCGCGACTTGCGCCTGTGCGAGCACGCCCCGCTTCGGGCGGCCGCCGCTCGCGGGCCGGTGTTACCGCTCTACGTGGTCGAACCTGACCTCTGGCGCGAACCGGATGCGTCGTTCAGGCACTGGTGGTTCATCCGCGACTGCCTGCTCGACCTCGATACCGCATTGCGGCAACTCGGCGGCACGCTGATCGTCCGTCACGGCGAGATCACCGCGGTGCTTGCCGAGCTCGCCCGGGAGCACGGCGGGTTCGCCCTCTGGTCCCACGAGGAAACCGGCAACGGCTGGACGTTCGCCCGCGACCGCCGTGTCGCGTCGTGGTGCCGCGAACACGCGGTCCCCTGGCAGGAACTGCCGACGAACGGCGTGATCCGACGCCTCAAGGATCGCGACGGCTGGGCCCCGCGGCGCAACGCCGTGATGAGCGCACCGCAACTCCCCCCGCCCCCGCACATCCGCTTCGAGCGCGCCCGCTCGGAACCGCTGCCGGCACGCGACGGCGTGCTGATCCGTACATGGCACGACGCCGCCGCAAACGACGGCCCGCCTGCCGGTGGCGACCCGACCGCCAGCGTGCAACGTGGGGGCCGCGATGAAGCGCTGCGGGTACTCGGCAGCTTTCTCGACAGCCGCTCCAGCCGCTACATGCGCACCATCTCGCGACCGGGCATTTCGGCACGTCACTGCTCGCGTCTCAGCACGCATCTCGCCTGGGGCACGCTCTCGGTGCGCGAGGTCGACCAGGCGGCTGCCGCCCGTATCAGCGAATTGTCACAGGCGCCGGATCCGGGCAGCGCCGACTGGGCGCGACAACTGCAGGCCTTCCGGTCGCGCCTCGCCTGGCGCTGCCACTTCGTGCAGAAACTCGAGCAGCAACCCTCACTGGAGTTCCGCTGCATGCATCCCGCATTCGAGGGCATGCGCGAGGAGTCCTTCAACGCCGCGTTCTTCGACGCCTGGTGCCACGGCCGGACCGGCTATCCCCTCGTCGACGCCTGCATGCGCTCGCTGCAGGCCAACGGCTGGATCACCTTCCGCATGCGGGCGATGCTGGTCGCCTTTGCGAGTTATCACCTCTGGCTCGACTGGCGACGCACCGCACCGGTGCTGGCGAGGCTGTTCACGGACTACGAACCGGGCATCCATTTCAGCCAGTTCCAGATGCAGTCCGGTGTCACGGGCATCAACGCCGTGCGCATCTACAACCCGGTCAAGCAGTCGCTCGACCACGATCCCGAGGGCAAGTTCATCCGGCGCTACGTTCCGGAATTGCGCGACGTGCCGAGCGAGGCCATCCACGAGCCCTGGCGGCTGGACGCCCCGCCGCGCGGATATCCCGCGCCGATCGTGGACCACGAGGCAGCGGCACGCGAGGCGCGGCGGCGGATGACACCCTACTGGCGGGGCGAAGACTTTCGCGAGCAGGCACGCGAAGTCTTTCGCAAACTCGGCAGTCGCAACCGGCCCCGCGAAACGACGCGGAAAAAAAGCCGCGGCGCGCCTCCGGCGGCGGCAGTCGCGCCGCAGGTGCAGTTCGACTTCGGCTTCACCGACGACAGTCCACCAGACACCTGATCCCGCACAGCTCGAGCGTTTGCAGTCGGCGAGGCCCTAGGGCCGCGACTGCCGGGCCTTTGCAGCCCTGATCCTCGACTTGGCGGCACGATCGCCACCGATCGGATTGCTCTCCACCGATACGCGCAGCCGGTGCAGGCCATCGAGCAATGCATCGAGATCGCGCTGGGTGAGATTCGCCATCATGGCGTCGATCCACGACTCATGCACGGCCGCCATGGCAACGAATTGACGTCGCCCGCGCGGCGTCAACGCGACGTGCAGAACCCGACGGTCGGACTCGTCCTGACGTCGCTCGACAAGACCCTCGTCGACCAATCGCTCGACGATCGAGGTGATGTTGCCGTTCGAAACCAGCATCGAACTCGACAACTCGCTCATGGTGAGGCCTCGCGGGTGGCGATCGAGCGCCGCCATCAGATCGAAGCGCGGCAGCGTGGTGCCGAACTGCTCGGCGAGTTGATGGCGGATGCGCTTCTCGATGACCATGGAGCAACTGAGCAGCCGCAGCCACAAACGCAGCGGCTGCTTGCTGTTCGGGTCACCCCCGAGCTTCTCGACGATGTTCGCGACCGACATGCTGCACCTTCGCTGGCTGCGCGCGGGAGCCGCTAATGCCCCGGGCATCGCGT
>JBIKVA010000130.1:0-7822 GCA_044357085.1 Steroidobacteraceae bacterium | reverse complement strand
CAGCTGCAGGACACCATCCGCTACATCCGCGAGCGGGCGCCTGGGGTGCCGGTGATCCTCGACTCGAAGCGCGGCGACATCGGCAGCACCGCCGCCAAGTACGCCACCGAGGCCTTCGGCCGGTACGGAGCAGACGCCGTCACGGTCAACCCGTGGCTGGGTCGCGACTCGGTCGAGCCCTTCCTCGAGTACGCCGACAAGGGCGTGGTGATCCTCTGTCGTACCTCCAATGCCGGTGCCCGCGAACTGCAGGACCTCGAGGTCGGCGGCCGCAGGCTGTACCAGGTGGTCGCCGAGAAAGTGGCGAACGAGTGGAACACGCGCGGCAACTGCCTGCTCGTGGTCGGCGCGACCTATCCGGAAGAACTCGCCGACATCCGTGCACGGACCGGCGACATGACCTTCCTCGTGCCCGGTGTCGGCGCCCAGGGAGGCGACGTCGAGCAGGCCGTCCGCAGCGGCCGACGGGCGGATGGACGCGGCCTCGTCATCAACTCGTCACGCGGCATCCTCTATGCCGGGTCGGGCGAGGACTTCGCCGCGGCCGCGCGCCGTGCGACACTCGAGTTGCGCGCGGCCATCAACGCCGCGCGCCGGTGATGCCGCGTCGCCACGACGCGTCTGCGGCATGACTTGACCAGTCTTTCGATCGGAAGGGGGATCCGATGCTGCGCCTGACCCGCTATCAGTGGATCGTGCTGTTCGCCGCCTGGCTCGGCTGGGGCTTCGACATCTTCGATGGCCTGCTCTTCAACTACGTGGCGCCGAACGCCATCCCCACCCTGCTCGGCCTGACCATCGGCTCGCCCGAAGCGCGTACCGCGACGCTCTACTGGACCGGCGTCATCACCGCAATCTTCCTCGTCGGCTGGGCAGTCGGCGGCGTGCTGTTCGGACCGATCTCGGACCGCTACGGCCGCAAGCGCGTGCTGCTCATCACGATGGTGCTGTATGCACTCGGTACCGGGCTCTGCGCCTTCGTCACCAGCATCGAGCAACTGATCGTCTGCCGCCTCATCGCCAGTCTCGGCATCGGCGGCGAGTGGGCAGCAGGCTGCGCGCTGGTGGCCGAGGCCGTTCCGGAGGACCAGCGCGTCGAGGCAGGCGCCGTGCTCTACACCGCCGCGCCCTTCGGACTGTTCCTCGCGACCGGCATCAACGCGTTGATCGCCGGGCATCTGTTCGCCGATGTTCCCGAAGTGTCCTGGCGCTACGTGCTCATCTTCGGTCTCGTGCCGGCTGCAGTCGCCTTCTGGATCCGCACCTTCGTGAAGGAACCGGAGCGATGGCAGGCTGCGGCGGCAAGCTCGGCACCGCCACGCCTGCGCGAAATCTTCGCCCCGGACATCTGGCCACGCACCCGCAGTGCCCTGCTCATGGCCGTGGTCGCCCTGCTCACCTGGTGGAGCTGCAACGCCTTCATCCCCGTGGTGGTCGCGAACCTCGCCCAGACCGAAGCGCTGCAGCAGGGTCTCGACAAGAACGCGACCAGCGTCCTCATCGAATCCTGGAAGACCCTCGCCACCGCCATCTTCAACACCGGCGGCCTGATCGGCACCCTGCTCACCATTCCGCTCGCCAAGCACTGGGGCCGCAGGCCGATGTTCTTGACCTACCTCGCGCTGTCGGCGGTGTCGCTGCTCTGCACCTTTGGCCTCGACCTGCCGCCGCAGATCCGCCTCTACATGTATTTCTTCATCGGTCTCACGGTCTTCGGCATCTTCGGTGCCTTCACCTTCTATCTCCCCGAACTGTTCCCGACCCGCCTGCGCGCCACGGGCTCGGGCTTCACCTACAACATCGGCCGGGTAATCGCCGCAGGCGGACCGTTCCTCGTGGGCTCGGTGGCCGCTGCCGGCGCGGGCGACTCGACGGTGGTGCTCAACACGCTGTTCCTGGTGGGCTTCGTGCCCATCATCGGCCTGCTCGGCGCCGGCTGGATCATCGAGACCCGCGGTCAAAAAATTCCCGAGTGATCATCCGCCGACCGACGAAGCTGACGGCCCACCGTGCCCCACTGGATCGCTGACCTCATCATCGGCCTCGTCGAGGGACTGACCGAGTTCCTGCCGGTCTCGAGCACGGGACACCTCGTGATCACCCGCGCCCTGCTCGACCTCGAGGACGAAATCGGCTTCCGGCAGATGATCGTGGTGCAGGGCGCGGCCATCCTCGCCGTGTGCTGGGAATACCGCAGCCGGCTCTGGAACGTCGCCTCGACCCTGGCGAGCGATCGGAACTCGCAGCTCTTCGCGTTCAACCTGTTTCTGGCCTTCCTGCCCGCGGCCATTGCGGGCCTGGCATTCGAGGACACCATACGCAGCGTGCTGTTCGCCCCCGTGCCGGTGGCGCTCGCGCTGGTGATCGGCGGCGTGCTCATTCTTTGGGCGGAGCGCCGGCAGCACGAGGAGCGCGTCACGTCGGTCGACCAGCTGCGCCCCCTCGACGCTTTCAAGGTCGGGCTGTTCCAGATGCTCGCGCTGGTCCCCGGAACCAGCCGCTCGGCGGCCACCATCCTCGGCGGCCTGCTGACCGGCCTGTCACGCAAGACGGCGGCGGAGTTTTCGTTCTTCGTGGCGATTCCGGTGATGTTCGCGGCGACCGGCTACAAGCTGCTCGATGCCCGCGAACCGATCACCCTCGAAGAAGCGCGATCGATGCTCATCAGCAGCGTGGTGGCGTTCATCGCCGCGCTTGCAGCGATCCGCTTCCTCGTTCGCTACGTCAGCCAGCACTCCTTCGCGCTGTTCGCGTGGTACCGCATCGGGTTCGGCGGCTTCATTCTCGTGAGCTGGCAGACGGGCTGGGTGTCGTGGTGACGCGGCCGAAGTCCGGATAGGGCCCGAGCAGCAGCAGCATGAAGCCGCCGACGACGAACATCACGCCGGCGGCGGTCAGCATCGGGTCATAACTGCCGGTCGAGTCCCGCACCCAGCCATAGAGCGTCGGCGACAAGGCCGCCATCAGCCCGAACGCCATGTACTGCACGCCGTAGATCTGGCCGTAGCTCTTCATGCCGAAGTAACGGCCCGCGAGATAGGCCACGAGGTCGGTTTCCGCTCCCGCCGCAAAGCCCATCAGGAACGCCGCCAACACCGCCATCGTGAAACCGAAAGGAGCGTCGCCTATCAGCATCCAGCAGGACAGCGCCGGCAGGCAGAGGATGGGCAGGGTGACCAGAGGCGCCCAGAAGCGATCGAGCAGCAGGCCGGTGATGATGCGGCCGGCGAAGATCGACAGGCCGAACACGCTGAGCACCGCGGCGACGCTGTTGGGGTCGAAGTCGCGCGCCTTGAGCATCGAGGGCAGGTGCACGAGCGCCCCCGCATAGGCGAGCGTGACGACGGCCACCGACACCCAAAGAATCCAGAAGCGTGGCTCGCGCATCGCTTCGCCCAGTGTGCGTCCCGGCAACTCGCCGGTAGCACCGGAACCGACGCCTTCAGGCCGCTCCTCGGGACGCGGCTCGCGGAACCACAGCAAACCCACCGGCAACGCGATCGCGAGCGGCAGCAGCGACAGCAGGGCGAAGCTGGTACGCCAGCCGAATTCGCTGATGAAGTTGGTGGTGAGGAAGGGCAGGATCATCGCCGAGATGCTGGTGCCGACGAGCGTGATGCCGAGCGCGAGCCCGCGCTGCCGGAAGAACCACAGGTTCACCGCCCGCGA
Source organism: Steroidobacteraceae bacterium (assembly GCA_044357085.1). GTDB lineage: Bacteria > Pseudomonadota > Gammaproteobacteria > Steroidobacterales > Steroidobacteraceae > UBA964. The sequence continues at coordinate 4,153 of JBIKVA010000130.1, read as the reverse complement.
CCAGGTCACGGGTGTCGACCCGATGCCGAACAGGCCGATCATCAGCCACACGAGATAGAACGCCCACAACTCGCCGGGGATGATGGCAAAGGAAGCGAAGGTCAGGCCGAAGATGGCGAGCGAACCGAGCGCGACACGTCGCACGCCGTAACGGTCGGCGAGCCAGCCGAACAGCGGCGCGAGGAACGCCGCCAGCATGCCGTAGATGGTGACGCCGAAGCTGATCTCGGTGCGGCTCCAGCCGAACTCCTGCTGCAGGGGGTCGATGAAGAAGCCGATGGTGTTGAAGGGCAGCGGTGAGGCGCCGAAGGCCACGCCGAGCAGCGAGGCGACGAGCACCTTCCAGCCGCGGCCGAATTCGGTGGAGCCGCCGGCAGGCGTGCCGGACGGAGAAGACGCGGCGGTCGCCGCGGTTTTTTCTGCGGAGGTCATAGGCCGCAGCATACCCGCTCGCCCCTGTTCGGTGGACGGGGTTGGGAGTACCCTACGCCTCCCATGAAGATCGTCATCCTCGGCGCCGGACAGGTCGGGCGCACGGCGGCATACCAGCTCGCCCGTGAGGAAGCCAACGAAGTCACGGTCGTCGACACCAACGAAGAATTGCTGCGCGACCTGCAGGATCGCCTCGACATCCGCACCGTCGTCGGCAATGCCGCCTATCCCTCGGTGCTCGAGGCTGCGGGCGCGGCGGGCGCCGACATCCTGGTTGCGCTGACGAGCTCCGACGAAGTGAACATGATGGCCTGCGAGGTCGCCTACACCCTCTATCGCACGCCCACCAAGATCGCGCGCATCCGCTCCCCCGAGTACACCCGGCATCCCGAGCTCTTCAGTGCCGAATCGTTGTCGGTGGACGTCTGGATCAGCCCGGAGCAGCTCGTCACCGAATATGTCGAGCGCCTCATCCGCTACCCGGGCGCGCTGCAGGTACTCGATTTCGCCGGCGGCCGGGTGCGGCTCGTCGGCCTGTCGGCGCGCAAGGGCGGACTGCTGGTGGGTCAGGCGCTGCGCAACCTGCGCGAGCACATCCCGAACACCGAGGCGCGCGTGGTTGCCATCTACCGCAACGGCCGCAGCGTGCAACCGGAAGGCGACACCGTCATCGAGGACGGCGACGAGGTGTTCTTCCTCGCCGCAAAGGATGACATCCGCCGCTTCATGGCCGAGATGCGCCGCGAGGAAAAACCCGTGCGGCGCGTGGTGATCGCCGGTGGCGGCCATATCGGCTATTCGCTCGCACGCCAGCTCGAGGCCCACAACCAGGTCAAGATCATCGAGCGGGATCCGCGTCAGGCGCGTCGCATCTCGGAGCGCCTCGAGAGCGCCATCGTGCTCGAGGGCGATGCCGCCGACGAGGAACTGCTCGTGGAGGAGAACATCGACAGCTGCGATGCCTTCGTCGCGCTGACCAACTCCGAAGAAGCCAACATCCTCTCTGCGATGCTCGCCAAGCGGCTCGGCGCGGCGAAGGTGATGGCGCTCATCAACAAGCCGTCCTACGCCGACCTGATGCAGGCGGGCAGCATCGACATCGCCATCTCGCCGCAGACCATCACCATCGGCTCGCTGCTCACGCACGTGCGGCGCGGCGACGTGGTGCAGGTGCACTCGCTGCGCCGCGGCGCCGCCGAGGCGATCGAGGCCATCATCCACGGTGACCAGCGCAGTTCGCGCGTGGTCGGCAAGTACGTCGAGGACATCGCGCTGCCCGAGAGCGCCAGGATCGGCTGCATCGTCCGTGGCGAAGAAGTGATCATGGCGCACCACGACACGGTGGTGCAGGCCGACGACCACGTCGTGCTGTTCATCACCGACCGGCGCCACGTCGACCAGGTCGAGCGCCTGTTCCTCGGCGAGACCGCCGGCAGGCGCTGAGGCAAGCGACGCGGCATGCTCGCCGTTGCCCGCATCCTCGGCCTGATGATGGCGTTCTTCGCCATCACCTTCGTCATCCCCATTGCCTGCTCGCTGCTCACCGGCGACGGCATGCTGATCGACTTCGTGATCGCCGCCGCGATCAACGTCGTGGTCGGGCTCGGCATTGCCGGGCTCACCCACCGCCACAAGCGCGAACTCAAGCCGCGCGACGGCTTCCTGCTGGTGACGCTCGCGTGGGTGCTGATGTCGGGCTCGGCCGCCGTGCCGCTGCTCATCGCCCTGCCCGATCTCAGCTTCACCGACGCCTACTTCGAGGCCATGTCCGGCTTGACCACCACCGGCTCGACGGTGCTCACCGGCCTCGATTCCCTGCCGCCCTCGATCAATCTCTGGCGGCATGCGCTGCACTGGTTCGGCGGGCTCGGCATCATCGTGCTTGCGGTGGCAATCCTGCCGCTGCTCGGCGTCGGCGGCATGGCGCTCTATCGCGCCGAGACCCCGGGCCCCATCAAGGACGAGAAACTCACGCCGCGCATCACCGGGACCGCGAAGGCGCTTTGGATCACCTACGGCGGCATCACCGTCGCCGGCATCGTGGCGCTGCGGCTCGCGGGCATGGGTTGGCTGGATGCCGTCTGCCACACCTTTTCCGCGATGGGACTGGGCGGCTTCTCCACCCGCGACAGCAGCGTCGGCTACTTCAACTCGCCGCTGATCGAGTTCGTGCTGATCGTGCTGATGATCGCGGCATCGCTGAACTTCGCGCGGCACTTCATGGCAGTGCATGCACGCTCGCTGTCACCTTACCGCCAGGATCCGGAGGTCAGGGCGGTTCTTGCCGTCCTCGTCGCGAGCATCCTGGGCATCGCGGTGCTGCTGGTGACGCACGGCACCTATCCGCACTTCCTCGAGGCGCTGCGGCATGCCGCATTCGCGGTAGTGTCGGTGGCGACCACCACCGGCTTCGCTTCGCAGAACTGGGATCTCTGGCCGGTGTTCGCCCCGGTGTGGATGCTGTTCCTCTCCTGCATCGTCTGCAGCACAGGATCGACCGGCGGCGGCATCAAGATGTTCCGCACGCTGATGCTCGTCCGCCAGGCGCAACGCGAGATGAAGCAGATCGTGCATCCGTCCGGCGTGATCCCGATCCGCGTCGGTAGCCAGGTGATTCCCGAGCGCATCGTCGCCTCGGTGCTGGCGTTCATCTTTCTCTACTTCCAGACGATCGCGGTGCTGACCTTCCTGCTGCTGCTGTCGGGCATGGAGCTGGTGCCCGCGTTCTCGTCGATCGTCGCCAGCGTCAACAACCTCGGCCCGGGCATCGGACCGACCGGCCCCGCGGGAAACTATCAGGGCCTCACGGACTTCCAGACCTGGGTCTGCACGGTCGGCATGCTGCTCGGCCGCCTCGAAATCCTCAGCGTGCTGGTGCTGTTCTCGCCGGCGTTCTGGCGCAAATAGGCGGCGCGCGGCGGCGATCAGTACCGCCAGCTGCGCACATCGGCCCCCGGCGGCGCGGTCATCAGCATGCGCTCGACGGCCCAGGGCAGCACCATCTGCGGATAGCGCAGGCGCGACCAGGCATTGGCGCGGGTGTGGTCGCCGTTCCAGCAGTGCTCGTCGCGGTCGCCGTAGTCGATGACGGCATCGGCCGCCGGCTGCGCACTGCGCAGGAACTCCTCGACGGCATAGACCGCGTTGTTGAGGTAGTAGTTGTCCATGTCGCCGACGTAAAGACGCAGCTTGCCGCGCAGCTTCGGCGCCAGCGTCGGCCAGTCGCGGCGCAGGATATGGCCGAGATCATAGTTCTCGCGCCAGTACGCCGCCGTCACCGGGTCGATTTCGCCGCTCAGGCGGTCCCAGATGCGCCTCGGGTAGCCGTCGGGGCCGACCGGCGAGAACACCGACTCCCAGGCATCCCACTGGTCGCCGCTGCGTCCGCGGGTGCCGAGCGCGTACTCCCAAAGATTGTTTTCCTCGATGGTGGTGTCGATGTGGCCGAGCCAGTTGCGATGCGCCGGGCGCGGCGTGCGCTTGAAGCGGTTCGGCATGTAGTAGGCGTTCTTGTCCTCGTAGATGTTCACCGTCATGTAGTGACGGAAGTCGATGGGGTCGGGGCAGGCGATCCAGGCGCCGTTGTATTCATCGGGGTAGAACATCTGCGCTGCCATCGCGATCCAGCCGCCGGTGCTGCCGCCGTAGACGAAGCGCGCCCAGCCCTGGCCGATGCCGCGGAAACGCCGCTCGATCTCGGGGATGAGTTCGTGCTGGATGG
>JBIKVA010000129.1:0-7846 GCA_044357085.1 Steroidobacteraceae bacterium | reverse complement strand
CTTGGCGTAATGCACGGCGATGCGGCGCTGGGCCCGCTCGCAGTAGACGCAGAAGGCGGTCACCCCGAGCACGAGGACGATGAGGACAAGCGCGAACACGCCCGACATCTCGCCGGTATTGACCGACTCGACGGTCCGGCCCACCGCACCGGGCAAGCCGGCGACGATGCTCGCGAGGATGATCATGGAGATGCCGTTGCCGATGCCGCGCTCGGTCACCTGTTCGCCAAGCCACATCAGGAACATGGTGCCGGTGGTCATCGTGACCGTGGCAATGAACATGAACGACCAGCCCGGGTTGTTGACCATGCCGCCGTTCTGCAGCGCCGTGGCCGCCGCAAGTGACTGGAAGATCGCCAGTACGAGCGTGAAGTAGCGGGTGATGGAGGTCATCTTGCGACGACCCGCCTCGCCTTCTTTCTTCATTTCTTCCCAGGGCGGATAAACCTGCGAACCCATCTGCACGATGATCGATGCCGAGATGTACGGCATGACTCCCATCGCGAAAATGGACAGCCGCTCGAGGGCACCGCCGGAGAACATGTTGGCGATCCCGAGGATCGTGCCCGCATTCTGTTCGAAGAACCGAGCCACCTCTGCGGCGTCGATGCCCGGAACCGGGATGAACGAACCGATCCGATAGACGATCAGCGCGCCGATCAGGAACAACAGGCGTGAACGCACCTCGCCGAACCGCGTTGCATCAGCAATCACAGACCCCGGATTGATGTTCGTTCCGCCGCTGCTCACTCTGTGGTCTCCGCCGTATGGCTCGCCGTAACTGGACCCCGAAGGGTCACGCCTCGATCCGGCCGCCAGCGGCCTCGATCGCCGCCCGCGCACCCTTGGTCACGCCCACGCCCTTCAGCGTGACCGCCTTCTCGATCTTTCCGGAGAGGACGATCTTGGCGATCTCGGCATGGGCAGGCACCACGTTGGCCGCCTTCAGTGCTGCGAGGTCGATGATCTCGGCTGATACCTTGGCGAGTTCATCGAGCCGCACTTCGGCGCGGGTGGCCTTCATTGCCGAGCGGAAGCCCACCTTGGGCATGCGCCGCTGCAGCGGCATCTGGCCGCCTTCGAAACCGACCTTGTGGTATCCGCCCTTGCGTGCACGCTGGCCCTTCACGCCGCGGCCGCAGGTCTTGCCCTGGCCCGCCGAGGCACCGCGGCCCACGCGCAGACGCGGTCGCTTGGAACCCGGAGCGGGCTTGATGGTGTTGATACGCATTCTTCGAATCTCCTTGGGAACGGCCCGCGAGCGGCAGCGCTCAGCTCGCGTCCACTGCGAGCAGATGCCGGGCAGTGCGGATCAGACCGCGGTTCTCCGGCGTGTCTGCCACGGTGACCGTCTGGTGCCGCTTGCGAAGGCCGAGACCGCGCACCGACTGCGCGATGTTCGCCAGTTGGCCGTGGATACTCTTCTTCAACGTGACTTTAAGCTGCTTGGCCGCCATGACCTTCAACCCGTGATTTCTTCGAGGGACTTGCCGCGCTTGGCGGCGATCTCTTCCGGCGAACGCACGGAGGCCAGCGCATTGACCGTGGCTCGCACAACGTTGATGGCGTTGCGCGACCCGTAGCTCTTGGCCAGCACGTTGCGCACGCCCGCGCACTCGAGTACGGCACGCATGCCGCCTCCGGCGATGACGCCGGTACCGTCGGACGCTGGCTGCATCAGCACCCGGGTGGCTCCGTGACTACCCTTGACGGCGTAGTGGAGCGTCTCGTTGCGGAGTGCGACGTTGACCATGTTCTTGCGCGCGGCCGCCATGGCCTTCGAGATGGCAACCGGCACTTCGCGCGCCTTGCCGAACCCGAAGCCGACACGGCCCGCGCCGTCGCCCACCACGGTGAGTGCGGTGAAGCCGAACTGACGGCCACCCTTGACCGTTTTCGAGGTGCGGTTCACCGCCACGAGTTTCTCGAGATACTCGTCGGTGGCCTGGGATTTTTCGACTCGTGCCATAGCGTGTGTCCTGCCTTAAAACTCGAGGCCAGCCTCGCGCGCGGCATCCGCGAGCGCCTTGATGCGGCCGTGGTACATGAAACCGGAGCGGTCGAACGCGACCTTGCCGATGCCCGCAGCCTTCGCGCGCTCGGCGATGGCGCGACCAACCGCCTTGGCCGCCTCGACATTGCCGGTGCCCGCGAGGCCGTTGACTACGGCATCCTGCACCGTCGACGCGGCGACCAGCACCGTCGCGCCGGACGCATCGAACACCTGCGCGTAGATGTGGCGCGGCGTGCGGTGCACGGTGAGACGGGGCTGCCCCAGCTCGCGGATCTTGGCGCGGGTCCGCACGGCGCGGCGCTGACGCCGCTGTTTCTTGGTGATCTGCATTGCTCGATCCTCGTTGCGCGCCAGCGGTTACTTCTTCTTGCCTTCCTTGAGCGAGATCTGCTCGCCGGAATAACGCACGCCCTTGCCCTTGTAGGGCTCGGGCGGACGCAGTCCGCGGATCTCTGCCGCCACCTGGCCGACGCGCTGCTTGTCTATTCCCTTGATGACGATCTCGGTCTGGCTCGGCGCTTCGACGGTGACGCCCTCGGGCATGTCGACCGCAACCGGGTGCGAAAAGCCCAACGTCAGGTTCAGCGTCTTGCCCTGCACGGCGGCACGGTAGCCGACGCCGACCAGCTCGAGCTTGCGCTCGTAGCCCTTGGTCACGCCCGCAACCACATTCGCGAGGTGGGCGCGGGTCGCGCCAGCCTGCGTGCGGTTCGAGGCGTCGTACTGCAGTTCGAGCTGTTTGTCGCCCTGCACGACCTTGACACCGCCATGAAGCGGGACGGACAGGGTCCCCTTGGCACCCTTCAGGGTCACCGCATCGGCGGTGATGGTCGCGGTGACGCCCTGCGGCAACGCGACCGGCTGTTTTGCTACACGACTCATGTTCGTTCCCTGGATCGTTGTGTCGCGTGGATGGTCAGGCGACGATGCACAGGACTTCGCCGCCCTGGCCGATGGCCCGCGCCTGCTTGTCCGTCATCACACCCTTGGGGGTCGAGACGATCACGGTCCCCATGCCACCCAACACCTTCGGCAATTCGTCCTTGCCGCGGTAAATGCGCAGCCCCGGACGCGACACGCGCTCGAGGCGGTCGATGACAGGACGGCCCTCGTAGTACTTGAGTGCGATGGTCATGGTGCTTTTGCCGGCATCGCTGTCGACGCGGTAGTCGGCGACGTAGCCTTCGTCCTTCAGCACCTTGACCACCGCCTGCTTCAGTCGCGACGAACCAAGGCTCACTTCGCTCTTGCGGGCGAGTTGCGCGTTGCGGATGCGGGTCAGCAGGTCGGCAATGGGATCAGTCATGCTCATGTGGCGTGCGCTCCTACCAGCTCGCCTTCGACACGCCGGGCAGTTCGCCACGGCTCACCGTCTCGCGGATCTTCACGCGCGAGAGGCCGAACTTGCGGTATACGCCGCGCGGACGACCCGTGATCGCACAGCGCTTGCGTCCGCGGCTCGGGCTCGCATCGCGCGGCATCTTCTGCAGTGCCACCTGCGCTGCGGCACGCTCTTCCGGCGAAGTGCGCGGGCTGCGGATCGCCTCCTTAAGCTTCGTGCGCTTCGCGGCGTGTTTCTTGACGGTTGCGGCGCGACGCTTCTCGCGCTCCACCATGCTCGTCTTGGCCATGTGCTTCGCTGCCCTGTTACTTGCGGAAGGGGAACTGGAAGGCTTCGAGCAGAGCTCGTCCCGCCTTGTCGTCCTTCGCCGTCGTGGTGATGGTGATATCCATGCCCCGGATCTGGTCGATCTGGTCGTACTGGATTTCCGGGAAGATGATCTGTTCCTTGACACCCATGTTGTAGTTGCCGCTGCCATCGAAGGAGCGCGGCGACACGCCACGGAAGTCGCGGATACGCGGCATTGCGACGCTGATCAGGCGGTCGAGGAACTCGTACATCCGTTCGCCGCGCAGCGTCACTTTGCAGCCGATCGCCAGGCCCTCGCGGACCTTGAATGACGCGATCGACTTGCGGGACTGGCAGAGCAGGGGCTTCTGGCCGGTGATCTTCGCGAGATCGCCCGCCGCAGCCTCGATGACCTTCTTGTCGGCCACCGCCTCGCCCACGCCCATGTTGACCGTGATCTTCACGATCTTCGGGACTTCCATGACGTTGGCGACGCCGAGCTCCTTGCGAAGCTGCGGCACGACCTTCTCACGGTAAAATTGTTGCAGTCTTGCCATGCTGGTTGACCTGCCGGATCGACGCTCAGGCGTCGATCATCTCTCCGTTGGACTTGAAGTAGCGGACACGCTTGCCGTCCGTCAGCCGCTTGATGCCGACGCGGTCGGCCTTCTGCGTACCCGGATTGAACAGCGCGACCTTGGACACGTGCAGCGGGGCTTCTTTCTCGATGATGCCGCCCGGCTTGTTCTGCTGCGGGTTGCCACGCGTGTGACGTTTGACGCGGTTGACGTTCTCGACGACCACGGTGTCGTCGTCGAGCACGCTGACGACCGCACCCTTGCGGCCCTTGTCGCGTCCCGAGATGACGATGACGTTGTCGCCCTTGCGGATCTTTCTCATGACGATGGACCTCAGAGCACTTCCGGCGCGAGCGAGATGATCTTCATGAACTGCGCGGTACGCAGTTCACGGGTCACTGGCCCGAAGATGCGGGTGCCGATCGGCTCGAGCTTGTTGGTGAGCAGCACGGCGGCATTGCCGTCGAACTTGATCAGCGAACCGTCGGGACGGCGCACGCCACGACGGGTGCGCACGACGACCGCGTCGTACACCTCGCCCTTCTTGACCTTGCCGCGCGGGATCGCGTCCTTGACGGAAACCTTGATGATGTCGCCCACGGCGGCGTAGCGCCGGCGGGTACCGCCCATCACCTTGATGCACATCAGGGTCTTGGCGCCGCTGTTGTCAGCGGCGTTGAGGATGGACTGCAACTGGATCACGACGCACGCTCCAGGACGGCTACCAGCCGCCAGGACTTGTTGCGCGAGAGCGGACGGCACTCGGCGATCGTGACCGTATCGCCTTCGCGTGACTCGTTGGCTTCGTCGTGCGCCAGCAGCTTCGTCGTGCGGCGGATGTACTTGCCGTAGCGCGGATGCTTGACCAAGCGCTCGATCTCGACCGCGATGGTCTTGTTCATCTTGTTGCTGACCACGCGCCCGGTGAGGGTGCGCAGGGTCTTGGTTTCTTCGGTGACGGTGTTCATGGATTACTTCCCCGACGTCTTCACGGCAACCGCCTTCTCGGCGAGCACCGTTTTCAGGCGCGCGATGTCCTTGCGCACGCGACCGAAGTCATGCGGCTTGACGCTCTGACCGGTAGCGCGCTGCATGCGCAGCGAGAACTGCTCGCGGCGCAGCTTGAGGAGTTCCTCGTTGAGCTCGTTCGCGGCCTTGCCGCGCAGATCCTTGGCGTTCATGTCAACGTACCTGTCGCTTCACGAAAGAGGTGGTGACCGAGAGCTTGGCGCCGGCGAGCCGGAAGGCCTCGCGAGCGGTCTTCTCGTCCACCCCTTCCATCTCGAAGAGGACCTTCCCGGGCTTCACCTTGGCCACCCAGTACTCGACGTTGCCCTTGCCCGAGCCCATGCGGACTTCGAGGGGCTTCTTCGAGATGGGCACGTCCGGGAAGACGCGGATCCAGATCTGGCCACCGCGCTTGACGTGACGGGCCATGGCACGACGTGCGGCCTCGATCTCGCGGGCGGTCATGCGCGCGCGCTCGGTAGCCTTCAGACCGAAGTCGCCGAAGGCCACGAAGTTGCCGCGCTGCGCGAGGCCGGCGTTGTTGCCTTTGAACTGCTTGCGGTACTTGGTGCGCTTGGGTTGCATCATCGCTGCAAAACTCCTGGGGCTCAGGCAGCCGGCGTGGCAGCGACGGCCGCTGCAGCAACCGGAGCCTCGGCAGCCGGCGCCGCCGACTCAGCCTCGACCGAACCCTTCGAGAGATCTTCCTTGTCGAAGACCTCGCCCTTGAAGATCCAGACCTTGACGCCGATGACGCCGTAGGTAGTGCGCGCTTCGCCGAAGCCGTAGTCGATGTCGGCGCGGAAGGTGTGCAGGGGAATGCGTCCCTCGCGCGACCACTCGGTGCGGGCGATCTCGGCGCCGTTGAGGCGACCCGAGAGGCGAACCTTGATGCCGAGCGCGCCGCTGCGCATGGTGCTCATGACAGCGCGCTTCATCGCGCGACGGAACATGACGCGCTTCTCGATCTGCTGCGCGATGCCGTCGGCAACCAGCTGTGCATCGAGCTCGGGCTTGCGGATCTCGGAGATGTTGATGCGGATGTCGGCGACCGGACGACCGACCAGCGCGGCGGTCTCGGCGCGCAGCTTCTCGATGTCCTCGCCCTTCTTGCCGATGACGATACCCGGGCGCGCGGTCTCGATGGTGATGTTGACCTTGTTCGCCGCACGCTCGATCTGGATGCGCGACACAGAGGCCTCGGCCAGCTTCTTGCGCAGGAACTCGCGCAGGCGGAAGTCCGCGTGCACGTTCACCGGGAACTGCTTCTTGCTGGCATACCACTTCGAGGTCCACTCGCGGGTGATGCCGAGGCGGATGCCGATTGGATTGACTTTCTGGCCCATGGAATCAGTCCTTCCTGCCGTCGCTGACCACGACGGTGATGTGGCTGTTGCGCTTGACGATGCGGGCACCGCGACCCTTGGCGCGAGCGGCAAAGCGCTTCAGCACCGGCGCGGTGTCGACCATGATGCGGTGAACCTTGAGTTCGTCGATGTCGGCGCCGTTGTTGTTCTCGGCATTGGCGACAGCGGACTCGAGGACCTTGAGCACGAGCTCGGCGCCCTTCTTCGGCATGAAGCGCAGCGTCGCCAGCGCATTGCCCACCGGCTTGCCGCGCACGACGTCGGCGACCAGGCGGCACTTCTGCGGCGAAATGCGCGCGTGTTTGAGTTTTGCCGTGACTTCCATTGTTTGCTCCGCGATCAGGCCGCGACTTTCTTGTCGCCCGAGTGGCCCTTGAAGGCACGGGTCGGGGCGAATTCGCCGAGCTTGTGACCAACCATGTTCTCGCTGATCAGCACCGGCACGTGCTGCTTGCCGTTATGCACGGCAATGGTCAGACCGACCATTTCGGGAACGACCATCGAGCGGCGCGACCAGGTCTTGATCGGCTTGCGATCGTTTTTGGCAACGGCGGTCTGCACCTTCTTCGCAAGGTGCAGGTCGACGAACGGACCTTTCTTGAGTGAACGAGGCACTTTTGACTCCTGACCTTACCGGACCGCTCAGCGGACCTTGTTCTGTCGACGCTGCACGATCATGTGGTTCGTGCGCTTGTTGGTGCGGGTCTTCTTGCCCTTGGTGTTCCAGCCCCACGGCGATACCGGGTGCGGGTTGCCCTGGCCGGACTTGCCCTCGCCACCACCGTGGGGGTGATCGACCGGGTTCATCGCCAGACCACGGACCGTCGGACGGATGCCGAGCCAGCGCTTGGCACCGGCCTTGCCGTAACTGCGCAAGTTGTGCTCGTCGTTGCTGACCTCGCCGATGGTGGCGCGGCAGTCGATGTGCACCTTGCGGGTCTCGCCAGACTTCAGCCGGATGTAGGCGTAGATGCCTTCGCGGGCGGTGTACTGCACCGAGCTACCCGCGCTGCGCGCAAGCTGGCCGCCCGCGCCCGGCTTGAGTTCCACGTTGTGCACGGTGGAGCCGACCGGAATGTGGCGCAGCTGCATGGCGTTGCCGGCCTTGATCGGCGAGTCGGCGCCAGAGCGGATTTCGTCACCCGGAACCACGCCCTTCGGCGCGAGGATGTAGCGACGCTCGCCGTCGAAGTACTTCACCAGAGCGATGTGCCCGGTCCGGTTCGGATCGTGCTCGATGCGCTCGACG
>JBIKVA010000126.1:0-7950 GCA_044357085.1 Steroidobacteraceae bacterium | reverse complement strand
CATCGAGCAGGTTGAAGGTGTGCGAGGCCTTCAGCACCTGCTCGTAGGCTGGCAGCGCGAGCTTGGCCTCGAGCAGCCGCGTGCAGGCAGCCTCGTGTTCGTCGAAGTGCCGCAGCAGCACGGCGGTGTCCGCGTGTTCGAAGTTGTAGGCCGACTGCTCGACCTCGTTCTGGTGGTAGACGTCGCGATAGGTGACCCGCCCCATGGGGCCGTCCGTCCAGACGATGTCGAACACGCTGTCGACACCCTGCAGGTACATGGCGAGCCGTTCGAGCCCGTAGGTGATCTCGCCGGTGACCGGCCGACAGTCGATGCCGCCGACCTGCTGGAAGTAGGTGAACTGCGTCACTTCCATGCCGTTGAGCCACACCTCCCAGCCCAGGCCCCAGGCGCCGAGCGTCGGCGACTCCCAGTTGTCCTCGACGAAGCGGATGTCGTGCGTCAGCGGGTCGAAACCGAGCATCTTCAGCGAGCCGACGTAGCGGTCGAGGATGTCGAGCGGTGAGGGTTTGAGCACCACCTGGAACTGGTAGTAGCGCTGCAGCCGGAACGGGTTGTCGCCGTAGCGGCCGTCGGTGGGCCGGCGGGACGGTTGTACGTAGGCTGCGCTCCACGGCTCGGGGCCGATCGATCGCAGGAAGGTCGCGGTGTGGAAGGTTCCCGCGCCCATCTCCATGTCGTAGGGCTGCAGGATCACGCAACCCTGATCCGACCAGTACTGCTGCAGCGCGAAGACGAGTTCCTGAAAGGTGCGGGCCATGGCTCCCGGCGCGCGGTCCATGCCGCGGTCCTGAAAAAGGGCGGCCAGTATAACGGCTGGTGTACCGGCTTCGCGGGGCCTAGCATCGGGACCGACAGGTTGCGTGTTCGTGCCTGCAGGGGGTCGGGATGAATTCAGCGGCGGAGCGTGCGGACACCGGCCAGAGCGGCGAAGGCGCGGGCATCAAGGTCGGCATCTGGGACCTCGCACCCGGCATCAGCCGCGCGAACTTCCACGCCCTGCTCGGCACGGCGTTCTTCTCGATCGGTCTGCTGACGCTGGTCGGCAACCTGCGGCCCTATCTCTTCAACTCGATGCTCGGCATCCCCGACGACATCCAGGGTCGCGTCAGCGGCACCATGGACGTGGTCAGCGAGATCCCGGCGCTGTTGTTGTCCGGGCTCGTCGGCGCCGCCTCGGACCGGCTCGGGCGCCGCGTGATCTACGGCATGGGCTTCGCGATCCTGGCGGCCGGCTACCTGCTGTTTCCGCTGGCGCGTTTCGACTGGACGCTCTACGCGATGATCCTCATCACCGCCTGCGGCGCCTCCCTGATCGCCGCCATGCTCTCGGCGGTGATCGCCGATTACCCGCAGGAGAGTTCACGCGGCAAGCTGGTCGGCATCTGCTTCTTCCTCAACGGACTCGGCGTGGCAACCCTGGTGGGGCTCGCCGCGCAGCTGCCGAAGTTCTATCTCGCGCAGGGTCTCGACCCGGTCGCCGCCGGCCGCGCGGCCTACTGGACGGTGGCGGCGCTTTGCCTCGTGCCCATGGTGATCGTGCTGCGCGGTCTGCCGCGCCGCGCCCCGGGCCAGCTCGCGACACGCGAGCCGCTGCTGGCGACGCTGCGCGTGGGTCTCGCCGCAGCCAGTGACCGGCGTGTGCGCCTCGCCTATTGCTCGGCCGCGGTGTCGCGGGCCTCGCTGTCGATCATCAGCGCGTTCTTTTTTCTTTGGATGGTGCAGGCCGGCAAGGAACAGGGCATGACGCCGGCCGAGGCGCTGTCGCGCGGCGGCGGCATCTTCGTGGCCATCCAGATCACGGCGACGCTGTGGGCGGTGACGGTGATCAGCTTCATCGACCGCGTCGACCGCGTGCTCTTCATGGTGGTCGCCTCCGCGCTCGCCTGCGGCAGCTACCTGTGGTTCGGTCTCGTCGACGATCCGTTCCAGCCGGCGATGTATGTCGCGGCGGTGTTCCTCGGTGTCGGCGAGATGAGCGGCATCCTCGCCTCGCAGGCGCTGATCGGCCAGGTGGCGCCGGAGCGCGGGCGCGGCGCGGTGATCGGCGTGTTCACGCTCTGCGGGTCGCTGGGCATCTTCTTCGCGGCCATCGTCGGCGGCACCCTCTTCGATGCCTGGCGTCCTTCGGCGCCGTACGTGGTCATGGGCGCCGTCAGCGGCCTGCTGTGCCTGCTGGCGCTCAGGACCTGGCTGGCTGGCAACCGCAGCGTCGTCCACGCGTAACGAAACGGCAACAGGATTGAAACCTGCCGTGCACAACATTCGCGCCGTGTTTCACGACGAAGGACGGCCGGATGAACAGGTTTTTCGCTGCGGGTGCGGTACTGGTTGCTGCTGTCGGCGCTTCGTCCGCTGCTGCCGACCCGGTCGACGCCCTCGAGGAGATCGTGATCACCGGGTCGGTGTACCAGGGTCGCGCTGAAATCGCTTCGCGCCGGGGTTCCACGACGATCGTCGACAGCATCTCGCAGGATGACATCGGTGCGCTGCCCGATCTCACGATTGCCGAGGCGATGCGACGCATCACGGGCGTAACCACCATCTACAACGACGACATCGGCCAGTTTGCGTCGATTCGCGGCGTCCATCCCGACTTCGTACCGGTAACCGTCAACGGTCTTGCGATCGCCACCACCGGCGATCTTGGCGAGGGTACGCGGATGGTGAACTTGCAGGTCATCCCCGGCGTTTCGGTACGGCTCATCGAAGCCTTCAAGACGCCTGGTCCGAACATGGATGCAGGCGCAATGGGCGGCATGCTCAACATCCTGCCTGTCGGTGCTTTCGATGCAGCGGAACCGAAGCGCGTGCTGACGGGAACCCTGAGCTATTCCACGTACATGGATGTCCCCGACGACAACAGCTGGGGTGACGACAAGGATTCGCCACTGGGGACGAGCCTGAACTTCATCTGGACCGACAGGTTCGGGTCGGGCGACGAGTGGGGCGTGGCGATCAGCGGCATCTACGACGAACGTCCGCGGACGCAATCGAATGACGCGATCACCAACCGTCTCTACTACACCGCGACCGGCGCTGCCACGACTCCCGAGGCAACCAACTGGAACGGTTTTGCGGCGCCGAATTCCTTCCTGAACCATCTCTACACCAACAAGTTCCAGAAGTACGGCGGCACGGTGAACATTGAACATCGGCCCTCGGAAGCAGTGCGGATGGCCCTTTACGGGTTCGCCTTCATGTCCGATGAACAGGAGACTCGAAACACCAATCGCCTGTTCTCTCTCGACCAGCCGCTGAACCTGGGCGAAGAAACCGGATCGATGCGGGTTCGTTCGGCTGACACCCAATGGCGGTACAACACCTTCGAGCGCGACCAGATGGGGATTCAGCTGAGTGCCAGCTGGATGACATCGGACCGGGGCGAGGTATCGACGAGGGCCGGCTATTCCAAGGCGACGTTCCTCACCGAGCGCCCCTTCGTGTCGTTCGTGTATGCACCGAACAAGCGTCTCACCTATGACATCCGCAACGACGCGCAGCGGTTCGTGCTCGATGATCCGCAGAGCTACGTCACACCCGCGAATTATCGTCTCGGCGAAACCTACCGCGACTGGCGGGACACCAAGGAAGATCTCGTCGAGGCAAGGGTCGATTACGCCTGGAACACGCGCAGTACCGACCGCGGATGGGGCTACGCGCTCGGCGTGAACTACCGGTCGCTGGATCTGCGCCGCGACATCACGAGCATCAACTATGTCAGCGGCACACTTGGTCTCACCGGCCTCGGTTTCGTGCAGCCTTTCAACTACATCGGCTATCCCTATCCCGGACTGTGGATCGATGCCGACAAGTTCTGGGGGGAGGCGGTCAACGGCGTCGCCGTGAACCAAAGCCTGTCCGGGAGAAATTCGCGGCTGAACGATTACCGGTACGAGGAGCGCATGGCGGCCGCCTATGCGAGCCTGAGCTTCATCAGTGACCGGATGAACGTCGCGGCGGGCCTGCGTTTCGATGAAATCGATGCGAGATCGGCCAACTCGCAGATTCGCGCCGGCTTGCTGCAAGCCGATCTTGTCGGCCGCGACACCGGTTACAGGAACCTGTTGCCGTATGTGAACGGGGTTTTCAACGTCAACGACAGCATCAGGATCAAGGCGGGTCTCAGCCGGACGCTGGGGCGCCCGAATCCGCAGGACACGGCCACCGCAGAGACTGTCGATCCGACGGAACTGACGATCACGCGAGGCAACCCCGACATCGAGCCTCGGGTCTCGACCAACATGGATCTCGGCGTGGAGTATTTCTTCAACGAAGGCGAGGGCATGATCACCGTCACCGGTTTCCGCAAGGAGATCACCGATGACATTCTCACGGTCAGTGGTCAGCAGACCATAGACAACCAGCTCTGGACGGTGACACAGCCGATCAACGGCGAGAAAACCACTCTGCAAGGCGTCGAGCTGGGCCTGGTCAACACCAGTTTCGAAAACATCCATCCTGCCTTGGCCAATTTCGGTGTGTCCGCGAATCTGCTGCTGGTCGAGGGCGAGAGTGCGTACCGCTACAACGGCGTTCGTCGAGTTCAGGACCGCTTGCTGTGGCAATCGGAGGTGTCTGCCAACACGGCGTTGTTTTACAGCTTCGGCAAGGGCTCCGAAGTTCGCGTCGCGATGAACCACAAGTCGGATTATCTGGAATCGTTCGCTGCCAATCCCTGGCAGGACATCTACATCGAGCCCTTCCGCACATACGACATCACGGCCAGATGGGCGGCGACGCCCCAGTGGCAACTGCGTGTAGAGGGGCGGAACGTCACGAGCGCAAACCGATATCGAACCACCGGACCGCAACACCGATATCTGCGCGCGGGCCTCGAAGTCGGATCCACCTGGTTTCTCGGCGTGACGTTCACTCCTTGAGTCTCGACATGGGCGCACATGCCGTGGATCGGCGTCGGGTCCTGCTCGGTGTCGGCGCGCTCGGTCTGCTGGGCGCCAAGGCGGCGATCGGGTCGGCAGGTCCGATGCGTGAATATCCCTTCACCCTTGGAGTGGCATCGGGTGACCCGTGGCCTGATGGATTCGTCATCTGGACACGTCTGGCACCGCGTCCTCTCGATCCGGATTTCGGCATGTCGGCGGGTATTCACGAGGTCCGCTGGGAGATCGCCGGGAATCCGCGTTTCTCGGGTCGGCCGGTGATCCGCGGGAAGACGATTGCTCGCCCCGAGTGGGGGCACAGCGTTCACGTCGAACTTGCCGGGTTGTCTGCAAACACCCGCTACTGGTACCGATTCATCGTCGACGGACACGTCAGTACTGTCGGCACCGCCCGTACCGCACCGCTCGCCATGAGCGACGTCGACCGTCTGCGGATTGGCGTAGCCGGCTGTCAAAACTATGAGCACGGCTACTTCACGGCCTACAAGTTCATGGCCGAGGCCGAACTGGATGCGATCTTCCACTACGGGGATTACATCTACGAGATGCGGCAGGGCAGACGAACGGAAATCCCCGTCGTCCGGGAACACATCGGCGCCGAGCCGACGGACCTGGCTGGTTACCGGTTGCGGCATTCTTTGTACAAGACGGATCCCGACTTGCAGCGGGCCCATGCCGCCGCGCCGTTCCTGATGACCTTCGACGATCACGAAGTCGACAACAACTGGGCAGGCGTGCATGACGAGAACGGCACGGATCCCGCCGAGTTTCTGGTGCGCCGGGCTGCGGCGATGCAGGCGTGGTACGAAAACATGCCAGTGCGCAGTTCGCAGCGGCCCGGCGGCGAAGGCCTCCGGCTGCATCGTCGTCTCGATTACGGACAATTGCTGCGAATCCATCTGCTGGACACACGACAGTACCGGGATGATCAGATCTGCAGCGAAGATGCGCGCAAGAACTGTCGCCCCGCATCGCTGGTGCAGAGCGGCTCGATCCTCGGCGACAGCCAGCACGCCTGGCTGGAGGAAGGTCTCGACAACCGCTTCAAGTGGAACCTGCTGGCACAGCAGGTAGTGGTCATGCCGTTCGATCGAAGCGGCGCGCAGCGTGACGGCACCGACACTCCGGCGGACTCCTGGTCGGGCTACCCCGCCTCCCGACAGCGCCTGGTCGCGTCACTGCGGCGGAAAGACATCGCCAATGCGATCATTGCAACGGGCGACGTGCATCAGAACATCGTCGGCTATCTCCCCGAGCGTGATGACGAACCCGACCGTAACCAAGCCGCCATCGAGTTCGTCTGCACGTCCATCTCCTCGCTCGGCGATGGTCAGGACGTGAAGATCCGTGGTCCGGACTTCCGCAAGATCATCGCGCGCAATCCCAATGTCTTTTTCGCCAACGGCCAGCGCGGTTACCAGGTTTTCGATATCGGTCCGCGCGCCTGGCGGACCGACATCTTCAAGGTAGACCGGGTCACCCGCCGCGACGGGCAGCTGTCGCGGCTGGCTTCGTTCACGGTGGAGCCGGGTTCCCCGCTGGCGATACCGTCCTGAATCGAGAATGGGCGAAATCGGTGCAAACCATGTATAAATTGCACCGATTTAGGGCGGAAAAGCAGTTGTTACTGACTTGGACGCCGCCTAAGTCGTTGAAATAACGACTTTCCGGAGCGTCGGCACGCTAGATGCATCATAATCGGGCGCGTTTTATCCCCTACCAGACCCTTTGTACGGAGCGAACATGACCACCGCCAGTGACGTCATCAAGATGATCAAGGACAAGGAAGTGAAGTGGGCCGACCTGCGGTTCACCGACACCCGCGGCAAGGAGCAGCACGTCACGATTCCCGCCAAGGTGGTGGACGAAGGCCTGTTCCGCGACGGCAAGATGTTCGACGGTTCCTCGATCGCCGGCTGGAAGGGCATCAACGAGTCCGACATGATCCTCATGCCGGAAGCGGCCACCGCGGTGCTCGATCCTTTCTTTGAAGAGGCGACGGTCAACATCCGTTGCGACGTCATCGAGCCGGCCACCATGCAGGGCTACGAGCGCGACCCGCGTTCGATCGGCAAGCGCGCCGAGGCCTACCTCAAGAGCACCGGCATCGCCGACGGCGCCATGTTCGGTCCCGAGAACGAGTTCTTCATCTTCGACAGCGTGCGCTGGAAGAACGAGATGCACGGCTGCGCCTACGAGATCGACTCGGTGCAGGGCGCCTGGAACAGCTTCACCGACATCGAGGGTGGCAACAAGGGTCACCGCCCCGGCGTGAAGGGCGGTTATTTCCCGGTGCCGCCGGTCGACGCCTACCAGGACATCCGCAATGCCATGTGCGGTGCCTGCGAAGAGCTCGGCCTCGTCATCGAGGTGCATCACCACGAGGTCGCCACCGGCGGCCAGTGCGAGATCGGCATCGGTGCCGGCGGCCTCATCAAGAAGGCCGACGAAGTGCAGATCCTGAAGTACGCGGTGCACAACGTCGCCCACGCCTACGGCAAGACGGCCACGTTCATGCCGAAGCCGCTGGTCGGCGACAACGGCTCGGGCATGCACGTCCACCAGTCGCTGCAGAAGGACGGCAAGGCGCTCTTCGCCGGTGACAAGTACGGCGGTCTGTCCGACATCGCGCTCTACTACATCGGCGGCATCATCAAGCACGCCAAGGCGCTCAACGCCTTCACCAACGCCGGCACCAACAGCTACAAGCGCCTGGTGCCGGGCTTCGAGGCGCCGGTCATGCTCGCCTACTCGGCGCGCAACCGCTCGGCCTCGATCCGCATCCCCTTCGTGTCGAACCCGAAGGGCCGTCGCATCGAAGTGCGCTTCCCGGACTCCTCGGCGAACCCGTACTTCGCCTTCGCGGCGATGATGATGGCCGGCCTCGACGGCATCCAGAACAAGATCCACCCGGGCGACCCGGCGGACAAGGACCTCTACGACCTCGAGCCCGAGGAGGCGAAGCACATCCCGACGGTGTGCCACTCGCTCGACATGGCGCTCGAGCACCTCGACAAGGACCGCGAGTTCCTGACCCGCGGCGGCG
>JBIKVA010000125.1:0-7980 GCA_044357085.1 Steroidobacteraceae bacterium | reverse complement strand
CGTCGCGCACACCCATGACCGTGCCGGTGACGTAGCCGTTGACGTACTTGCCAGGTGCCGTGTCGGCCTCGAGGCGGGCCGTGGTCTCGCGGTTCCAGACCGGGTCCTTGAAGAGCGCGCGCAGCTCATCGTCGGAGAGACGCTTGCGCGAAGAGGAAGACGCCGTGGCGGCCTCGGCAGTATCGGGGAGCCCTGCGGTAGACAGCGCTGCTGCGCCTGCAGCCGCGCCTGCGGTGGCGGCAATGAATTCACGTCGGCTCCGGCGCGTGCCCGGCTTGCGGTCTGCGGTCATGATGGTCTCTCTCCGCTTGATGATTCCCGCGGGAATCTAGGGTGTCTTGCGACAGTTCGCGAACATGTCGAGTGCCGCGCTGCGCGCCGCAGTCTCGATGTCCATCAACCCTAGCACGGAGTGAAAGATGTTGTCGTGGGACAAGGCGCGTCCGCGTCCACGATCCACGCAGGTCATGTCGAGACCCATCCGCTGTGCGAACCCGGTCGAAGCCCAGAAGACCATCGGCACGTGCGTCTGCAGGTCGGGAGCGATGGCGTAGGGCAGCGCGTGCAAGAAAATCCCGTTCTCGCCAAGTGACTCGCCGTGATCGGAAACATAGATGAGCGCGGTGTCGGCGCGATCACCAAGCGCCTGCAGGGAGCGGATCGCATTGGCGAGCAGGTGATCGGTGTAGAGCACGGTATTGTCGTAAGCGTTGACGATGTCCTCGACACGGCACTTGGAGAAATTCGTCTCGCGGCAAACGGGCGTGAACTTCTCGAATTCCCGCGGGTAGCGCAGGTGGTATCCCGGCCCATGACTGCCGAGCATGTGCATGACCACGAGACGCCGTCCGCTCGGCTGTGCGAGGGACTTTTCGAACAGGGCGAACATGGCCCCGTCCGTGCACGGACTGTCGCCGATGCAGAACTGCGGGTGTTCCTGCCGAACCGCGCGGATCTCCGGTACGCCGCGACAGACACCCTTGCAGTTGGTGTTGTTGCCGAACCATTGCACGTCGAAACCCGCCTTGCCGGCGATATCGACGAGGTTGTCGCGGGCCTTGGCCTTTTCAGCCGAAAACCCGGCGCGACCGAGATCCGAGAACATGCAGGGAACCGAGATGGCCGTCGACGTGCCGCAGGAAGACACGTCGGTGAAGTTGACCAGCCCCGGAATCGTCGCAAGTTGCGGCGTGGTCTGTCGCGCATAACCGTTCAGCCCGAAGTTGGCTGCGCGCGCCGTCTCGCCAACCACCAGTACGAAAATGAGCGGACGCTCGGCGGTGGCGGACTGCCAGACCCTGCCGGGCTTCGCGTCGTTGCCGATAGGCTCGTAGGGCAACGCGGGCTTGGTCACCTCGCCGATGTAACTGCCGAGACCGGCGAGGTAGTTCACCGGCACGAGCATGTGCCGCAACTCGCGGTTGTTGCGCAGCGTCGAGGCATGGTCCTGATAGTAGAGGGCGGCGACCGCACCGATGCCGAGCACGGTGAGACCGAGCGCGACGCCACGATGCAGCAGCTCGCGCCGCCAGCTCGTGGCGATCAGGCGCGATCGCATCACGACCAGCGCCGGCAGCACACCGAGCACACCGACATAGAGAACGAGACTGAAGTTGACGAGCTCGCCCGCTTCGAGACCATCGGTCTCGAAGACGTTGCGGATCATCACGCGGTCGATTCGAACGCCGTACGCCTCGACGAAATAGGACGCCAGCCCGGCGAGCAATAGGGCGAGCGCCAGTAGCGGCCGGGCCAGCGGCCGCAGCAGCGTGAGTGGCAGCAGGAACAGATTGATCGCCATGAAGGCGAGCAGCGCGAACGAGACGAGGTACAGCGCATCGCCGACCGACGCGATCGGCCGGATCTCGAGCACCCGCGACCAGAACGGCAGGTTGAGCGCAAACAGGCACCACAGCGACGCCCACGCCGTGAGAGCCGTCGTATGGAAGTGCCAAGTCGGTAGTTTCAGTTTCATGGATCGGTGTCTCGCACCTGTGCGATCGGTCAGAAGCTGCGCTTGGTCTCGACCGTCACCTGCATGCTCTTCAGCGACTTGTCGCCATTGACCGGGAAGGCGAAGTCGATATGCAGCACGTTACCGAGTCCGGAGCGGCTGTTGCCGAGTCGCAGGCCGACGCCTACGTCACTCAGCACCTTGTGGGTGTTGCTGCTTGCGAAGGGGTCCCGACCCCAGGTCCCGCCGACATCGACGAAAGCGGCAGCACCGACGTGCACGAGCCGGAACGGATACCAGTCAGTGAAGAACCTTTGCTCAAGGGTCATCAGCCACCGCCCCTGGCCACCCTGATAGCGCAGCGGATAACCGCGCAGCCCGGTGTCGCCGCCCAGCATGAGTTCACGGTCGGCATCGAGTTTTTCGCCGGCATCGACCGAGAGGCCTGCATAGAAGAGCCGCCGCTCGGACTGCCGGTGGTAGTAGCGCGCCGAGGCGCTGAGCAGCGTATCGGCGAAATTGCCTTCCTCGTAACGGCCATCGAGCGACCCCGCGAACAGCAAGCTGCTCTTGTCGCTGAGTTCCAGGCCCTTGCTGGCGTGCGAGGTGAACACGACCGCATTGCGATCGGCATCGAGGCCGGTGGTCGAGTAACCGAGCCGCATGCCTGCGCGCCAACCGTACTGGAAATCTTCGGTACGCTCGATCTGGTCGCGATTGCGTACCGCACGGAAATCGTTTTCGAGCCACTCGACTTCGGCCCAGGGGTAGACGAGCTTTCGATCGCGCGGCACGACGGTCTTGAACCGGCCGCCCTGGACCGGATCGAAGACACGCTCGTCGCTGGTGACACCGACCGACCAGCGCGTGACGAAGCGGCCCTGCAGGCCGCCGGAAAAACCGTACCACGCGCTGCGAAACCGATTGTCGACGAAATACTCGCCGACGCGCTCGCCACGGTCGTAGCGCGTGTCGATGCGATCGGTGTCGTAGAGCGACACACCACCGGCGCGACGCGTATCGAGCGCATAGAAAGGACGCTCGAGCGAGAACCGCTGGGCTCCACCGTCGCTGAAGTTGGAGTGTTCGAGCTCGAGCGCCCACCAGGTGCTGCCGAGCTGGCGGTCGATATAGCGGATGGTGTCGATGGTCCGATCGACTTCGTTCTGCCGCTTGAGGTTGATCTGCGAGCCGCGGCCGAGCAGGTTCAACTCCTCGATGTCGAAGCCCGAGGTGCTCTCGCCGCCCTTGCGACCAAAAGAAACGCCGGGGTTCAGCGTCCATACGTCGCGGGTCACCACCTCGACATCCACCACGCCGTCGGCGTAGCGGACGGGGCGTACCGCCGCGTCGTAGAGATAGCGGGTGTCACGCAGCAGCCGCTCGGTCTCCTCCAGCAGACGTCCCTGATAGACATCTCCCTCGCGGAACAGCAGCCGGTCGGCGATGGTCGATTCGCGCGTGTTGATGTGCAGCCGATTGGCGCTGCGGAACAGCCAGGTGTTCTCGTCGGGGCGACTGGTGTCGAAAACGTCAAGGGCGCGAATGACGACCTTGCCGATGCGCGCCCCCGCAGCCTCGAGCGTGGCGTCGTCGGGCACCTCGACCGGCCGCTTGCGTTCCACGGGATCGTTGCGCGCGGCAAGCAACGGGCGACCGCCGGACGCCTCCGCAGAGGGCACCCAGCTGCCGAAAACGGCCGCCAATCCAAGGGCCGTTACAGCGGCCAATCGATCAAGTTGCTTTGGCATCAGGGGTCCTGTGAGCGGCGAAAAGCCGCCAGTAGAGGGCGAGGCAGATCAGCCACGCGATCATGGCGGAGACCAGATCGTGCGAGAGAAAATGCGCACCGCGCGACTGCTGCGCGACCGAGAACACGGCACCGAGCAGCGCCACACCCGACAGCACGAGCCGCGCGCGAGCGGGATGCGTGCCGAGCCAAAGAAAATACAGCGCGAACAGCGCGAACGCAGAGGAGGAAGGGGCGCCGGGGAAACAGGCCGCCCGCGTCAGGCCGTCCGGCCGGTCCTCGAACCACTCGACGTTGGGTCGTGTGCCGCCGAAGCCCTGCAGATCCCAGGGGCAGTCGACGTTGGTCAGTTCCTTGAGACCGCCCACGGTGAGCGGTACCAGCGCCATGCACAAGGCGAGATAGCCGAGCCTGCGGCGGTGCGGACGCAGCCGCACCGAACGGAAGCTCATGGCCCAGCAGACGATGGCCAGCACGCCGGCGAGGCGCATCAGGTTGCGGCCGCCGGTATGGAGGAAGCCGTTTGTCCAGAAGCTTTCACGCCCGATCCAGTGCTGGGTCGCCTCGTTGAAAAACAATGCCTCGGCAATGCGCCGATCGCCATCGAAAGCCACGAGGGCGACAAGCACCAAGCCTCCGGCCAGCAGCGGCAGGACCAGATGGGAGCGGAGAAAACCGGTCGTATGCGAGGGCGGGGACACAGGGTTTTCGAGGGCGGGTGGATGGGGCGCGGAAGATGTCGATAGACCGAAAAACAGCTCGCAAGTTCACGATTGGATTGAACTTTCGCGATGCTGCTCTGGCATTGTCTTTCAGCTTGGGCGCACTTGAGCAGCCTTTACCCGCAACGTCGTCTCGCTCATCATCCGGTCTCCGCCCGATGCCCGTGACCGAGGACCTGCCATGAAGAAGCTCATCGCTCTCGCCCTGCTCGCGCTCAGCGCCCCCCTCGCCCTGGCGACCGCCGAAGTCGGCCAACCGGCGCCCGAGTTCCGCCTGCAGGACCAGACCGGCAAATGGGTCAGTCTCAAGGAGCAGCGCGGCAAGTGGGTGGTGCTCTACTTCTATCCGAAGGACAACACGCCGGGCTGCACCACGCAGGCCTGCGAGTTCCGCGACGAGATCTTCGCCTTCCGCCGCGCCAATGCCGTGATCCTCGGTGTCAGCGTCGACAAGGTCGATTCCAAGGAAGCTTTTGCGAAGGAGCACAGCCTGCCCTTCCCGGTACTCTCGGACGCCGGCACCGAGACCACCAAGGCCTATGGGTCGCTGACCAGCTACCCGCAGTTCAAGCTCCTCAACATCGCCCGTCGCGACACCTTCATCATCGACCCGGAAGGCCGGATCGCGAAGCGCTTCGACAACGTGAACCCGAACGGGCATTCGAAGATGGTGCTGGCGGAGCTCGCCGCACTGCAGAAGCGCTGACCCCTCCGCCGCGGGGGTAGCAGCCGGCGAACCGGACGCGTCCGGGACCCGATCCCGGCCGTCATCCGTAACCCGTCGCCTCGAACTGCGACGAACTGCCCGTTATTAGCCAGCCGATGACCGTCAAATCCTCCCGCCGGGGTCCGATACAGGGACCGATGGCTCCTTCAGGGCCAGCCCGTGACCGCCGCCCGGAGCCTGTGATGCTCGAATTGCCAGACCACGCCATCAGTGACCGCCACGCGCGCGGCCTGCGGCGTGACATCGAGCGGCGGATCCGCGACCGGCAGCAGACCCTCAAGGTCAACCGCAACCCGCAGAAGTTCGGACCCCGGGTGCGGATGGTGCACGACCTGCTCGTCGCCGCCCTCGGTCCCGGGCGGGTGATGATGATCGAGGACACCAAGAAGCTCGCGATGTGGACCTGCTGCGAGCTCAATGCCGACGGCGTTTACCACTTGCGCGGCGAATCCTTGCGCAAGCGCAGCGGCGACATCGTCAGCGAGGTGCAGGAGTACCCCCTGCTCGCCACGCCGCATTTCTTTGAACGCCTGATCCAGGGGTTTCGCCTCGAGGGGCACACCCTGATCACCACCATGATCGACATCATCCGCATGCTCATGGACGAGGTGGGCATCGTCGAGAACGCGCCGGAGGATCGCTGGCCGACGTGGCGCCGCCACGGCAACGTCTGGTTCGCGCTGGAATACGGACTCGCCGCCGGCGATATCCCCGAATATGGCGACGTGGTGCTGCGGACCATCATCCCGGTTGCAAGCCTGCATCCGGCCCGGCGCGAGTTCTGGGAAACGATGCGCGCCACGGGCCGACCCGTGTCGGTGTCAGCGGCGACTCACCGCGGACCACCGCTCGATGTCGAGGCAGCTCAATGATTGATACGGTGATCAGCCTATAATCCGGCCGACCTTCGATCCGCTCGGCACTCCCGCCGACGCCACCGGTGATCCATGACCCGCGCCCACGCCACCCCGATCTGCATCGCGGCCCCGCTCGGCCTCGCGGCCCTGCTCGGCTTCGCAAGCTTTGCCGCCAGTGCCCGCGCGGACACCGCAGCACAGACCGCCTTCGCAGAAGCCAACCGCTATACGGTCAAGATCAACGCCTCCACCGAATACTCCTTCATCGAACGCGAAGCGGGCAGTTGGACGGGCGCCGGGTTCCTGGTCGATCGCGAACGCCGCTGGGTGCTCACCAACGCGCATGTGGCGGGCTACGTGCAGACGACGCTGCAGGCGAATTTCAAGAACCAGCCCAGCCGGCCGGCGCGAGCGCTGTTCGTCGACAACCTGCTCGATGTCGCGGTACTGGAACTCGCCGCCGGCACCGTGCCGGCCGAGGCGGCCGAGGCGCGCCTCGCCTGCGACAGACTGCCGCCGGTGGGCTCGGACCTCGGCGCCTTCGGTCATCCGCTAGGCTACGCCTTCACCGCCACGCGCGGCATCATGGCCGGCGTCACCTATTCCGAAGGCTATCCGATGATCCAGACGGATACGCCGATCAGCCCGGGCAACTCCGGCGGTCCGCTCATCGACCTCGCCACCGGCGAGGTGGTGGGCATCAACACCGCATCGATCGGCGACAAGCGGGCCCAGAACGTCAACTTCGCAGTGATGATCCCGCACGCCTGCCACGTTCTCGAACTGCTGCGCGCCGGCAAGCCCGCCACCATCCCCAAGGTCACCACGGACTTCGCCACCGACGAGGACGACGTGCTGACGCTGACCGTGGCGCGCGCGCCAACCCAGGTCGACGGGTTCGGACTGAAGGCGGGTGACACGGTGCTCGGCATCGCCGACGATCCGCGCCGCTTCACGAGCGCCGACGAGTTGGTGCTGGCGCTGCGCGGCCGATACGGCAACGTACCGCTGCGGGTGCGGCGGGACGGCCGCGAGACTACCCTGCCGACCGCGCTGCAGCCGAGCCTGCAGCACGTCGGCCGCAAGGGCCTCGCCATCAGCGGCGTGGTGTTCGCACCGCGCCTGCTGTCGGAAGTGTCTTCGCCGGACGAAGCGGGAGTGCTGATCGTCCACCAGGTCGAGCCCGGCTCGACCGGCGATCTGCACCAGATCGACTACGGTCTCGAGGTGACCTCGGTCGACGGCCAGCGCGTCACCAGCCTCAGCCAGCTGCGCGCGCTGGCCGAGCAGGCTGCGCGGGAGCAGCGCGAACTGCGCCTGATGTTGCGCTCGGTCACCGATGACGGTGTCGCCATGGAAGTCTTCCGGGTGCGCGATCTACCGATCGACACCATTGAGGCGTATCCGCCAGAGTAAGAGGACCATGGCACGTCGACCCACGCAACCCGTCGCCGTCCGCATCCTCCTCGCCGCCACCCTCGGCGCATTGCTGCCGCTGCCCGCCGCGGCCATCGAGCGGCTCACCCTTACCGTCAAACGCATCGACACACGCATCGGTTCTCCCGGCGGACCCGGGCATGCCACCCTGCGGGATGCCCGGCTCGACCTGCGGTTCGCGCCGGGCACGGGCATGCCGGCAGGGCGGCTGCGCATCGGCGCCACGCCCCTCGGCAGCATCGACCTGCCGCTCACCCTCGCAGCGCGCGGCAGCGGCCTGAGGCTCGACGGCGGACCGCTCGATCTGCCCGCCACCGCAATACTCGGCTTCGCGCGCGCACCGCTCGAACTGCCCACCGATTTCACCGCGCAGGGCAACCTCAAACTCGTTTTCGAACTCGCGACCTACGGCGGTACGGATCTGCCGGCGGGCGCACGCCTCGACGTCCTCGGCACGGACCTCGGCTTCGCCAACGGCGAGGGTACATACGCCGCCGAAGGCATCGATCTCGATGGCGGCATCACGCTGGCGC
>JBIKVA010000124.1:0-8050 GCA_044357085.1 Steroidobacteraceae bacterium | reverse complement strand
CGCGCCCGAGACGAGATAGGGCGCGTAGATTTCCTGATAGCCGTGTTCACCGGTGTGCAGGTCGAGCATGAACTGCGCGAGCGCCCGATGCAGCCGCGCCATGCCACCGCGAAGCACTGCGAAACGTGCGCCCGAGATGCGGCCCGCCGCTTCGAAGTCGAGGCCGAGCGGCACGCCGAGATCGGCGTGATCGAGCGGCGTGAAATCGAACTGCCGCGGCGTGCCGTGACGGCGCACCTCGAGGTTGGCGCTCTCGTCGCGCCCCTCGGGGACGGAATCGTGCAGCAGGTTCGGCAGGCCCATCAGCCATGCGTCGGCCTCGGCCTGCACGGTATTGAGCGCGGCCTCGGCCGTGGCGAGTTGTCGGGTGAGTTCCTCGCCGCGCCCGAGCAGCGCCGAGGCGTCCTCGCCCTTGCCCTTGGCCATGCCCACCGCCTTGGCGTTGGCGTTGCGCTCGGAGCGCAGCTTGTCGGCCTCGACCTGGGCGTGCTTGCGGCGCTCTTCGAGCGCGCGGAAGGCTTCGAGGTCGAGAACGAACCCGCGCCGCGCGAGGTTGCGGGCGACGCTTTCGGTTTCGGTGCGCAGCAGTTTTGAATCCAGCACTGGGTACTCCAAAGAAATCTGTTCGTGATCAGCCCGGCCCGAGGGCGCGGCCCGCGAGCGCCGCCACGAGGCACAGCGCAACGGTGGCGATGACGTAGAGCGCTGCGCGCAGCGCCTCGCCCGCCGAGGCCAGCGTCACCGTCTCGAGCGCGAACGCCGAATAGGTGGTGAAGCCGCCGAGCACGCCCGTCATCCAGAACAGCTTCAAGGCCTCGGTGGCCTCGACCGCCGCACCGCCCGCCGCAGCCCGCGCGGCAAAGAACGCGGCGAACCAGCCGATCGCAAAGCTGCCGGCGACGTTGACGGTCATTGTAGCGACTGGCCAGGCGCCGGGCACCGTGGGCAGCAGACGCGCGACACCGTAGCGGGCCACGCCGCCCGCAGCGCTGCCGAGTGCGACCCAGAGCCACAGCGGCATCAGGCGCCCCCTGCGCCCGACTTGCCGGACGCACGCGAGCGCAGTCGCGAGAGCGCCTCGCCGATCTTGATCTCGAGGCCGCGCTCGACGGGCCGGTAGTAGCGACGATCGGGCATTTCGTCGGGCAGGTAGCGCTCGCCCGTGGCATAGGCGTCCGGCTCGGCATGCGCATAGCGATACCCCGCGCCGTGGCCGAGCTGCTTCATGAGCCCGGTGGGCGCGTTGCGAAAGCGCAGCGGTACCTCGAGGGAACCGAATTTTTCGACGTCGGCCATGGCCTCGCCATAGCCCGCATAGACCGCATTGCTCTTCGGCGCGCAGGCGAGATAGACGACGGCGTTGGCGAGGGCGAGTTCGCCTTCGGGACTGCCCAGCCGATCGAACGCTTCCCAGGCCTCGATCGCGATTTGCAGCCCGCGCGGGTCGGCAAGGCCCACATCCTCGACGGCCATGCGGGTGATGCGCCGGGCGAGATACGTCGGGTCGCAGCCGCCGTCGATCATGCGCGCGAACCAGTAGAGCGCGGCATCCGGGTCGGTGCCGCGCACGCACTTGTGCAGCGCCGAGATCTGGTCGTAGAACTGATCGCCCCCCTTGTCGAAGCGGCGGCGCGTGCCGCCCGCCACTTCCGCGCATTGCGCCGCGCCGATCCGCCCGTCGATCGCCAGATCGGCGCTGATCTCGAGCATGTTGAGCGCGCGTCGCGCATCGCCATCGGCCGCGGCCACCAGCAGTTCGAGGGCATCGTCGTCGATGCTGATACCGAGCGCGCCGAGGCCGCGTTCGGTGTCGGCGAGTGCCCGGCGCAGCAGCGCGGCAAGGCTTGCGGCATCGAGCGGCTTGAGCACGTAGACGCGCGCCCGTGACAGCACTGCGCTGACGACCTCGAACGAGGGGTTTTCGGTGGTCGCACCGATGAAGGTCAGCGTGCCGTCCTCGAGATAGGGCAGGAAGGTGTCCTGCTGCGACTTGCTGAAGCGGTGCACCTCGTCGAGAAAGAGCACGGTGCGCCGACCCGTCGCAGCGCGTTCGGCTTGCGCCTTCTCGACCGCGGCCCGCACGTCCTTGACCCCGGCCATGACCGCAGAGAGCGCGATGAACTGCGCATCGGAGGTCTTGGCGATCAGCCGCGCCAGCGTCGTTTTGCCGGTACCCGGCGGACCCCAAAGAATGAGCGAATGCGGCTGGCCGGATTCGATGGCGGCGCGCAGCGGCTTGCCCTGCCCGACGACCTGCACCTGCCCGACGAAGTCGTCGAGGCTCTGCGGACGCATGCGGTCCGCGAGCGGCCTAGTCAGGTCGGGGACAGCCATCGCTCGATGCGCTCGAACCAGGAGTCGCGAATGACGAGGGACATCAGCAGCCCGAGCAGGATGCCGGCAAGGTCCGCGTAGACGTCGGCGAGTTCGGCCGAGCGGCCAAGTGCCATGGCGTCCTGCGCGACCTCGATGGCGACGCCGACGGCCAGCATGCCCACGCCGATGGCGGCGTAGAGGCGTCGTTCGACGAGCGCCGCAAACCACAGCGTCAGGGCAAAGAAACCGAGCAGGTGCGACACCTTGTCGGGCAGCAGGAAGACCATGCCCTCACCGGGCGGCTCGAGGCAGAAATAGAGCAGCAGCCCGAGCAGCAGCGCCCCGAGCAGCCCCCACAGCGGCAGGTAGCGCAGCGGCCGCATCAGGGCACCGGCCTGCCGATGAGGTCGGCGCCTGGGGGCGGTGTGAACTGCAGTTCGGCAGGGTCGATGCGCGCATTGCGCTCGCCGCCCGCGAAGACGAGCTGCGTTTTCTGGCCGAGCTTGTCGTCGATCTCGAGGCGCCGCAGCTCGAGCCCCGCAAAACCGAAACGTGCCTCGCGAAACTCGCCGTCGGTACGCTGCGGGGCAACCCGTACCCACTCGAGTCCGTCGCGCCTCCCGGCGTCGCGCACGGTGAAGGCACTGCGCAGCGGCACGGTTCCCGCGAGCAGCATGGCCGGCGTGGCCGAGAGGGCGCTGCCTGCGGCGCGCACCGTCACCTGCTCGAGTTCGCGGTCGTAGAACCAGACGTTGCGACCATCAGCCACCATGACCTGCTCGGGCGGCGCGATTTCCCAGCGGAAACGGCCCGGCCGCTGCACCAGCAAGCGGCCGCGTTGCGGCTCGCGCACGCGGCCACGCGAGTCGGTGGTCGTTTGCGAGAACTCGGCGCGCCAGGACAGGAGTCCGTCGAGGTAGCGATCGAGCGCCGTGGACTCCGGCGTCGATGCCAGCGCCTGGCGCGGCAACGCGAGCACCAGCAGCATCGACAGGCCGAGACAAAGAATCCGGGACATGCGCAGGGGGCTCACTCGCCCGAGGGTGCCGGCACGAGGATCTCGCGACCCCCGTTCGGTTGCAGCGGGCCGACGAGCCCTGCCGCCTCCATGGCCTCGATGAGGCGGGCAGCGCGGTTGTAGCCGATCTTGAGGCGCCGCTGCACGTAGGAGATCGATGGCTTGCGTTCGTTGATGACGATCTTGACCGCCTCGTCGTAGAGCGCGTCCTGCTCGGGATCGCCACCCGAGACACCCCCCTCGCCCTCCTCGGGCGGCAGGCCGGGAACCGGCCCCTTGGGTCCGGTCATGATGTCGTCGATGTAATTGGGGGCGCCGGACTTGCGCAGCGCCTCGACCACGCGGTGCACCTCGGCATCGGCGACGTAGGCGCCGTGCACGCGGTTCGGCATCGAGGTGCCGGGCGGCAGGTAGAGCATGTCGCCGTGGCCCAGCAGGGACTCTGCGCCGCTCTGGTCGAGGATGGTGCGCGAATCGACCTTCGCCGAGACCTGGAAAGCGATGCGGGTGGGGATGTTGGCCTTGATGAGCCCGGTGATGACGTCGACCGAGGGGCGCTGCGTGGCGAGGATCAGGTGGATGCCCGAGGCGCGCGCCTTTTGCGCGAGACGCGCGATGAGTTCCTCGACCTTCTTGCCGACGATCATCATCAGATCGGCGAGCTCGTCGATGATGACGACGATGAACGGCAGCGGCACGAGGTCGGGGATCTGCGACTGGTCGATGGTCGGATCGTTGGCGGCGCGCGCCATGAGCACCGGATCCTTGATCGGTTTCTTGGCCTCGGTGGCCTCGCGCACCTTGCGGTTGTAGCCGGCGATGTTGCGCACGCCGAGAGCCGCCATGAGCTGGTAGCGCCGCTCCATCTCGGCCACGCACCAGCGCAGGGCATTGGCCGCATGCTTCATGTCGGTCACGACCGGCGCGAGAAGGTGAGGAATGCCCTCGTAGACCGAGAGTTCCAGCATCTTCGGGTCGATCATGATGAGCCGGACGTCCTCGGCCGTGCTCTTGTAGAGCATCGAGAGCACCATCGCGTTGATGGCGACGGACTTGCCCGAGCCTGTGGTGCCGGCGACCAGCAGGTGCGGCATGCGCTGCAGGTCGGCCACGACCGGAGCGCCACCGATGTCCTTGCCGAGCGCGATCGCGAGCGGCGACGCAATGTCGTCGTAGGCTCTGGACTTGACGATCTCGCCGAAGGTGACGATCTCGCGCTTCTCGTTCGGGATCTCGAGGCCCATCACCGACTTGCCCGGGATCACCTCGACCACGCGCACGCTGATCGCCGAAAGCGCGCGGGCGAGGTCCTTGGAGAGCGAACTGATCTGGCTCGCCTTGACGCCGGGCGCCGGACGCAGCTCGAAACGCGTGACCACCGGACCGGGCAGCACCGCCACCACCTCGACCTCGACGCCGAAATCTTTGAGCTTGAGTTCGACGAGCCGCGACATCGCCTCGAGCGCCTCGGCGGAATAGCCCGACTCGCGCGGCGGCGGATCGTCGAGCAGCTGCAGCGGCGGCAGTTCGCCGGATTTGGCGGTGAACAGCGGCACCTGACGCTCGCGCTCGACACGTTCGCTCTTTTCGGGCTGCGGCGCCGGGGCCTCGATGCGCGGCTTCGAGCGCGTCGCGGCCTTGCGGGTCTCGACCTCGAGAGTCTCCTTGCGCGCGGCCTTGCGCTCCTCACCCTCGGCGATGTCGCGCTGCTGCAGTTGGCGCGCACGCAGCCAGTCGATGGCGCCCCAGAATCCGGCGCCGAGCCGGTCCATGACCGCGAGCCAGGAGAGGCCGAAGGCGAGCGAGATGCCGGCCATGGCACAGGCCAGTGCGAGCAGCGTGCCGCCGACGAAATTGAAGTTGCCCTGGATCCACTCGCCGACGAGTCCGCCGACCACCCCGCCGGCGCTCTGGCGCAGGATCCCCGGGGCAAAGTGCAGCGTCGCGAGCGCGCAGGTCGAGGCCAGCAGCAGCACGAAGCCGCCGGCGCGCACGAAGGTATTGAGGCGCGAGGCGCGCTCGACGTCACGCTCGCGGAACATCAGCCAGCACGCGGCGCCGAGCATCAGCGGGAAGAGATAGCCCGGCCCGCCAAAGAGGAAAAACAGCGTGTCGGCGAGCCAGGCGCCCTGCCGCCCGATGAGGTTGCCGATCTCGCCGCTGCCTGCGCCGTCGCCGGTGTAGGAGAAGCCGGGGTCGGCCGGGTCGTAGGAGACCAGGGCCGCGAACAGCATCAGCGCGACGACACCCGTGAGGATGACCGCACCCTCGCGCAGCGCGCGTCTGACGGTCTCGGTGAAGCGTTGGGGGGTGTCAGCCTTGGCGGCGTTCTCGGGCAACGGTGAACCTGCGCGATGGGCGTCTTCGAAGGCGCGGATTCTACGGGAATCAGCGTACCGACGACAGTTTCGCCGGAAGCTTCACGACAGCGCTGCGGGCAGCGCGCCGCGTGCATCCCGCCACGCTTGCCCCTAACATCCCCGCATGGCTTCGCAACACCGCAAACTCATCATCCTCGGCTCGGGTCCCGCGGGCTATTCCGCAGCCGTCTATGCCGCTCGCGCCAACCGCGCGCCCATGCTCATCTCGGGGCTGCAGGAAGGCGGCCAGCTGATGACCACGACCGAGGTCGACAACTGGCCGGGCGATGCGCACGGGCTCATGGGGCCGGCGCTGATGGAGCGCATGAAGGCGCATGCAGAGCGCTTCGGCACCGAGCTCGTCGGCGACCACATCCACACCGCGATGCTCGGCGAGCGGCCGTTCCGGCTGATCGGCGATCTCGGCGAATACACCTGCGATGCGCTGATCATCGCCACCGGCGCCTCGGCGCGATATCTCGGACTCGACTCCGAAGAAGCCTTCAAGGGTCGCGGCGTGTCGGCCTGTGCCACCTGCGACGGCTTCTTCTTCCGCGGCCAGCAGGTCGCCGTGGTCGGCGGCGGCAACACCGCGGTCGAAGAGGCGCTGTACCTCTCCAACATCGCCGCGCACGTCACGCTGGTGCACCGGCGCGACCGCTTGCGCGCGGAGAAGATCATGCAGGATCGCCTGTTCGAGCGCGAACGCGCCGGCAAGGTGAAAATTCTTTGGAACCATGCGGTCGATGCCGTGCTCGGCGACGACTCCGGGGTCAATGGCCTGCGCGTGCGCTCCACGGCGGACGGCAGCGCACAGGATCTCGCGCTGACCGGTGTTTTCATCGCCATCGGGCATACGCCGAACACGTCGGTGTTCGCTGGCCAACTCGACATGCACGACGGCTACATCCGCGTGCAGAGCGGCACCGCGGGCATGGCCACCGCGACCAGCGTGCCGGGCGTGTTCGCCGCGGGCGATGTCGCCGACCATGTGTATCGTCAGGCAATCACCTCGGCCGGCTCCGGTTGCATGGCCGCGCTCGATGCCGACCGCTGGCTCGAGCGCTTCGACCACGGCGGATGACGCTGCACACCCGTCTCGTCGAGCGGGTCGCGGACCTGCCGGCCGCCGAGTGGAATGCGCTCGAACGCGACGGGTACCCCTTCCTGCGTCACGAGTTCCTCGCGGCGCTCGAGAGCACCGGCTGCATCGGCCCCGGCACCGGTTGGCGACCGTGGCTGATCACCCTGCACGACGAACGCGGGCTCGCCGCCGCAGCCCCGGGCTGGCTGAAGGACGACTCCTACGGCGAGTTCGTGTTCGACTTTGCCTGGGCGCAGGCCTACGCGCGCCACGGGCTGCAGTACTACCCGAAACTCGTGGTCGCCGCCCCCTTCACCCCGGCAACCGGGCCGCGCCTGCTGGTGCGCGCGGACCTTGCGGCCGATCCATCGCAGGCCGCCGCGGTCCGTCGGGCCCTGCAGGACACCCTGCTCGAGGCGGCGCGCGAAGCCGGGTTGTCATCGGTGCACCTGCTGTTCCCGAACGCGGCGGATCGCGCAGCACTCGCTGACGGGTGGCTCGCCCGCATCGACTGCCAGTTCCACTGGGCGAACCGCGGCTATGCGAGCTTCGAGGATTTCCTCGGCAGCTTCACGGCCGAGAAGCGCAAGAAGGCGAAACGCGAGCGGCGCCGCGTCGCCGAAGCCGGCATCCGCTTCGAGACGCGGCTCGGTTGCGATGCCACGCGCACCGAGATACTCACCGCCTGGGAGCTGCACCGGGTCACTTTCCTGCGTCGCGGCAACGAGCCCTACCTCGGCCCCGAGACGTTCGTGCAGATCGCCCGCGACATGGGCGAGAGTCTGCTCTTCAAGTTCGCGATGCTCGGCGAGGAGATCGTCGCCGTGGCGGTGTTCTTCATCGGTCGCGACACGCTCTACGGCCGCTACTGGGGCGCCGCCGAGGAGCATCACAGCCTGCATTTCGAGACCTGCTACCACCAGGGCATCGAGTTCTGCATCGAGCGGGGGCTCGCGCGCTTCGAACCCGGTACGCAGGGCGAACACAAGGTGAGCCGCGGCTTCGTGCCGACGACGACGCACTCGGCCCACTACATCTTCGAGCCGCGCTTCCGCACCGCCATAGCCGATTACCTCGAGCGCGAGCGCCAGGCGGTCGATCGCTATGCCGCGGGCATTGCCGAGCACGTGCCTTACCGCGAGACGCTGGACACCCCGTGACACGCCGGGCGCAGCGCGGCCTCGTCTGGCTGGAGCCCGGGGGCGACCCTGAGCACTTCCCGCCCGTCGAACAGGCTCTCGAAGAACCGCCCGGCCTGCTCGCGGCCGGTGG
>JBIKVA010000123.1:0-8148 GCA_044357085.1 Steroidobacteraceae bacterium | reverse complement strand
TCGATCGCGGGACTCTTCGGTCGCGAAGTGGTCCGCCGTATCCGTCGCGGTGAAGACACCGCAGCCATCGCATCCGATTGGGCCGAAGACGAATCCCGCTGGCGCACACTGCGCGCGCCCTATCTGTTATACCGATGACCATCATGTTGTTGCCGCGACTGCTGCTGTCAGGCCTGGGTCTCTGCGGACTCCTGTCCGCGCAACCCGGCGCGAGCATCGCTGCCGAAGCGCAGGTTGCCGAGCAGGTCGCCGAGGTTCTGGTCACCACCGACGAACCGAAGTACGTCGCACCGACGCTGCGCGACCGCATCGGCCGCATCTGGGCGCCGGTATACATCAACGGCCAGGGGCCCTTGCGACTCGTGCTCGACACCGGCGCCTCGACCTCCGTCATCACCCACGACGCCGCGAACCTGCTGTCGCTCGATGCCGACCGCGCGCGCACCGTGCTGCTGCGGGGAACCACGGGCACCGCCCGGGTACCGGTGGTCAAGGCGCAGCAAATGGAGATCGGCGACTTCCTCGCCGAGAACCAGCGGCTGGTGCTGGTCGACGATGCCTTCGGCGGCGCCGACGGCGTACTGGCCACGCGCGCACTGCTCGACCGCCGCATCCACGTGGAGTTTCGCAAGGATCGCATCGAGATCACGCGTTCGAAGGGACAAGCTGCACCGCCCGGGTACTCGACCATCCCGGTGCGTCTCAAG
The DNA here is from genome assembly GCA_044357085.1 of Steroidobacteraceae bacterium. GTDB lineage: Bacteria > Pseudomonadota > Gammaproteobacteria > Steroidobacterales > Steroidobacteraceae > UBA964. The sequence continues at coordinate 7,441 of JBIKVA010000123.1, read as the reverse complement.
GCCGGCCACGTGCCCTGGGTGGACGCCTGGGTCGGTCCGGTGAAGGTCAAGGCAATCATCGACACCGGCGCCCAGCAGACCCTCGGCAATCTCGCGCTGCGCACCGCGCTGGTGGCAGCGCGTCGACGCGGCCTCGATGCCCGCACCGAGGGCGTGATCGGCGTCACCGGCGAGGTTCAGGAGGGCACGAACCTCGCCGTGCCGGCGATCCGCCTCGGCAACGTGACGGTGCGGAACGCGCGCGTGAACTTCCTCGACCTGCACATCTTTGACCACTGGCGCATGCTCGACGAACCGGCGCTGCTCATCGGCATGGACGTGCTCGGCGTGCTCGACACCTTCATTCTCGACTATCGCCGGCGCGAGCTGCAGTTGCTGACGCGCCGGAATTGACGTGCCGGTCGTACCAGCCGATCGTGCCCAGGATCGCAGCGAGCCACTGGCTGGGACGCCCGAACGAATGACTGGCCTCCGGCAGGCGCATCAGCACGCTCTCGACCCCGCGCAGCTGCAAGGCCTGGAAGTATTGCTCCGAGTCGCTCATCGGCGTGCGGAAGTCCTGCTCGCCGGTGATGATCAGTGTCGGCGTGCGCACTTTGCCCACCAGCGACAGCGGTGAGCGCGCCCAGTATTTCTCCGGCTCTTCCCAGGGCATGCGGTCGAACCAGAACTGGCCCATGGTGGTTCCGATATCGGTCGTGAGCGCGGTCGACGCCCAGTTGATCACCGGCCGCTTCACCGAGGCTGCAGCAAAGCGGTCGGTCTTGCCGATCGCCCACGACGACAGCACGCCGCCGCCCGAGCCGCCACCGATATACAGCCGTTGCGGATCGATGAAGCCGCGTGCCACGACGGCATCGACGGCGCTCATCAGATCGTCGTGGTCCTTGCCCGGGTAAGCGCGGTTGATGAGGCTGGCAAATGCCTCGCCATAGCCGATCGAACCGCGCGGGTTGATGAACAGCACCACATAGCCCGCCGCCGCATAGAGATGATGCGTGACCGAGAACATCGGCCCGTAGTCCAGGTGCGGACCGCCGTGGATGTCGAGCGCCAGCGGATATTTCTTTGCCGGGTCGAAGTCGGGCGGGTAGAGGATCCACCCCTGCACGGGACGGCGGTCGGCCGACGAGGGGAAGATGATTTCTTCGAGCGCGCCGATCGCCTTGCCTTCGCGCCACGCGGCATTCAGATCCCAAAGAATCTGCTCCGCGTTGCCAACGTGCAGGGCGAGCGCCGGCGGGCGATCCGGCTCGACACTCGGGTAGGCAAACGATCCGGCCGCTACGGAATAGCTGCCGCCGCTCGAGCTCGGCAGCAGCAGCCGCGTGTTGCCCACCTCGGGCACGCGCGGGCGCGGCGGCGTGCCCCCCGCCGCATCCACCTCGCCGACGCGGTTCACACCCCGATCCTGATACAGGAAAAAGACGCTCGCGCCGTCTTCACGCCAGCGCGGCTGCTCGGTGTTGCGGTCGAGGGCCAGCGTGAGGTTCCGGGCAACGGTCGAGGCCGGGTTTGCCGGCGTCTCGCCGCGGACCAGCGGCATCACGAAGAGGTCGTTGCGCTGGTAGGAATTGCGCCGGATCCGCCAGCCCACATAGGCGAGACGGCTGCCGTCGGGGCTCACTGCCGGACTCTGCTCGCTGCCGTCGTCCCGCGTGAGTTGCTGCGGCGCCGCACCCTCGGCGAGCGGCCAGAGCCAGAGATCGGACTGCCCCGCACGCCGACGGGCCGCGGGGTCGGTGTCCGCCGAGACGATGATCGCCGAGCCATCGGGCAGCCACGCCGGAGACTCGTCGCGCATGCCCCAGTCGCCGGCACCGCGGGTCAGTTGCCGCGATGGACCCCCGGTCGTCGACACCACGAACACGTGCATCTGCCCGGGAGTCGACCAGCCGTCGCCGTCGGTGCGGTAGGGATAGTCGCGTATCAGGCGCGCGGCAGGTGCCCACTGCGCCCCAGCCGGTTTCTCGGGCAGTTTGTAGAACGGCTCGGTGACGGTCTCGACCAGCGCCACATAGGCCAGCGAGCGCGAGTCGCGCGACCAGGAGATCGAACGCGGCGGCTGCGGCGACTCCGTGACCGGTCGGGCACGCCCGTCGGCGAGATCGAGCACGAATACCTGGGGCTTGCCGCCCTCGCGGCCAACGAAAGCGAGCCGTGTGCCATCCGGCGCCCAGCGCGCCCCGCCCGGCGAACGCTCCGCCCCCACGAGGAGACGCCGCGCCCCGCTCGCGACGTCGACCAGCCACAACTCGTGCTTGACCTGATCGGTCTGCAGATCCCGCGTCTGACGCAGCACGGCAACCTGCCGCCCATCGGGCGAGAGTTGCGGGTCGACCGGCTGCTCGAGCCGGTAGAGATCGAGCGCCACGACCGGCTGCCGTGGCGTGGCGGCTTCGGCCACGGCCGCGGGCGCGGCAGCAGCCGGTACCGCAGCCACCATGCCTGTCACAGTGGCAGCGAGCAAAGTCGCGCCGAGGATGTTTCGGAATACCTTCATGACGGCTCCTCAGGGTTTTCGATCAGCTTGAATTATCCGGCCGCAAGCGATTGCGGATTACGCACCAACTCCAGTTGCTGCCAGAGATCGCTGACGTGTTCCTGCCAGAAACGCGGGCTCGCGAACCAGGGAAACGCCCGCGGGAACGCCGGGTCGTCCCAGCGTGCGGCGATCCATGCCGAGTGATGCACCATGCGCAAGGCGCGCAGAGGTTCGATGAGAAAGGTCTCGGCCGATTCGATGTGGTGAAACTCCCGATAGCCGGTCACGAGTTCCTGCCATTGGCCGCGACGCTCATCGAGTGACCCGGAGAGAAACATCCACAGGTCCTGGATCCGCGGGCCGTTCATGCAGTCGTCGAGGTCGACGAACACCGGACCGCGTTCGTTCCACAGCACGTTGCCAAGGTGGCAATCGCCGTGCAGGCGGATCGTCCCGACGGGGCCGACGGCGTCCATCTGCTCCTCGACGAGTTCCAGCAGGTTCTCCGACACCTCGGCGTACTTGTCAACCAGGCCAGCATCGAGCGTACCCTGCCGGATCGTTTCGGCAAAGAACCGCGACTCGAGCAGCGCGTCGCGCGCAAGCCAGCCGAGACGCTCGATCGTGAGCGTCGGACGATGCGCGAAGCGCTGCCGCGCGCCCACGGCATGGATCCGGCCGAGCGTGCGGCCGACGAGATCGAGCGATCCGCGGGCGTCGATTTCGGCCGGCCGTGCCGCCAGTTTGGGGAACACCGCGAAGCGCAGGCCGCGGTGGCGGTGCAGTACCGCCCCCTGCAGCGAAAGCGGCGCCGCCACCGGCAGTTCCACGGCGGCAAGCTCCGCGGCGAAGGCGTGCTCCTCGAGGATCTGCGCATCGCTCCAGCGCTGCGGCCGGTAGAACTTGAGCACCAGCGGTCCGTGCGAGGACGAACCCACCTGGTACACCCGGTTTTCGTAGGAGTTGAGCGCGAACAGGCGCCCGTCGCACTCGATGCCGAGCGACTCCGCCGCATCGAGCACGGCGTCGGGCGAGAGTTCCGAGAATGGACGATCGACGACGGTCATGACGATACGCGCGGCAGGCCTGCTCGGGAGGCTCAGGCCGCCTTCAGCAGGTCCGCGGCCTTCTCCGCGATCATGATGGTTGGCGCATTGGTATTGCCGCCGATGAGCCGCGGCATCACCGACGCGTCGACCACGCGCAGCCCGGCGACGCCGCGAACGCGCAGTTCGGCATCGACGACAGAGGCGTCGTCGCCACCCATGCGGCAGGTGCCGACCGGGTGGTAGATCGACTCGGCCTTGGCACGCACCGCGTTGGCGATGTCGGCATCGCTGCGCACCGCAGCACCCGGGAACATCTCGTCGCCGCGATACGCGTCGAAGGCACTGCTCGCGAACAGCTCGCGCGAAATCTTCACCGCTTCCACGAGGTGCGCGAGATCGGCGGGTTCGGCGAGGTAGTTCGCGTGGATGCGCGGCGCATCGGTCATGGACGCGCTGCGAAGACCGATGTACCCACGGCTCCGCGGCCGCAGAAAACAGGCATGCAGCGTATAGCCGTGGCCCGGCAACTTGTTGCGGCCGTGGTCATCGAGCTGCGCCGGGACGAAGTGGAACTGCAGGTCGGCACGCTCATCGGTGGCGAGCGCGGAGCGCAGGAAGCCGCCGGCCTCGGCGATGTTGGAAGCGCCCGGTCCGTTGCGGGTGACGAGGTATCGGAGTCCGGCAACGGCCTCTTCGAGCGCGCCGAAATCATAGGTCACCGGCCGTGTGCTGCGCTGCAGCGTGCAGTAATCGAGATGGTCCTGCAGGTTGCGGCCCACCTCCGGGTGTGCGAGGCGCACCGCGACGCCCGCACGCTCGAGTTCCTGCGGCGGACCCACGCCCGAGCACATCAACAATTGCGGCGAGCCCATGGCTCCGCCGCACAGCAGCACTTCGCGGCGGGCACGCACCACCTCGCGGCGCGAACCACGGCGGCACTCGACGCCCACCGCACGCAACCCGCCTGCCGCACCCGCATCGCCACCCGTGCCGCCTTCGAAAATGATGCGCATGGCGGCTGCGCGGGTCAGCACCGTGAGATTCGGGCGCGAGCGCGCCGGCCGCAGATAGCCCACGGCCGTGCTGCAGCGGCTCGCCGCCACCAGCGTCGCCTGGTACATGCCGAAACCCTGCTGGCTGGCGGCGTTGAAGTCGTCGTTCAGCACATGACCGCGCTCGGCGGCGGCCTGCAGGAACACCTCCGACAGCACGTTGCGATGGCGCAGATCCTCGACGTGCAGCGGCCCGCCGACGCCGTGATGGGCGGAGGCGCCGCGCTGCTGATGCTCGGCCTTGATGAAGTACGGCAGCACGCTGCGGTAGTCCCAGCCTGGCAGGCCGAGGGACGCCCACTCGTCATAGTCGCGCGCGTCGCCGCGGATGTAGCACATGGCGTTGATCGAACTGCTGCCGCCCAGCACCCGGCCACGCGGCCAGTAAAGCCGGCGGCCGAGCAGCTGCGGCTCGGGTTCGGTCTCGAAACCCCAGTTGATGCGGCGGTTGCCGACGAGTTTCGCGAGCCCCGCCGGCATGTGGATGAAGGGGTTCAGATCGCGCCCCCCCGCCTCCAGCAGCAGCACGGAGACGGTCGGGTCTTCAGTCAGCCTGCGGGCGAGCACGCATCCTGCCGAGCCCGCCCCGACGATGACGTAGTCGTAGTCGCGCGTCATTTCCTGGGCGGCGCCGGCTGCTGCTCGAGCGCGTAGCGCTCGAGGGACGACAGCGAAGGCTCGACCCATTTTGTCGGGGCGTTGAGATAGAGCGGAAACTTCTTGCCGATGTAGTCGAGCACCTGACGCGGTAACACGTCTTCGAGGTTCTGCCCGCTGCCCTGGTACGTCATGTACTGGCAATGACCGTCAGCTTGTCCCATCAGCAGCCACGGCAGCCACGGCGTCACGCGCGACCACGTGCCGTGGAACGGCAGCGAGGTCACCTTCGGGTTCTGCATCTCCGCGGCCTTGAAGAAGTAGGTGAAGAATTCCGACACCCGCGCCATGGGGCCGGCGGACTCGCGCGGCCATTTGTCCGGCTGCAGCGCGTTCTTGTAGAAAAGATGGATGTGACGCTCGAGCGTCACGTACTCGCCCTGGCGCTTCCAGGGCAGCAACAGCGGAATTTTTGGTGGTGGCGACGAGGCATTCAGGCCGCCATAGTTCGGCGGCGGCGGGAAGTACTCCTGGATGGTGGTGTTGAACGGGTCGTTCGCCACCGGCACCACCCGCACACGCTCGCCGGTGTAGGGGTTCGCGAACTCCTCGAGGGGCTCGCCGCTCTTGAGGTCGTAATAGATACCCACTTCGCGCAGCACCTTGCGATAGCCCGTGCCGCTCTCGTGCGGCAGCAGGCGCGAGACGCCGAAGCCGGCGAAGCCGAACAGGTCGCGCAACGGCTCGCCGGGCCGCACGCCCGAGACATAGCCGTTGTACCAGCCGAACTTCTGTTTGCTGAGGTCGAGATCGCCCGACATCCGCGCCACCGCCAGCATGTTGCCATTGGGGGTGCCGAGATCGAGGTAGGGCCCCTTGAGAGAGTCGGTCACGCCACCCTGGCCAAGCGCCACTTCTCCCGCCAGGCCCGCCAGTGCGAGCCCCGATACGCCGCCCAGCAGCAATTCACGTCGTTGCCAGCCCATGTCCCACCCCCTTGTTCGTGGATATCGATGACCCGTTCGAGGGTAATGAACTCGCCGGCGGAATTCAGCCCCCGGCTGACCGTTCCTCGGTGGCGCTCGCGTATCCTTCGGCTCCATGCCCCAGGCCGCACTGTTCGACGACCCGCTGCGCTCGGCACTTCTGCAGAACGTCGTGTTCTTCCTGATAGCGAGCCTGTACGTCTGGATCGGCGCCCGCCGGGCCGCCGGTACCGCACCCTTCCCGGGGCCGCGCCCGCCGCCGACCTGGTTCAAGATCTGGCTGGTGGTGATCTGGCTGGTCGGGCTCGTACTGCCGCTCGTCACCCTGGTGATCGAGGGCATGCTCAACGGCAACCGCCCGGTGGCGGTGGGACTCGCCGCCTATCTCGTCATGTTCGTCGCCCAGGTCGCCACGGAAATCTTTGTCTGGAAGCGCTGGCGGAGCCCGATCTGGGTGATCGTGGCGTGCCTGTACCTGACCTGGCGGCTATGGCAGTGCGCCTGGGGCATGAGCCTGCCCGGCGTGGACGGATCGGCGCTTGCGGTCACCACATGGATCGCACTGTTCGCGCTCTGGGTGATCAACATCGGCGTGCACTTCACCAATATCCCGCTCACCCTGCGCTGGGACCAGCACCCGAAGGACGCGAGCTTCAAGTCGCTGCATCATCCGGTCGCCATCCTGCCGAACGCCCACGATCCGCTCGACTGAGGCTCACCCTCCCCGTTCGACGCCGAGCACGTTGTCGTCGGTGTTCCGGTCGATGCGCTTGTTGTACGGATCGACGCCCGCGAACTTCGGCTCGCGGGCGCTGCGCACCACGATCTGCTGCTCGCCGTCGCGCAGCGCCCGACGCTCGAAGGCGAGCACGCTGTCACGCACGAAGCCCTTCTTGCCGGGCTCCACCGTGAACAGGCCCACCTCGAAGTTCTCGCCGAGTCGCGTGGGGGTCTCCTTGCCCTGGCCATCGACGTAAAGCTTGCGCGCCTTCACGGCCAGCGTGGTCTCCCAGCGGCCGTCGGCGAGCCGGCGCGTCTTCGCCGACTCCACCTTCACGTCGAACAGGGTGATGCGCTCGAAGAGATCGACGATCAGTGCCTCGTGGGCGGGACCCGCCTCTTCGCGCAGCACGCGCAGGAAATCGGTCGCGTTCGGGTAGGGCGCGGGCTTGAAGGCGAACTGGCCGAGCAGGCGCTGCAGGGTCCGATCGACCGCCTCGGCACCGACTTCCTCCTTGAGGAGGTACATCGCGAGCCCGCCCTTCTGGTAGT
>JBIKVA010000122.1:0-8173 GCA_044357085.1 Steroidobacteraceae bacterium | reverse complement strand
CTGACGTGGATGAGGGCGCGCTGCGCACCGCGTCCGGCTTCGACGTGCCGGTCGACGGCGTTGTGGCAGGCGTTCAGCGTGCCGTCGGCGAACCACCGGCCCGACGGCGTGCTCGAGACGTCGCAACCGACGGTGGGTGGCCGCTCCCAGCTGATCGCCGCGGCGGCCTCGAGCCAGAACGCGGACGGATCGCGGGTGCAGCGCGCGTGTTCTTCGCCTTGCGTCCTCATGCCTTGCGGTCTTGGAGGATCATGGCCGCCGCCTTCTCCGCGATCATCATCGTTGCCGCATTGGTGTTGGCCGACACCAGCGTCGGCATCACCGAGGCATCGACCACCCGCAGCCCGCCCACCTCGCGCACCGCCAGCCGCGGATCGACGACCGCCTCGGCATCGCTGCCCATGCGGCAGGTGCCGACGGGGTGATAGCCGAGGAAGCTCGTCCTGCGGATGTGTTCGCGCCAGCCGTCATCATCGTCGATGGCGGGGCCGGGGAGGTATTCGCCGCGGACATGAGGTGCGAACGCCGGTGCACGCAACAGTTCGCGCGCGATCCGGCAGCCGGCGACCTGCCGGCGCAGGTCGTCCTCGTCGGCGAGCAGTGCATGGCTGATGCGCACCGGCGAACCGGGTTGGGAATCGCGCAGCGTGACCTGGCCGCGGGCGCGCGGCCGGCAGGTGTTCACGACGATCGACACCGCGGGACCGTCGTAGGGCAGGATGCCGCGCTCGTCGAACGAGAACGCGAACGGTCCGAACAGGAACTGCAAATCGGGGCGCGGCTCGTCGGGCGATGAACGCATGAAGCCGACCGCGTGCGGGTAGGGGCTCGAGGCGGGTCCGCGCCCCGTGAACAGCCAGTACAGCGTGTTGCGCAACATGCGCAGCGGCGTCGCGTCCATGTTGAACGTGCGCATGTTGACGTGCGCGCAGACCACCGAGTTCGGGTGCTCCTGCAGGTTCGCACCGACGGCCGGCCGGTGCAGGCGCAGGCCGATGCCGAGTTCGCCGAGTGCGGCGCCATCACCGATCCCGGAATGCATCAGGATCTTGGGCGAACCCAGCGCGCCGGCCGCGAGCAGCACTTCGCCGCGCGGCGCGAGCAGGAAGCGGCCGCGGCGTGTCTCGACGCCGCTGCAGCGCCTGCTGTCCCCGTCGAACACCAGCCGCTCGACGTCCGTGCCGGTGAGCACCTCGAGGTTGCGACGTCCCCTGACCGGCGTGAGGAAGGCGCGCGCACTGCTGCAGCGCCAGCCGGCGTGCTGCGTCACTTGCGGTGGCGAGACACCTTCCTGATCGAGGCCGTTGTAGTCCTCGTTGCGGGGCACGCCGAGCTCGCCTGCAGCTTGCAGGAAGACGTCGGCCAGGGGATGCGTGGTGCGCAGCCGCGACACCTGCATCGGACCGTCGTGCCCGCGACTGCCATCGACGTCGACCGCGGAGTTCTCGATGCTGCGGAACGCCGGCAGCACGTCGGCATAGCCCCAGCCCGGGTTGCCGAGTGCCGCCCAGCCGTCGAAGTCCGCGCGCGCGCCGCGCACGAACAGCATGCCGTTGATGGAACTCGAGCCGCCGAGCACCCGTCCCGCCGGCCAGAGATCGACCTTGCCGTGGCGTGACGGATCCGGCTCGCCGCGCAGGCACCAGTCGAAACGCGGATTGCCGACGGCGCGGATGAGGGCGGCCGGCACGTGCAGATAGGGCGAGCGGTCGGGTGGTCCGGACTCGATCAGCAGCACGCGGATGGCGGGGTCCGCCGAGAGACGGTTCGCCAGCACGCAGCCCGCCGAGCCGGCGCCGACGATGATGTAGTCCCAGGCGCGCATCGATCCCCCCATCGGAAACGCAGTGTCCACCGCACGCGCATAGCCACGCAAATCATTTCCGGGGCACAATCCATGCGTCCCTCGCATCGCAACGGGTCACGCTCCGAAGGTGGCCGAGGCCAACATGGAACTGCGCCAGCTTCGTCATTTCGTGGCCGTCGTCGACTGCGCCAACCTGTCGCGCGCCGCCGAGCGCGTGGCGATCAGCCAGCCGGCGCTCACGCGCAGCATCAAGAACCTCGAGGACCTGCTGGGCGTCGAGTTGCTCGAGCGCAAGCCGCGCGGCGTGGCGCCGACCGAGGCGGGCCGCGCGCTCTATCACCACGCGCAGATCGTCCTGAACGCCTGCCAGCGACTGACCCGCGAGGTACGCGAGCTCGAGCGGGGGGTCATCGGCACGGTCTACGTGGGCGTCGGCTCGATGTTCGCGACGCACGTGACAGCCGCCGTCGCGCAGAACCTCGCGCAGGCCCACCCGCGCCTCGCCATGGTGGTGACCGACGGCTTCTTCGAGGAATTGCTGCGTCGCATGCAGGACGGCAGGCTGGATCTGATCTTCTCCAACTTTCCGCAGGTCACGGTGTCGGCGGATTTCATCCTCGAGCCGCTGATCACGGTGCGTTCCGTGGTGATGGCCGGCAGGTCCCATCCGCTCGCGCGACGCAAGTCGGTGGGGCGCGACGATCTCGTCTCCCACCGGTGGGTGATCGCCGACCAGCCGCACGCACAGGACAGTTTCGAGCGTTACTTCGCCGAGGAAGGCTTGCCGGCGCCGCGCGACGTGTTCCGCACCAATTCGCTCAACCTGATGATGTCGCTGGTGCGCAGCGGCAAGTTCCTGAGTCCGCTGCCCGCTCACCTGCTCGATGGTCCGACCCCCGAGAGCGAGATCCAGCCGCTCTCGCTCGACGCCGCGATCGAGCGTCAGGCCGGCCTCATCTACCGCAGCGGTGCCGGGTCGCGCCCGGCGGTCGAGTACGTGCTCGCCGAATTCCGGCGCGTGGCGCGCCAGTCATCCTGATTTGGCGGCTGTCCGGGTCGCGGCGAAGTTCTTTTCGAACAGCGCGTATTCATTGACGTCGTCCTTGCGGCTGCGCGACCAGCGGGTGGCGAAGCCGCGCGGATATTCCGCGTCGCCGTCGCGACGCCCGTCCTCCGACCAGACGAGCGGACACAGCGGGCCGGCCGGAGATTCGCCGGGGATCATCTCGTCGAAACTGATGCCGGCGAGGTTGACGCAGTCGGGGCGCGGGTCCCAGCGGATGTCGTCGCCGAAGATGCGGACCGACACCGCGATGCGCCAGAAGTCCTCCGGATTGCCGCCGGAGTAGTGCAGCGTCCAGGGGTGCACCACGAGCAGGTCGCCGGGTTCCATGTCCCAGGTCAGGAAGCGGTATTGCGGGTCGTTGCGCCACGGCTCGCAGTCGACATGCGGTACGCGATCGGGCGGCTTGATCATCTTGCGGGCATTCGGCGAGAACAGCCAGTAGCGCACGTCCTGCACGTGCGTGCCGGCGATGCACTCGAGCGAGTTGGCGCGGGTGATCCGCGTCAGCGGCATCCATAGTGAAGGCACCATCTTGCCGCTGACCGGCCAGCCCATGCGGTCGGTGTGCCAGATGGTCTTTTCGGGCGAGCGCGGCGCCTTGGCAAAGATTTCGTCGAAGAAAAAATGCGCACTGCGGGAGCCCATTACCCGACAGGCCGCCTCGGCGATCGGCCCGTCGAAGGCGAGTTCGCGGAATTCGGGGATGGTGCGCGCCATGTACCGGCCCGGGTACGACGGCAGCAGGCCGAAGTCTTCCTTCTGCACCACCAGCCGTTCGGCTACGGGCATGAGGCGATCGATCCATTCGCGGTTGCAGACCCCGCGCAGCAGCACGCAGCCGTCGCGCTCGTAGGTGGCGATATCTTCGGCGGTGACCGGATTCTGCGGGCTGCTATTGAGGGCCATGGACGTTTTCCCGTGCGGACTGCTCGACGTCTATCTAACCAACGCGCGTCGCGCCCGACAATCGTTTCGCCGCGTCGTGCCATAACGGCAACGCATGGGAGGGTCGGTACAAAGCATCGGTTGCCGTCGCTGCCGATCGGAAAATATCGGGCATGAGCAACCTGTCCGCCGCCAGCGGCCGCCGCGTTTCGATCGGCCACGCCGATATCCATGTCGAAGAACATGGCGACGGCGAGCCCTTGCTGCTCGTCGCCGGTCTCGGTGGCAGCGGCCGTTTCTGGAGTTTGCAGGTCGAGGAGTTCGCGCGCGAGTTCCGCGTCATCCTGCACGACCATCGCGGAGTCGGCCGTTCGGGACCCGGCCCGATCGTCTCCAACGCCGGTGAACTGGCCGACGACCTGTTGCGGGTGATGGACGCCCTCGGCGTCGAGCGCGCCCATCTCGTCGGGCACTCCACGGGCGGAGCGATCGGCCAGCACATCGCCCTGCGCGAGCCGGGCCGGCTCGCGTCGCTGGTGCTGAGTGCGAGCTGGGCCGGGCCGACACCGCTTTTCCTGCAGACGTTCCACACGCGTCGCGACATCCTGGTGAACTCCGGGCCGCTCAATTACCTGATGGTCGGCACGCTGCTGGCGACGCCCGGCTGGTATCTCAAGGACCGCTTCAAAGATACGCGGACGTTCTTCGAGACCCGACTCGCGGAGTTCCCCGGTCTCGAGACCGAGCTCGGCCGGCTCAATGCCGTCATGTCGCACGACCTGCGGCACCGTATCGACGCCATCCGCACGCCGACCTTCGTCATCGGGGCGCGCGACGACCAGCTCACGCCGGCCTCGATGTCCGAGGAACTTGCGCAGCGCATCCCGGGTGCGCGACTCTGCATCCTCGGCGAGGGCGGGCACTTCTGTCCGCAGACGGTGACGAGCCAATACAACGCGGCCGTGCTCGGCTTCCTGCGCGAGCAGCGTGCGCAAGCGGCAGGAGTGTCGAGATGGCCCGAGAAGATTCCGGCAGCACGCACACGGTAGTCAGCGGTCCGGACGACGGCCAGTCCCTGTGGCAGCCGTTGCCCTCGCGCGGCTTCGTCACCGTCAAGTTCTCGCCGCAGAACACGCCCTACGAAGACTTCTCCGCCGGAACGCAGTTGCTGCCGCCCGGCTGCCACATCCGCGAGCACGGTCATCTGCAGAACCACGAACTGGTGTTCGTGTACGAGGGGCGGGGCACGGTGACCATCGACGATGTCACCACGCCGCTGGCGCCTGGTTCCGCGGTGCTTTTCTGCCGCAACGCCAGGCACCGCATCGACAACACGGGCGACACCGACATGAAGCTCTTCTGGGTGTTCATGCCGCCGGGACTCGAAGACTGGTTCAACGCCATCGGCCGTCCGCGCCGGCCCGGCGAGGCGATGCCCGAGGCTTTCCCGCGACCTGAAGACGTCGCCGCCGTCCAGCAGCGCATGCGCTTCATGCCACCGCGGGGCTGAGCGTGCGCGTCTTCACGCGGACCGACATCGAGTCGCTGCTCGGCTATCCGGCCTGCATCGACGAGATGCAGAGGGCGATGATCGCCACCTCGCAGCGCAATTGCGTGTTGCCGCTGCGGCAGTTCATGCCGGTTCCGGGTCGTCCCGGGAAGCTCGGCCTGATGCCCGGCTATCTCGGCGGCGACGACGAGTGTTTCGGCGTCAAGATCGTCTCCAAGTTCGAGCGTCCGCCCGGCGATCCGCACGGGTCGCATGTCGGCGCCGTGATGCTGTTCGCCGCCGCGACGGGCTTGCCGTTGGCGCTCATCGAGGGTGGCACGCTCACCGCGATCCGTACGGCCGCGATGACCGCGGCCGCCACGGACGCGCTCGCGCGCGCCGATGCCCGCCACCTTCTCGTCGTCGGCGCTGGTGAAGAGGCCTGGCACCATGCCCGGGCGCTGCGCTGCGTCCGCCCGTTCGAGACGGTGACGGTGTGGGCCCGCAACCGCGAGCGTGCCGCGCAACTGGTCGCGCGGCTTGCCGACGACGCCGTTGGCACGTCCACCGACCCGGGCCCGAGCTGGCAGGTCGCCGACGATCTGCCAGCGGCGTTCGCGCTGGCCGACGTGGTATGCACCGTCACCTCGGCGAAGGCGCCGATCGTCCGGGGCGAATGGTGCCGACCCGGGCAGCACCTGAACCTGGTCGGCTCGGCGATCCCGACCACGGCGGAGGTCGATGACCTGACCGTCAGCCGCGCGCGGTTCTTCGTCGACTACCGCGAGGCCGCCATGGCAGCGGCCGGCGAGCTGCTCGGGGCGATCTCCCGCGGCGTGGTCGGCGAGTCGCACGTGCTCGGCGAGATCGGCGAGGTCTTCGCCGGCTTGCGTCCGGGTCGAATCGCGGAAGACGACATCACGCTGTACAAGTCGCTGGGCGTGACGACCCAGGACTTGGCCGCCGCGATGCGCCTGCTGCGGGAGGCGGGGCGCGTCGGCGCCGGTCGGGAGCTCGACCTCGGCGCCTGACAGGCTAAACTCTGCGCATGCTGAGTCCGGTCGAAGCGCAGTTGATCATCGTCTCGGGGTTGCTGGCGATGTTCGCCCTCATCGAGCTCGTCCGCGGCGGGTTCTTTCCCCGCGAGGCCGGTGCCGAGGACAACCGGCTCGACATCGCGGTCATGGTCATGTTCCCGATCGTCTCCGGTGGGGTTGGGCTCGCGGCAGCGGCGCTCTGCGACGCCTTCATTCCGCAGTATCAGGGAGCGCTCGCCCACTGGCCCTGGTGGGTCATGATCGCGACGCTGCTCGTCAGCGACGATCTCACCCAATATCTCTGGCACCGGTTGTCGCACACGAGCGTGATGTGGCCGCTGCACCGCGCGCATCACTCCGCCGCCTACATGAGCGTGCGCGTCGTCTATCGCAACAACGCCCTCTACTACATGTTCATGCCCGGCCTGTGGCTGTCGGGCTTGCTGGTCTATCTCGGCTTCGGCTGGGTTTACGTCGGCTACATCTTCGTCAAGCTGGCGGTGATCATCGGCGCGCATTGCAGCTGGCGCTGGGACGAGGCGCTCTACCGCATTCCCGCCCTGCGTCCGCTGATGTGGGTGGTGGAGCGCACCATTTCCACTCCGGCCACGCATTACGCGCATCATGCGTTGTCCGAGTCCGACGGCATCGGCCACTACTCGGGCAACTTCGGCAACCTGCTTTTTCTTTGGGACGTACTCTTCGGCACCGCACGCATCACGCGTCGCTATCCGCCGGCCTACGGCCTTGCCGATGACCGCAGGTTCGGCACCGAGAAGTGGTACGTGCAGATCTTCTATCCGTTCCTGCGCTCCCACCGGCAGTCCTCCACACTCGTCGTCCCCCCCGGAAGACCCCCCGCATGATCCTCCACGACTTCTGGCGCAGTTCAGCGGCCTACCGCACGCGCATCGCCCTCAACCTGAAAGGACTCGACTACCAGCAGGTTCCCCACAGCCTGCCGGCCGGTGAGCAGCGCTCCGCCGCCTTTCTTGCGCTCAACCCGCAGGGCCTCGTGCCCGCACTCGAGGTCGACGGCGACGTCTACACCCAGTCGCTCGCCATCATCGAATATCTCGACGAGACCCATCCGCAGCCGCCGCTGCTGCCGCCTGATCCGCGTGGTCGCGCGACGGTCCGCGCGATGTCGCTGACGGTGGCCTGCGACATCCATCCGCTCAACAACCTGCGCGTGCTCAACTGGTTGCGCAGCGAGCTCGGTGCGGGCGAAGACGCCGTGACGAAGTGGATTCGGGAGTGGATCGGGCTCGGCTTCGCGGCGCTGGAGGAGCAGGCGCGGCGTCACTCCGCCGCTGGCCGCTTCTGCTTCGGTGCGCAGGCCACGCTCGCCGACATCTGTCTCGTGCCGCAGATGTACAACGCGCGGCGCTTCGCCTGCGATCTCGCGGCCTATCCGACGCTGGTCGGCATCGACGCCCACTGCCGGTCGCTCGAGCCTTTCGAACGCGCCGCCCCCGAGCGGCAGCCCGGCGCGGCGCGCTGAGGGTCGACGCGACGTCGAATCAGCCGACGAGGCTCACCGTCACCTGGTTGTCGGGGCCGATGTCCGACACCTCGAGCTTCACGCCGAGCGCGGCCGCGTAGCCGAGCAGCCGCGGCTTCAGCCAGAGTTCGTGCATCTCGCGGTCGGTGAGGTCGAACTGGCCGATGCGGCGCGAGATGGCGGCGACTTTGCTGTACGGGAACGTGAATGTCCGCTTGCCCGGCTCGACCTTGAGGTCGAGGCAGAGCTGGTAGAGGCAGGTGGTGCGATCAAAGATGCCGGCGAGCGCGATCTCTTTTTCGCCCGTCGAGTCGATCATGCCCCGCAGGCGCTGCAGCATCGGCTGCATGGTCTTGACGTCGTGCTCGACGTAATCGGCGATGCA
>JBIKVA010000121.1:0-8317 GCA_044357085.1 Steroidobacteraceae bacterium | reverse complement strand
CACCGCCATGAGCGAGGCGGGCGCCGCGTTCTCTCCTTACGTGCAGTACGGGCCGGGTGAGCCGGTGAACCAGTGGGCCGACCTCAATCACTCCCGCAACTGGACCGCGTTCCATCTCTATCGCGGCGGCGAGCCGGTTCCCGAGAACCTTGCGCGCTGTCCGCAGACTGCCGCAGCGTTGAAACTCATCGACGCGGTGCATCTGGCCGGAACCTGCCCCAACGCCATGTTCTCGGTGCTCGCGCCCAAGGCAAAGATCCCGCCGCATCACGGCGAATCGAATGCGCGCCTCGTCGCGCACCTGCCGCTCGTCGTTCCCGACAACTGCCTGTTCCGCGTCGGCTACGACAATCGTCGTTGGGCCGAGGGCGAAGTGCTGATCTTCGACGACACCATCGAGCACGAAGCCTGGAACGACAGCGAAGAGATCCGCGTGGTCATGATCTTCGACGTCTGGAATCCGCTGCTCAGCCACGAAGAGCGCCTCATCGTGCAGCGCATGGCTGAAGTCGAACGCAAGTTCCGCTTCGACGCCTGATCCGTTCGCCGAAGAGATCCGTTTTCCGGAGAGATTTGTTTGCCGGGTGGGGAGGCGTCGCGCAGAGGGGCTAACTGCCTCCCGTTCCACTTGCGATCGGCGCCGCGTCGAACGCAATGCTCAGGCGTTCGCACTGCCCCGGAAAGCTCTCCACCGCGTGCCATTGGTATGACGGGAACAGCGCGAGTCGTCCGACCGCCGGCTGCACCCACGCGGTCGCTTCGAGTCCCCGGATGGGATACGGCGGCTTGCCGAAGGACAACCAGCCTGCCCGTCGCGGATGGTGGGTGATTTCTTCGGGAACCGACACGTAGTAGGCGGAACTGATCCAGCCGCGCGGGTGGATGTGGCTCACATGATGGCCTGCACCGCCTTCGAGGCGCACCGTCCAGCAGCCGCTTAGCCGATACGCTCCCGCCTTGCGCCGGAACAGCGGATGCTGCGGGTCGGGCGGCATCGAGGCAATGAATCGCGAGATGGGTTCGCGGATCATGTCGAAGAAAGCCCGCAGCAGCGGATCGGTTTCGGAACCCGGATGAATCTCGATCTGGGTGCCGTTGCGAACCGAGTTGACGAGCGGGTGCGCGGCGAGGGTGTGCCGCGCGCGCAGGCGGGCCGCGAGTGCCCGGTTGAACTCCGCGATGCTCGCATGTCCCGGCGGCGGCTCGAGATCCGTGCTGCGGCAGACCCGTGAGGGGTCGGCGAGGACGCGCCATTGCTCATCGCCGGCGGCGCGCAGCGCGAGCGTGCGCAACGCCCAGCCCGTCTGGCCTGCAGGCTGCCGATCGGTGAGCCACTGCGTGTGCTCCAGCGCTGCCTCGATCCGCCCGGCGACCAGCGACACGATCGCGGCCTGTTCACGGACGAAATCGAGCTCCGGGGCACCCGCGAGGGCCGTGGCGATGAACGCCTGCGCTTCCTCCGGGCGTTCGGTCTCTGCGCAGCGTGTCGCGAGCCACGCCGCAAAGTGGTAATCGCCCGGAAACTGCGCGAGCCCCTCGCGGGCAGCCATTTCTGCTGCGTCGCTTTGCCCGGCATTGGCGAGGAGGCTGACGAGCGCGAGGCGCATCGCCCGATCCTGCGGTCGGGCGGCAATGCGGCGACGCAGCCCGTCGGCAAAGTGCTCGCCATCGCCGAGCATCCATTCGAGTCCAGCAAGACGGGTCTGCAACTCGACATGGTCGGGGAAGACCCGCACACCTTCGCGCAGGAAGGTGAGTGCCTCCTGCCAGTCACGCATCAGGATGCGCAGGTCGGTCAGCGCGATCAGCGCGCTCGCTGCGTCCTTGCCCGAGAGCAGCGGACGCAGCGCAGCCTCGGCTTCGACATGACGTCCAAGGCTGCCGAGCCGGGCGCCCAGCGCCAGCCAGAAACTGCTGCGGGAGAGATCCTGTTCACCCGCTTCGGTGAGCACGTCCATGGCTGCCTGGCGCTCGCCGGTCTGGGCGAGCGCTTCGGAGAGCAGTACGGTCGCGTTGATCCCGCCCGTGCCGCGCCGGAGTGCGCGCAGCACCGTCAGCGCCTCGTCGGGCCGATCCATCTCCAACAGTGTGCGTGCGAGCCCGGTACGCGCCTGCGGCAGTTCTGCGGCGTCGAGCGCGAGGCGAAAGACGGCCTCGGCCTGCGCGGGATAGCCCGCGCCGCGCAGCAGGTTGCCGAGATTGTTGGCGTACTCGGCGCGCACCGCGCGGGCGGTTCCCGGCAGATCCAACGACCGGCGCATCAGATCCTCGGCACGGGACAGGTCGCCTTCGGCACGCGCAATCAGCCCGGCCAGATGCACGGCCGGCGGCCAGTCGGGCCGCAGTTGCAGTAGACGGGCCACGGAGGCCGAGGCCGTCGTTACGTCGCCGGCCGTCAGCGCACGATGCGCGTCGGCCAGCATCACGCCAGGGTCAGCTTGGCTCATCGGTCCATACCCGTCATGCGATGCGACTATAGCCCGAATCGCCCCGGCTCCTCCCTGCCTGGCAGCGCGCCGATCCGCTAGCATTCCACCCATGAAGTGTGCCGAGCGAATGCGACATCTGGGCCCGGTCGAGATCGCGCCCTTCGTTGCCGCGCTGGCCGCTCAGCCCGATTCACTGTGGGACGCAGACCTCGACTTCCAGAAGCGGCTCGCACCCTATCGCAAGACACGCACGGTCTACCTCCTGATGACGGTGGGAGGTCCGCTTGCGCCGACGCGCGAACTGGCGGGTTGGGCGGCGCTCAAGGAGGCGTTTGCACCCGTTGCCGCGCGCATCGCCGGGTTCTATCCGCGACCGGGTCGGGTGCTGAATGCGCAGGTGGCGCTGCTCGGCCCGGGTCTGGAGATTCCCGAGCACGTGGACTTCGGCCCGACGCTCGAGGTCACGCATCGGGTGCACGTGCCGCTCGAGACCCACCCCGCCGTACAGTTCATCGTCGAGGACGAGAGCATCCCGTTGCAGGTGGGGCAGGCGTACGAGCTCGACAACATGCGGCGCCACCGGGTGCACAACCCGTCGCCTTTCCGTCGCATCCACATCATCGTCGACTACTACGAAGAGCCGCTGCCGCCGACGGTCGCCGCGTCCCACTGAGTCCGCCGCAGCGCGCCGATGACCATCCTTTCGCACCGGCACCGATTCGTTTTCATTGCGGTTCCCAAGGTGGCGAGCCACAGCATCCGCTTCGCCCTTCGCGAGCATCTCGGCCCGCAGGACGAGGAGCAGGTGTCGCTCTTCGTGCGTCGCCGCATCGATCGGCCGCCGTTCACGGCGCAGCAACACGGCCATCAGCTTGCGCGCGAGGTACGCGAGGCGCTCGGCAGCGAAGCGTGGGCGCGATATCTTTCCTTTGCCGTCGTCCGCAACCCCTGGGACCGCTTCGTCTCCTATGTGGCGTTCATGATGCGTCACAACGGCGCCTTCGAACGCGATCCCCGCGAGGCGATGCGTCGGGTGCTGGCCCACCCGCAGAACCAGAGTCCGGTCCACTTCCGTCCGCAAGCGGATTTCGTCACCGATGAGACGGGATCGCTCATCGTCTCGAAGATCTGTCGCGTGGAGCGCCTGCAGCAGGATTTCGACGAGGTCTGCGATGCGCTCTGCTTGCCCCGCTGTACGCTCGAGGTGCGCAACGCTTCGAGTCATAGGCCCTACACGGACCTTTACGACGACGAGCTGCGCGAGACGGTGGCTGCTCGCTACCGCGAGGACATCGAGCGCTTCGGCTACGGCTTCGGCGCCTGAGAGGTCATCGTCGCCGACGCCGGTCCATCGAAGCGCGGCACGGCCGGATAGGCCTCGAGCACGGCACCGAGCGCGAGCTTGAGCGGGTCGAGCCAGCGCTCGTAGTTCCGCCAATGGTCGACGCCATCCTTGTAGATCGGCCGGCGGACCTGTTCCGAACTCGCGGTTCGCACCACGCGCTGGTTTTCGTGGAAGCGCAGGCAGCCTTCTTCGAACGGCAGGCCGCAGTAATCGAGCAGGCGCCGGACTTCAGTCTCGGTGTCCTCGACCATGCGCTCGTAGAACACGCGGTGCACCCGTCCCGGCAGGACGGCGTCGTAGTGCGCCATGAGTTCGACATAGTCCCTGTAGAAGCGGCCGATGTTCTCCAGTCCGTAGGAAAACAGCTGACCCATGGCGAAGTGTTGCTTGAAGTTCGAAAAGCAGGAAGCCAGCGGATGCCGTCGCGCGTCGATGATCCGCGCATTGGGCAGGATCAGGTGGATTAGACCGATGTGCGTGAAGTTGTTGGGCATCTTGTCGATGAAGAAGGGCCGGCCGAGCTTGCGGTGGACGCGGGTGGTGGCGAGGTAGCGTTCACCGAACCCGCGCCAGTCCGTATCGGCGATGGCGCCCAGCAGCGGCAGATAGTCGAAATCGCCCTTGTGCTGGCGGCGATCGGCGATGCCGCGGGCGATGTCCGTGATGTCCGGCAGTTCCATCGTGCCCTCGACCTGCGAGTGGCTGGAGAGGATCTGTTCGATCAGGGTCGAGCCGGCGCGCGGCAGGCCGACGATGAAGATCGGGTCGGGAGCTGCGCAACCCAGACCCGTCCGCGCAGCAAAGAATTCGTGCGTCAGCACCTGCTGGCTGCGGCGCAGGTTGATGGTCGAGGTCTCGATGTCGTAGTTCGTGTCGGCGAGACGCAGCTGGTTGCCGGAGTCGTAGTGCCGGAACGATTCGTCGTAGCGTCCGGCATCCTCCAGCGCCTTGCCGAGTGCGAACTCGAAATGCAGCCGGTCCTCGTTGGCAAGATCGCGCCGTTGCAACTGTCCCTGCATCGCCGCGATATCCGCGGCGTCGAACTTCACCGTTTTCAGGTTCGCGAGGCTCCACCATGCTTCGCCGAGGCGCGGTTCGAGCGCGATGGAGCGGCGATAGGCGGCGATGCTGTCGGGCTGTCGGCCGGAGGCCTTGAGGACATGCCCGTAGGCCATCCAGAGTTTCGGCTGCAGCGGATACTCGTCGGTGAGCCCGGCGTAGAGACCGAGCGTACGTTCGATCTCGCTCGTCTTGCTGAGCACGGCCGCCAGCAGGGCGCGGTAGGCGGGATTGTCGGGCTCCGCCTGCAACGCCACCTCGAGATCCTCCTGGGCGGCGACGGCTTGCCCGCAGCGGTAGCGGGACAGCGCACGCGCAAACCGTGCACCGGGGAATTCCTCGAGTTCCAGGCAGCGGGTCAGCAGGGCGATCGCCTCGGCGTCCTTCTGCCGCCAGAAGGCGGCCTCGGCGCGCAGACGCAGTCCAAGCACGTGGTCGGGGTGGCGCCGCAGATATTCCCGCAGCAGGAAGTCGGCTTCGGGTACCCGGCTTTCGATGAGTGCGCGGGCCGCCTGCTGCAGCGGCGGGTCGGTGGCGACAGCGAGCAGAAACCCGGTTTCGGCGAGCCGCGCGGCATCGAGTTCCCCCATCACCACATGCCGCCACGCCCGCTCGAGAAGGGCGGGTCCGGGCGATCCTGGCTCGATCGGTGCGGCGCGCGGCGTGGTCATGAGGGGTTAGCGTAAACTATCGACCCGTCCGGTAACCCGTCAGCGAAAAACCGAGGTCCGACATGATCCGCGATGCCCGCCTGTCTCGAACACGGATGGCCCTGCTCATGGGTGGCCTCTCGCTGCTTGCCGCGTCACCGGGTTGGTCACAGTCGGCCGGTACGGCCGCAGCCACTACGACACCGGCGGCTGCGCCTTCGGCAACTCCTGCGGCCACCCCGACGGTCGCCGCGTCGCCGACGGCAAAGTCCGAGGCCGAGCAGGCAGCGGCCGCCTCCGCGCCCTCGGTGTCCGAAGCCAAACAGATGACCTGCCGGACGGTGAAGATCACCGGCTCGAACCTGCGCACCCGCAAGGTTTGCTCTACCCCCAATTCGCAGCAGAACTCGGGCGACTGGGTGCGGCAGCAGCAGGACCGTGGCGCGATCGGCGCCTCGGCCGTCGTCAACGGCGGCGGCGGCTGACCCACCGCCGGCGTCCCGCCGCCGGTTCCCCGCGAAACGTCCCGCAGACGCTCAGCGCGTCAGCGGCTTGTAGCGGATGCGATGCGGCTGGTTGGCATCTTCGCCGCGACGCTTCCGATAGTCCTCGACGTACTCCTGGTAGTTGCCCTCGAACCAGACCACTTCCGAGTTGCCCTCGAAGGCCAGGATGTGGGTGGCGATGCGGTCCAGGAACCAGCGATCGTGCGAGATCACGACGGCGCATCCCGGGAAGGCGAGCAGACCCTCTTCCAGGGCGCGCAGGGTTTCGACGTCGAGATCGTTGGTTGGCTCGTCGAGCAGCAGGACGTTGCCACCCGACTTGAGCACCTTGGCCAGATGCACGCGATTGCGCTCGCCGCCCGACAGTTCGCCGATCGACTGCTGCTGCTGCGTGCCCTTGA
Organism: Steroidobacteraceae bacterium; assembly: GCA_044357085.1. Lineage (GTDB taxonomy): Bacteria > Pseudomonadota > Gammaproteobacteria > Steroidobacterales > Steroidobacteraceae > UBA964. Next base: position 1,927 of record JBIKVA010000121.1, on the reverse strand, counting down.
AGTTGAAGCGCCCGACGTAGCCGCGGGACGGCGTCTCGTAGTTGCCCACCTTGATGAGATCGAGACCGTTGGAGATCTCCTGCCACACGGTGTTCTTGTCGTTCAGGGCCTGCCGTGACTGGTCGACGTAGGCCAGCTTGACCGTCGTTCCGATACGGATCTCGCCGGCGTCGGGTTTTTCGACTCCCGTGAGCATGCGGAAGAGCGTGGTCTTGCCTGCACCGTTGGGGCCGATGATGCCGACGATGCCGCCGGCCGGCAGGTTGAAGTTGAGGTTGTCGATGAGCAGGCGGTCGCCGAAGGCCTTGCGCAGACCCTTGGCCTCGATCACGAGATCGCCGAGCCGCTCGCCGGGCGGGATGTAGATTTCGTTGGTCTCGTTGCGCTCCTGGAATTCGCGTGACGCGAGTTCCTCGTAGCGCTGCATGCGGGCCTTGCTCTTGGCCTGGCGTGCCTTCGGGTTCTGCCGTACCCACTCGAGTTCGCGCTCCAGTGTCTTGCGCAGGGCCTCACGCTCGCGCTCCTCCTGGGCGAGACGCTTTTCCTTCTGCTCGAGCCACGAGGAGTAGTTGCCCTGGTAAGGGATACCGTGTCCGCGGTCGAGCTCGAGGATCCACTCGGCGACGTTGTCGAGAAAGTAGCGGTCGTGGGTGACGGCGATAACGGTGGAGGGGTACTGCTCGAGATACTTCTCGAGCCAGGCGATCGATTCGGCGTCGAGATGGTTGGTCGGCTCGTCGAGCAGCAGCATGTCCGGCGCCGACAGCAGCAGCCGGCAGAGCGCCACGCGGCGTTTCTCGCCGCCGGAGAGTTTGTCGATCTTCGAGTCCCAGGGCGGCAGCCGCAGCGCGTCGGCGGCGATCTCGAGCTTGCGGTCGAGTTCCCAGCCGCCGGCGGCATCGATGTCGTCCTGCAGCTTGGCCTGCTCCTCGAGCAGCTTGTTCATCTCGTCGTCCGACATCGGTTCGGCGAACTTTTCGCTGATCGCGTTGAAGCGTTCGAGTTTCGCGAACATCCCGCCGATTCCCTGAACGACCTCTTCACGCACGGTCTTCTGCGGATCGAGTTCGGGTTCCTGCGGCAGGTAGCCGACCCTGATGTTCGGCTGCGGGCGGGCCTCACCTTCGATGTTGGTGTCGATTCCCGCCATGATCTTCAGCAGCGTCGACTTGCCCGAGCCGTTCAGGCCGAGGACCCCGATCTTGGCGCCCGGGAAGAAGGAGAGGCTGATGTCGCGCAGGATCTGGCGCTTGGGGGGCACGATCTTGCCCACCCGGTTCATCGTGTAAATGTACTGGGCCATGATGGGGATGTGGGGACGTCAGACCGCCGGTAAAAGGGGCCGGCATTATCGCCTGTGCTAGTCTGTACTGCACGACGGGGTTGAGGAGCGGGCAGGGGCTGATGTCCGAGGTACTCGTGATCGCCGGCGAGCGGCTTGCCCGCTACGGGTTCGGCAATGGCCATCCATGGGGCACCGATCGTCACGGCGCTTTCTACCGCGAGTTCGAGTCCCGCGGCCTCGACCGCCGCTGTGCGGTGATCGACACGCGCGCGGCCATCCCCGAAGAACTCCTGCTGTTTCACACACCCGACTACCTCGAGTTCCTGCGTCAGCGGTCGCGGCTGGGGCAAGGGCATCTCGACGGCGGTGACACGCCGGCATTTGCCGGGGTCTTCGAAGCTGCGGCGGACGTGGTCGGCGGCACGCTCGAGGCGGCTGCCGCCATCATGGACGGTCGGGCCAGGCGGGCATTCGTGCCGATCGCCGGCTTGCACCACGCGGGGCGAGGGGGCGCGGCCGGCTTCTGCGCGCTCAACGATTGCGGGGTGGCGATCGAGTGGCTGCGGCGTGAACACGGCCTCGAGCGCATTGCGTACATCGACATCGACGCCCATCACGGCGACGGGGTGTTCTACGGTTTCG
>JBIKVA010000119.1:0-8321 GCA_044357085.1 Steroidobacteraceae bacterium | reverse complement strand
TGTTGTCGCTGGCTATTTTTGCGCTGGTGCTGTTCCAGATGTACCAGTCCACGAAGGTGGGCGTGACGCCCCGCGGCACCGCGGCGCGCGAAGCGCTGCAGCATCTGCACATTTCGACGGGCCTCACCGTGCTCGTGCTGTTGGTGCCGCGTTTGTGGCTGTGGTTCCTGATGCCGAGGCCAGTACGCCCGACGCGGGTGCCGGCGGCCGCCGATGAGCTCGCGAGGCATTGCAACTTCGCGCTGTACCTGACGCTGGCGGGCTTCTGCCTGACCGGGCCCCTGTTCGCCTGGTCCGAGGGCCACGCCGTATCCTGGTTCGGAGTGCTGACCCTGCCGGCACTCGTCCCGCCGGGATACCGGCTCTCGGTGACGCTCGGCTACCTGCACAGCACGATTGGCTTCCTGATCATCTATCTCGCCGGTTTCACGGTGCTGGTGGCCCTCTGGCAGGCGCTGCGTTACCGGGTCCCGCCATGGCGTCTGTTGCCGGCGCTGGGCTGGGGCAGTGCAGGCACGCCGGATCTCGCGTCCACCCCGCCGGCATGGCGTGTCGTTCATCTGCTGACCTTCGGAGCGCTCGTCGCCGCCGCGGCTTACATGCCGTACCGGATCTTCGGCGTGGTGCCGTTCACGACCAGTGGCCAGCTCGTGGCGTCCGCGCCGCCGCCGGCGGTCGATCCCTATCTCGCCGTCGAGCCCGCACCGCAACTGTCGGCGCAGTCGCAGAAAGATTTCATGTGGTGCCGCTTCTGCCACAGTTTCGAGCAGGGCGGGCCGCACGGTGTCGGGCCGAATCTGCATCGCGTCTTCGGCCGCCGCGCGGCCAGCGCGCCCGGGTTCTATTACTCGCCCGCGCTGGTGGCAGCGGGACGCGACGGGCTCGTGTGGGACGAAGCCCTGATAGAGCAGTTGATCGCCGACCCGGCAAAGTTTCTCGGCGGTGAACACCGCATGCGTTACAAGCCGATCGACGACGCCGACGAACGCCGTCAGATCGTCGCAGCGCTCAAGGCGGCAACCCGCTAGCGGCGCTCTAGGGTTGCGCGCTCGGCAAACGCCGCAGCGCTCGGCGGCGCTGCATCGAGGCGTCGCTGCGCGGCCGGGTTGTCCTTCAGCCAGGCGTCGAGGAACAGGGTGCTCGCCTGCCTGAAGGCTGCGATGTAGGCATCGGCCTGAGGCGATCGTGGCAGGTCATCGCGGCCGACACTGCCGCCGAGGTAGTGGTCCGCGCCGTCGAGGACCAGCAGGTACTTGTTGCCCGGAGCGATCAGGTCGTAGGGCTGGCGGCGCCACTCGTAGCCGCTCAGGTCCGGTGCCTGCTTGAGATCGTCCGTGCCTACGGTGACCAGGGTCGGTACGGTCAGCGTCAAGAAATCCTCGCGCGTCAACACGGGCGGCATCGCGCCAGCGCCGCTGAAGATGATCGTGGCGCGCACGTTCGGCAGGCGGTGGCTGGCCGCCTTGCCGCTGGCCGGATCGCGCAGCATGGCGCCGCCCAGAGTCTGTGCGATGAGCCCGCCGAAGGAGTGGCCCGTCGCCGCAATGCGCGAGGTGTCGGCGCGCTGCGCGAGCCCCGAACCTGATAAAGAGCCGAGCAAGGACGGCAGCCTGTCGGCCACGAGAGCCATGTCCTCGAGCCGCCATTGCATGAACCGCGGGTCGTTGTTGCCGCGTTTGGCGCCCAGTCTGGTGGAGTCGCGGTGCGTGACGGCCACCACGATGTAGCCATGCGCGGCCCAATGATCGAGCAGTGCCGAGTAGTCGTCCTTGGAACTGTAGGCGCCGTGCGAGAACAGCACGACGGGCAGCCCGGTGCCCGTCACGGGTGCGGCGATGCGCACCGGCAGGGCGGGCTCGCCGCCCGGCCGCTCGAGCGTGGTGTCGGTGACGACGATCGGCGTAGCGCGGTCGGCGGCCTGCGCAGCGAGTGCGAGCGTCGACAGCGTCGTGCCGAGCAAAGGGAGCAGCGACAGCCAGGCGAGGAGGGCGCGGCGCGCCGTGAGCGAAGGACGCCGTGGGAAACCGATTCTTTGATTGCAGCGACCTGTGTTCAAGATACCTTCGCTCCCTCGCTCAGGGCCGCCGTCCCCGCCGCGGCACCTGCCACGGCTCCCAGCGTGATCGCCATGCACAGCCCGACGGCGGGCAGGTAGCCTGTGACCTTCGCGCCCGAGATGCTGCGCGCCGCGCCGCCACCCGCGTAGAGATTCGGCAGTGGACGACCGTCGCGGCGCAGCACTTGCGCCGACTGGTCGATTTCGAGTCCGCCCTGGGTGTGGAACAGGGCGCCGGTGACGCGTACCGCGCAGAAGGGGGCTGTCAGCGGTGCGAGGCCCGCGAACGACCGACCGAGATGATCGGCGCGGCCCGCGGCGCGGGCGGCATCGATCGCGGCGTTCTCGCGGGCGAGCGACCCGGCAGGCAGGCCGCAAGCCTGTTCGAGCTCCGGCCAGCTGCCGGCGCGGCGAATGGCGCCGACCTCGACGAGCTGGCGTTGCTCGACGGAGTGGTCGAGACAGGTGAGGTGTCGGCTCTCGTCGAAGATCACCCAGGCCACTCCCTGCGGCTGCTCGAGCACCGGCACGCACATGCCGGAAATGTTGGCGAGCTCGTGGGTGAAACGCCGGCCTTCGACGTTGACGAGAAAACCGCCCTCGATCATCAGCGGATGCGGCACCACGATCTGCTGCGGATCGGCGAGGGTGCCGAGGCCCTGATAGGCCGTCATGTCGCCGACGGCGGCGCCGAGCTCCATGCCCCAAAGAATTCCGTCGCCGCGGTTGCCTTCGTGACCGAAGTACTTGGCGCGCGCCATTTCCGGGATGTGCTTCGCCACCATCTCGTGGTTGCCGCCGAAGCCGCAGGTGGCGAGCACGACCGTGTCGCAGCCGAGGTGCTCCACGACACCGCCCGGGCGTTCGATGCGCAGGCCGAGTACCCGATCGTCGGCGTCGGCGTAGAGGTCGGTGACACGCGCCTCGGTGATGAGTTCCGCGCCGGCGCGGGCGCAGGCGTTGGCGAGCAGCGCGAGCAACTCCTCGCCGTTGCGTCCCGGCGGTATGTGCAGGCGGGGCTTGGAGTGTCCGAGCCCGGTCCACTTGAAGTCGAGTTTGAGCGGAACGGCGTGCCGGCTCGCCAGCCAGTCGAGGGTCGGACCGGAGCGCTCGCCGATGAGGCGGGTCAACCGCGGATCGGCGCCGCCTTCGGTTTTTGCCATGACGTCGGCCACGAATGCCTCGATCGAGTCTTCGATGCCGTGCGCCTGCTGCTCTCGGGTACGCACGCCGCAGACCGCGCCCAGCGACATCGAGGTGCTGCCCCACGGCCGCTTGTCGCGCTCGAGAACGATGACGTCGGCTCCCTGGTCGCGCGCCGCGAGGGCGGCGGTGAGGCCGCAGGCGCCGGCGCCGATGACGGCGACGGGGATGTTGAACTCGAACTCTGGAATCGCTTCGCGGATGATGCCCATATGTGGAAAATACCTGCCAGACGGCTGCCGGCGATTATGACCTGTAAACCTCCGCGCGTGCCTGTCCTAGAATCGGCGGCGCCGTATCAGTCTTTGCGATAGCAGGGGTAACTCGCTCATGTCACAAGCCATGCATCTCATGCCCGGAGCCGTCGAGGGTGCGCTGACAGAATTGCGGCGCGTGCTCGGCGCCGAACGCGTAATCATCGAGCGCGCCGAACTCGAGTTCCATTCGCAGGATGTCTATCGCACCGGCAAGCTGCCGGCGGCGCTGATCCGTCCGGCGAGCACCGAGCAGCTCGCCGCGGCGCTGCGCGCGATCGCGCCCGCCGGCCTGCCGGTGGTGCCGCGCGGCGGCGGCATGTCCTACACGGACGGCTATCTGCCGTCGCGCGAGAATTCGATCATGGTCGACATGCAGGCCATGAACCGCGTCGTCACGATCGACGCCGAGGACGGCTACGTCACCGTGGACTGCGGCGCGACCTGGAAAGCAGTCTTCGATGCGCTGGCGGCGCATGGCGTGCGCACGCCCTACTACGGACCGCTGTCGGGTTTGCGCTCGACGGTTGGCGGTGCGCTCTCGCAGGGAAGCATGTTCCTGGGGTCCGGTCGTTACGGTGCGGCCGCCGAGAGCGTCATCGGCCTCGACGTGGTGCTGGTCGATGGCACGGTGCTGGAGCTCGGTGCGCACGCCAACCGCAACGGCGAACCGTTTTTCCGTCAGGTGGGGCCCGACACTCTAGGCATGTTCCTTTCCGATTGCGGGGCGCTCGGCATCAAGACCCGCGCGACGTTCCGCCTGATTCGACCGCAGCCCGAAAGCCGATTCCTGTCGTTTTCTTTCCGCGACCACCGCGCGCTGTTCGCGGCCATGGCCGAGGTCGCTCGCGCAGAGGTGGTCTCCGAGCAGTTCGGTTTCGATCCCGGGCTGCAGGCCGTGCGTCTCAAGCGCGCCAGCCTGCGCGAGGACGTCAAGGCGCTCGGCAAGGTGGTCGCCAACTCGGGCGGTGTTCTCAAGGGGCTGAGGGAAGGTGCGAAGGTGGTGCTGGCGGGCCGCGACTTCCTGGAAGAGGGCGCGTTCTCCGTGCATCTCTCGCTCGACGGCCGCGATCCCGACGATGCCGACGCCAAGGCGGCGATCGTGCGGCGGATCATGTCCGCGGGCGGAACCGAGGCCGAGAACACCGTCCCCAAGGTGATGCGGGCCAATCCGTTTGCCGAACTCAACAGCATGCTGGGCCCGGGCGGGGAACGCTGGGTGCCGGTGCACGGCTCGGTGCCGTTCTCGCGAGCTGCCGACATGTACGACGTCTGCGAGGCCGTGTTTGCGCGCCACGCCGAAGCCATGCGCGTGCATGACATCGACCGGGGGTACCTCGTCAGCACCGTGGGCAATGCGGGCACGTTACTCGAGCCCGTCATGTACTGGCCTGATGCGCGTTCGCCTTTCCACGAGCGTGTGCTCGACGCCGGGTACCTCGACAAGTTGCAGAAGTTCCCGGCGAACCGCGCGGCGGCGGAAGCGGTCGCGGCATTGCGCCACGATCTTGCCGTCGCCTTCATGGAGCAGGGTGCGGTGAGCTTCCAGTTGGGCAAGTTCTATCTTTACCAGCAGGGGTTGCAGCCTTCGGCGGCGGCGTTTCTCAAGCAACTGAAATCGATGCTCGATCCGCACGGCAGGATGAACCCGGGCTGTCTCGGTCTGTGATGAATCCCGGCGCCGGCCTCGTGCCGGCGTTCGCGTTCGTCACCTCGACACAGCGTGCTTGCATGCGCACCTGCGCATTCCATAGACTCGCCTGCAGGGGGTAGGGGCGCGTTTCTCGCGGCCTCTTTTCCCGTGTGCGTCGAGCAACCCGTCATCAGCACCAGGGAAGGTTTCATGGCCAAGATCATCGTGCTCTTCAACCTCAAGCCGGGCGTCAACGCGGCGGACTACGAAGCGTTCGCGCGCGACACCGACCTGCCCATCGTGAATGCGCTGGCGTCGGTCGATCGCTTCGAGGTCCTGAAGGCCGAGGGTCTGCTCGGCGGCGGCAGCTCCCCCTACCAGTACATCGAGGTGATCGACGTCAACAGCATGGAGCAGCTCGGTGCCGACGTCTCGACCGAGACCATGCAGAAAGTCGCTGCCACCTTTCGCGGCATGGCGGAGAACCCGCTCTTCATCGTCACCCGGAACCTTTGAGCCGCGGCGCGGGGGTACGGGAGCCAGACGGTCATGCTGCGCTACGCCTTGCGGCGCATCTTCGGTGTCCTGCCGACACTGTTCATCATCATCACGTTGTCGTTCTTCGTCATCCGGATCGCGCCCGGTGGTCCGTTCGACGAGGAGCAGGCGCTGCCGCCCGAGATCAAGGCCAATCTTGAAGCGGCCTACGGGCTCGACCGGCCGCTGCTCGAGCAGTACGCCCGCTACCTCGCGGGTCTGGTGCAGGGCGACTTCGGGCCCTCGTTCAAGTTCAAGGATTTCTCGGTCACCGAGCTGATCGCACAGGGGCTCCCGGTGAGCCTGTCGCTCGGCTTGTCCGCGGTGCTGCTCGCGCTGCTGATCGGCATTCCGCTCGGCACGCTCGCGGCGCTGCGGCAGAACACGCCGACCGACTTCGGCATCATGGGCGTGGCGGTGCTCGGCATCGCGCTGCCGGGTTTCGTCACCGGGCCGCTGTTCGCGCTGGTGTTCGGTCTGCACCTGCGCTGGCTGCCGGTTGCGGGCTACGAGCCGGGTGCCCCGGCGTTTCTGGTCCTGCCGGTCGTCACCCTTGCGCTGCCGGTCATCGCCTATATCGCACGGCTCACCCGTGGCAGCCTGCTCGAGGTGCTGCGTACCAACTTCGTGCGCACGGCGCGCGCCAAGGGCTTGCCCGAGCGGCAGGTGATCCTGCACCACGCGCTGCGTCCCGCGCTGCTGCCGGTGGTGAGTTACCTGGGTCCGGCGACGGCGTTCGTCATCACCGGCTCGCTGGTCGTCGAGACCGTGTTCGGCCTGCCGGGCAGCGGCCGTTATCTCGTGCAGGGGGCCATCAACCGCGACTACACGCTGGTGATGGGCATGATCGTGGTCTACGGCAGCCTGACGCTGACCCTGAACCTGATCGCCGACCTGCTCTACGGCTGGCTCGATCCGCGGGTGCGCTATGACTGAGCTCGCACCGGTCGCGCGCGGTTTCTGGGCAGACGCTTGGCGGCGCTTGCGGCGCAACAAGGCCGCGATGGTGGCCGCGGTGATGATCCTGATCATCACCTTGCTGGCGTTCATCGGGCCTTCCCTCTCGCCCCACGCCTTCGATGCGATCGACTGGGACCATATGGCCGTGCCGCCCGGCAGTCCCAACGATCACTGGCTCGGCACCGACCGGCTCGGGCGCGACCTCTACGTGCGCACGCTGGCGGGCGTGCAGATCTCGCTGCAGATCGGCTTGCTCGCGACCATGGTGTCGCTGCTGATCGGCGTGCTCTTCGGTGCGACTGCGGGCTATCTCGGCGGACGCATCGACAACCTCATGATGCGCTTCGTCGACATCCTGTACTCGCTGCCCTACATCTTCATCGTCATCATCCTCTCGACGCTGTTCGACCGCGGCAACATCTACGTCCTGTTCCTCGCCATCGGCGCGGTGGGCTGGCTGACGATGGCGCGCATCGTCCGCGGCCAGACGCTGTCCATCAAGCGCAAGGAATTCATCGAAGCCGCGCTCGCGAGCGGTGTCGGCACGCCGGGCATCCTGCTGCGGCACATCGTGCCGAACGTGGTGGGGCCGGTGATCATCTACGCGACACTCACCATCCCCCAGATGATCCTCTTCGAGAGTTTCCTCTCGTTCCTCGGGCTCGGTGTGCAGGAACCGCAGGCGAGCCTCGGCAGCCTCATCAACGAGGGTGCGCAGGAGATGGAGTCGGCGGTGTGGATGCTGCTGGTGCCGGCGGGTTTCCTCGTCACGCTCCTGATGTGTTTCAACTTTCTCGGCGACGGGTTGCGCGATGCGCTCGACCCGCGTGACCGGTGAGCGCGATGTCCGCCCTGTCGATGCGCGGTCTCGGGGTGCGCTTCGCCACGCCCGAGGGTGAACTGCCCGCAGTCAACGATTTTTCTCTCGAGCTCGCGCCCGGCGAATGTGTCGGCGTGGTGGGCGAATCGGGCGCCGGCAAGAGCCAGTCGTTCCTCGCCGTGATGGGCTTGCTCGCCGGCAACGCGAGGATGGTCGGCTCTGCCGACCTGCAGGGCGAGACCTTGATCACGGACGGGCGCATGGTCGACACCGCGCGTCTGAACGCGATGCGCGGGTCGCGTCTCGCCATGATCTTCCAGGACCCGATGACGTCGCTGACGCCGCACCTCACGGTGGGCGAGCAGATCGCCGAGTCGGTGATCTTCCACCTCGGGAAGTCGCGTGCCGAGGCGCGGCAACGGGCACTCGATCTGCTGCGTCTGGTACAGGTCACGGACGCCGAGCGGCGTCTCGGCCAATACCCGCACGAGTTGTCGGGGGGCATGCGGCAGCGGGTGATGATCGCCATCGCGCTCGCCTGCGACCCCGCGGTGCTGATCGCCGATGAGCCGACCACGGCACTCGACGTCACCATTCAGGCGCAGATCCTCGCCCTGCTGGCCGATCTCAAGCGCAGCCGCGGCATGTCGATGGCGCTGATCACCCACGATCTCGGCGTCGTCGCCGGTGTCGCAGATCGGGTCGCCGTGATGTACGGCGGCCGCATCGTCGAGCTGGGTCCGGTGCGCGAAGTGCTGAAGTCGCCGCGCCATCCCTACACGCGCGCCTTGCTGGCGTCGATGCCACGGCTCGATGAACCGGGCAACCAGCGTCTGCAGGCCATCGCCGGCCAGCCCC
>JBIKVA010000120.1:0-8321 GCA_044357085.1 Steroidobacteraceae bacterium | reverse complement strand
GGGCTTCAATACCACGTCGCGATCTGCGCCGGTCCATTCCAGTTCGAAAGAGGTGCCTGCTTTTTTGACGGACGCTGCACCCGAAGGATGCGGCGTGCCCTCGGCATCGAGCGCCTGCTCGACCACGCGCGTGAGCGCACTCAGTTCGGGCGCGAGGGGCTGCTCGAGCTGCAGGGTCCGCGAGGTCTCGACATAGCTGCCCTTGATCGAGATCGTATAAAGCCCGCCGGTGGTGGCGAACATGACCGCAATAGGCAGGAAAAACGCTGCCAGCCAAAGATGAACCGTGAGGAGTTTGTTTCGCATGGGTGTGCTGACCGGGGTTTGGGTCGGGAGTTCGGATGACCGGAGAATGTTACCGCCATCGTCGTCCCGCTTTCAGCCGAACACACCCCGATCGCCGGGCCCCGATGACGGCGTGCCAAAACAACCTACCGAGGCACAAGAACAGCGTGGCGAAGGTCATCACGCCCGCGGGCGTGCCGGTGAAGATGAGATCGCCCGGCGCGAGCTCCATCGATGCCGACACGAAGGCGATCACCTCCGGCACGGACCAGATGAGCTGCGAGATGTCGGCATCCTGCTTGACGGTGCCGTTCACGGCGAGCCAGATGCGCCCCCCTGGAGCGATGGCCGATCTCCGCTGCAGGCAGGATCGCGGCGCGCATCCGCGGTTGAGGTGCCGACCACCTGTCCTTCGGTCTTTACTTATCGCGCTGCGGCCCGCTGCAAGCGAGAGTGGGAGATCGGCAAAGGTTGACCATGGCGGAACCGACTTCGATCACCCGGCGGCTTCTGGCGCTGCTCGGCCTGAGCGCCGCGCTGGCGGCGGCGACGTTGCTCGCGGACCGCGCTGTGCACGCCGCCGACCTCGCGTGGATCGGGCGCTACCTCGGCATCCCGGGCACGCTGCTCATCGCGAGCTCGCTGCTGTATTCCCTTCGCAAGCGTCACCGCATCAAGACGGGCAGCCCGCGCAGCTGGCTGGCGTGGCATCAGCTCGCCGGCTGGCTCGGGTCGTGGTTGGTGCTGGTGCATGCGGGCGTGCATTTCCATGCGCTGCTGCCCTGGCTCGCGACCTTCGCCATGGGCCTCAACGTCATCAGCGGCATGGTCGGCAAGTTCCTCGTGCTGCCGGCGATGCGCGCAGGGCCGTCGGATGACCGGCTCGAGACCGCCTCTCGGCAAGTCGTGAAGCGCTGGCGGCAGGTGCACCTGCCCGTGTTCTTCACCTTCGTCGTACTGGCGCTGCTGCACGTCGTCAGCGTCCTCGCGCTGCTGGATGACCTGTGAAGACCGTGACCAAGGCCGCGATCGGCGCCGGCCTCGTCGCCGTCACGCTCGCGGCGCTCTTCGATCCGGCGCGGTGGTTGATGCCCGGCCATGTCACGCCCGGGCACAAGGAAATCGAGACCGACTGCCTCGCCTGCCATGCGCCCTTCCGCGGCACGCCGGCCAAGCGGTGCATCGACTGCCACGACCCGCGGGCTTTGACGCCCGGCGCCACGAAGGCCGCCGGCGCCGCGCACATCTCCGTGGCCGAACTCCATCGACTGCTGCCGCTCGACGACTGTGCGTCCTGCCATGTCGGGCACCTCACGGCGACGCGTACGGTCCGCAACGCCGCCTTCGACCACACGATGATCCCCGCGGCGAGCCGCAGCGACTGCGCGCGCTGCCATCGACCGCCCGCCGACACCTGGCATCCGAAGGATCCGGGCCAGTGCAGCGACTGCCACGCGACGGCGGGGTGGATCCCCGCGCAGTTCGACCACGCGAAGTATTTCCCCTTGGAAGGCCCGCATGCGGTGGCCTGCAAGACCTGCCACACCGGGAACGACCGCTCCACCTACACCTGCACGGGCTGCCACGAACACTCGCCGGAGCGCGTGGCGCGCCAACATGCCGAAGAAGGCATCCGCCGCGACCTCAGCGACTGCGTCGCCTGCCACCGCGACGGCACCGAGCATGGCGGGCGGGGAGACCGACTCCCCTTGGGAGATCGCCTCGGGGAAATCGCGCGAACGGACGATGTCCGGATATCAAGGCCGGCTCCAATCGAAGATTGCGCGCTCATGCCACGCCAAGCCGGCGCCCCATCAGGTGGATTCCTGCCTGTTCTCCGCGCAGACTCGTGTCTCACTCCTGCCGCTGCCGCCCGCCTGCGATGCTCACCCCCCCGCTCGACCATACCCCACCCGACCGCGAACCGTCCGACCCCCGCTACGACCGCCGCGGGCTGCTCGCGCACATCCGCGCCGGGTTCCAACTCGACTGGTTCGGCACGCACGGCGGCCATCACTGGGGCCGGGTCCGGCACCATGCGGTGACGGTCGCCCGAGAACGCGGCGCAGACACGCTGGTGGCAGAGCTATTCGCGTTCCTGCACGACAGCCAGCGCGAGGACGAGTATCGCGACCCGCACCACGGCCGCCGCGGCGCCGACTATGCGCGCTCGTTGCAGGGCGTTTTCTTCGAGCTCAAGCCCGCGCAGCTGGACCGTCTCGCGCACGCCATCCGCCACCACAGCGGCGGCGATCTCAGCACCGACGCCACCATCCAGAGCTGCTGGGACGCCGACCGCCTCGACCTCGGGCGCGTCGGCATCACGCCGCACGCGGACTATCTGTCGGCGGAAGGCGCGGCACGCATCGAACACGCGTACCGGTGGAGCCGGGGCGCGATCATGAAGCGAGGCCTCGCACCGACCTAGGCTGCGGTCGGCCTATATCTCCGCCAGCCACGCCGCGGCGGGCTCGACCGCAACAGGGCCGCGCTGCTCGCGCTGTCGCGCGTGGCGCAGCAGTTCGTCGAACACCAGCAGCGGCGCATGTGACTGGATCGTTCTTAACTGGGATAAAGTCAAGACCAATCGCGATACGCTTGGATAACAGTCATCTTCGGCGCTGCAGCCGAGGCCAGACGACCCTGGCGTCGGATATGTTGCAAGAGCTCCCGCTGGACCTCGGTCGGAAACCAGTCGCGCCGCATGGTCAGTCCGATCGGGCGGACGACCCGTCCAAGCGGGTGAGGCAACGTCACCAATTGACCGGTCATCACATCCTGCTCCACTTGATGCGCTGAGAGCAGCATGGCTCGGTCGCTCGCGAGCAGGATCGCGCGCGCGGCCACCAGCGAATTGGATTCGATCGGCGCTGCGGGAGGCGGTTGCGGGAACCGCGCCATCAACCCGTCGAAGTGGCGGCGCAACGGCGCTCCCCTGCTCGGCGCGACCCACGCGAGCTTCGACAGCGCGGAGAACGACGGCGCCTTTTGCGGGACCGCCGCGAGGGGGTGGCCTGCACGGACGATGACGGCGAGCGGATCGTCGAAAAGTCGCTCTTGAACGACATCAGCGGGGACCGTTGGTCGCAGCGCGCCGACCAGCACATCGGCCCGCCCGGTGCGCAGTTCGCGCAGCAGGGTGGGATAGGGACCGTCGAGCAGCCTGATCACATGTCGAGGGTGGTCTGTCGCCGTCTCGAGCACCGCCGCAGGAACGATGTGGCTGCGAGCGAGCGGCATCGCTCCGATGACCGTCTCGCCCTGTTCCAGTCCCCGCGTCGCGGCGACCTCCGCTTGAGCCTGCTCCACCTCCGCGCCGGCGAGCCGGATGCGCAACACCAGGCGCTCCGCATCACGGGTGCTGCGTACGCCGTGGCTGGTCTCCTCGAAGAGCGCCACGCCGAGCATCCGCTCGAATTGACGCGCCGTCCGATGCACTGTGGAGCGGGCAGCGCCGATGCTCCGGGCTGCGCCGCTGAACCCCCCCTCCTCTGTCACCGCCACGACCGCAGCGAGCCGGGCGACCGTCGCAGCGCGCAGGCCGGGTCGTCGCTGCACCCGGGAGGCACGGATCACATCGACGAGTGCCTCCCGGATGTGGCCCAAAGCACGTTCCACCCGCACGGCAGCGACGCGGCCGGCCTCCGTCAGCACGACGCCCTTCGCCGACCGTGTCAACAGCCGGGCGTCCATCGACCGTTCGAAGGAGGAGATGGCCTGGGTCACGGCAGGCTGGGAAAGGTACAGCGCCCGCGCGGCAGCGCTGACGGAACCGTGTCGGACGACGGCCGAGAACGCCTCGAGCAGACGAACATCGACGACCACGCGTCACCTTCGATGCGGATGCAGGCGTCAGCATCTTCTTATGCCCTGGAGACAAATACAATTGGTGTCAGGATGCGCCTGCGCGGACAATCCGCCCATGTCGGTCCGTAGCGCAGATGTGGGTGTCGTGTACACCGGGATACGCCGGGCCGATCCGGCCGTAGCGGATGGCCTCGCCGCCTGCGGCGTGTCGACCGTCCACGAGGCGCAGGGCCGCACCGGCCTGTTGGCGCCTTCCATGCGGCCGATCTACCCGGGGGCGCGCGTCGCAGGTACCGCCGTCACTGTCAGCGTCGCCCCTGCCGACAACTGGATGATCCATGTCGCCGTCGAACAATGCCGGCCCGGCGACATCCTCGTGGTGGCGCCGACCTCTTTCTCCGATGCCGGTTACTTCGGCGAGCTTCTCGCCTGCTCGCTGATGGCGCGCGGCGTGCGCGGCCTCGTCATCGACGCGGGCGTGCGCGACGTGCGCGACCTCACCGCGATCGCCTTTCCGGTCTGGTCCAAAGCCGTCTCCGCCCAAGGCACCGTCAAGGAGACGCTCGGCAGCGTCAATGTCCCGGTGGTGTGCGCCGGGGCGCTCGTCCATCCCGGCGATGTGGTCGTCGCCGACGACGATGGCGTGTGCGTGGTGCCGCGCCGCGCCGCGCAGCAGGTGCTGGCGGCCAGCCTGACGCGCGAGGCGAAGGAGGCCGAGGTCAGGGCCCGCCTCAAGGCCGGCGAGCTCGGCCTCGACATCTACGGCATGCGCGAGAAACTCGCCGACCGCGGCCTCGTGTATCGGCAGCAACCGTCGCAGGACTGAACCGATGCTGCGCGCGATACCCGCCACTCTGATGCGCGGCGGCACCTCCAAGGGGTTGGTGTTCGACGCTCGCCACCTGCCGACGGACCGCGCGGCGCGCGACCGCGTGCTGCTCGCGGCCATGGGCTCGCCCGACCCGCGGCAGATCGACGGCGTAGGCGGCGCGCATCCGCTCACCAGCAAGGTCGCGGTGGTCGGCCACCCGACCCGCAACGACGCCGATGTCGACTACCTCTTCCTGCAGGTGGTGGTCGACAAGGCCGAAATCAGCGACTCGCAGAACTGCGGCAACATGCTCGCGGCGGTCGGGCCCTGGGCCATCGAGCAGGGGCTCGTACCGGTCGCCGGCGATGTGACGCCCGTCCGCATCCACATGGTCAACACCGCCAGCGTCGCCGTGGCGCATGTGCCGACGCCGCGCGGGGCGGTGGAATACGCGGGTGACGCCCGCATCGACGGCGTGCCCGGCACGGCTGCAGCCATCAGCCTCGACTTCCTCGATGTGGCCGGCTCGTCCTGCGGCGCGCTGTTCCCGACCGGCGCGGTCCGCGACCGGGTCGATGGCCTCGAGGTCACCTGCATCGACAACGGCATGCCGGTGGTGTTGTTGAAGGCGGCGGATCTCGGGCTGGTCGGCGGCGAGACGCCGGAACGGCTGGAGGCCGACACCGCGCTGCGCGAGCGCGTGGAACGCATCCGACTCGCGCTCGGTCCGCGCATGAACCTCGGCGATGTCGCAAGCAAGACCGTACCCAAGATGTCGCTGATCTCGCCCGCGCGCCGCGGCGGCGCCGTCGACACCCGCACCTTCATCCCGCACCGCGTGCACGAGGCCATCGGCGTCCTCGGCGCGGTGAGCGTGGCGACGGCCTGCGTCACGCCGGGCTCGGTGGCGGCGGACATCGCCGCACTACCGCCGCGCAGCGGGCTGCAGCGCCTCGATATCGAGCACCCTACCGGCTTCTTCACCGTCGAGATCGATGTCGTACATGCCGCCGACGGCCTGCGCATCCGCCGCGCCGCGCTGCTGCGTACCGCGCGCAAGTTGATGGCGGGCGAGGTATTCGTGCCGTCCGACGCTTGGCCCGCCGTCGCGCGCGACGGGGGAGGCGCATCGTGACGCTCCCGTCGATCGCGCTCATCGGCTTCGGCGAGGTCGGGCAAACTCTGGCCGCGGACCTGCAGGCGCGCGGCATCGACGACCTCATCGCCTGGGATCGCCTGTTCACCGATCCGCAGAGTCCGCCCGCCCGCGCGGCGCGCAGCGCCGGCATCGCCGCCGCGCACGGCCTGCGCGCCGCCGTTGCCGGGCGCGACATCGTCGTCTCCGCGGTCACCGCCGCAGAGTGCGTCGCCGTCGCCACCGAGGCGGCGCCCGCCTTGCGGCAGGACGCGTTCTTCGTCGACCTCAATTCCGCGGCGCCCTCCAGCAGGTCCGCAGCGGCAACGGTCATCGGCAAGGTCGGCGGTCGATATGTCGAGCTGGCGGTGATGTCGCCGATCGCGCCGCGGCGCAGCGCCTCGCCGATGCTCGCGGGCGGGCCGCATGCCGCCGCCTTCCTGCCGCTCGGCCGTGCGCTCGGCTTCACCGGCATCGAACTGTTCGCCGAGGACATCGGCCGCGCTTCGGCGGCCAAGATGTGCCGCAGCGTCATGGTCAAGGGCATGGAAGCGCTGCTCGCGGAGTCGCTGCTCGCGGCGCGCCGCTACGGTGTCGAGGATGCGGTGATCGCCTCGCTTCAGGACCTCTTCCCGATGGACGACTGGCGGAGCCACGCGCGCTACATGGTGTCCCGCTCCCTGCTCCACGGCAGGCGTCGCGCCGAAGAGATGCGCGAGGCCGCGCGTACGGTCGCCGACGCGGGCCTGTCGCCCTGGATGAGCGAGGCCTGCGCCGAACGCCAAGACTGGGCGTCGGGCCACGCCGCGGCGCTCCGCCAAGAGCAGCTCGGCGACATGCTCGATGCGATGCTCGCGGCGACACCGCCTGCCGCCGCCCCGCTGCGAGGCGCCCCCGCATGATCATCGACTGCCACGGCCACTACACCACCGCCCCAGCGGCCCATCAACGCTTCCGCGACGCACAGATCGCCGGCATCAAGGATCCCGGCGCACCGCCGGCGAGGCCTGCGCAGGTGACCGATGACGAGATCCGCGAGTCCATCGAGACGAACCAGCTGCGGTTGCAGCGCGAGCGCGGCAGCGACCTCACCCTCTTCTCGCCGCGCGCCTCGGCCATGGGTCACCATGTCGGCGACGAGGCTGTCTCCATGGCGTGGACGCTCGCGAACAACGACCTTATCAAGCGCGTCGTCGATCTTTATCCGCGCAACTTCGTCGGCGTATGCCAGTTGCCGCAGTCCCCCGGCGTGCCGATCGCGAACTCGGTGCACGAATTGCGACGCTGCGTCATGGAGCTCGGGTTCGTCGGCTGCAACCTCAACCCCGACCCCTCGGGCGGCCACTGGCGCAGCCCCCCGCTCACGGACCGTCACTGGTACCCGTTCTATGAGGCGATGGTGGAGCTCGACGTGCCGGCGATGGTCCATGTCTCCGCATCCTGCAACCCGAACTTCCACGCCACCGGCGCGCACTACATCAACGCCGACACCACGGCGTTCATGCAGTTCATCGAGGGCGACCTGTTCCGGGACTTCCCGACGCTGAGGTTCGTCATCCCGCATGGCGGCGGTGCTGTGCCCTACCACTGGGGCCGTTACCGCGGCCTCGCCGACATGCTCAAGCGGCCGCCGCTCGACGAGCACGTGATGCGCAACGTCTTCTTCGACACCTGCGTCTACCACCAGCCGGGCATCGACCTGCTGCTCGAGGTCATCGACAACAAGAACATCCTCTTCGGCTCGGAGATGGTCGGCGCGGTGCGCGGCATCGACCCGACCACGGGACACCATTTCGACGACACGAAGCGCTACATCGACGGTGCCGCGATCTCCGCCGCCGAGCGCGAGGCCATCTTCGCGAGCAATGCACGGCGGGTGTTCCCGCGGCTCGACGCGCTGCTCGAAGGAGCGGGCTCATGAGCACGAAGGGCGCACCGCTCCGGCCAGGCACGGCGGCGTTCGCCGCGAGTCCGGCTTCGGGCCCGTTCCGCACGGATCCGGGCTGGTTGCCCTACCACCCGTCGCCCTCCAAGCCTTCTTTCGGGGTCCCGGCGGGTGCGGTGGACGCCCATGTCCACGTGTTCGGTCCGGGCGACCGGTTCCCTTACGCCTCGGAGCGCAAGTACACACCGGTCGATGCGCCCAAGGAAAAGCTCTGGGCGCTGCGTGACCATCTCGGCTTCGAGCGGAACGTCATCGTCCAAGCGACATGCCACGGCGCGGACAATCGCGCGCTCGTCGATGCCCTCGTCGACTCCGGCGGAAAGGCACGCGGCATCGCG
>JBIKVA010000118.1:0-8326 GCA_044357085.1 Steroidobacteraceae bacterium | reverse complement strand
GGTCGTCGCCACGCTTAAACCCGATCAGGTCAAGCAGTTCCAGGAGGAGCTGAGCCTGGTTGGCGTCTACACGCATGGCACCCACGTCGCCGGCATTGCCGTGGATGGCAACCCGTTCGCCCGCGTCTTCACGGCGACGATGCTCTGGGAACACCGCACCGAACCGGTCCAGCCGACCGAGGAGCTGTCGCGCCGAACGGCCGCTGCCTACAAGCAGATCGTGCAGTCGTTCAAGGACCAGAAGTTGCGCGTGGTCAACATGAGCTGGCGCTACGGTGCCGCCGCCTATGAAGGCGCATTGGCCTGGCACAACGTGGGCGCCAATCCGGAGGAGCGCAAGCAGCTCGCCCGCAAACTGTTCGCGATCGAGCGTGATGCACTGAAGGAAGCCATCGCGTCCGCACCCGAGATCCTGTTCGTCGCAGGCTCTGGAAACGAGGACAACAGCGCCGACTTCGAAGAATACATCCCGGCCGGCTTCCAGCTGCCGAACCTGCTGACGGCGGGTGCCGTCGACCAGGCCGGCGAAGAGACGAACTTCTCCACTTTCGGCAAGACCGTCGTGGTGCATGCCAACGGCTTCGAGGTCGAGAGCTTCCTCCCGGGTGGCGACCGCGTGAAGTTCAGCGGCACCAGCATGGCGAGCCCGCAGGTCGCCAATCTGGCGGGGAAGCTGTTCGCACTGAAGCCTGAACTCTCGGTGGCGCAGGTGCGCGAGGCGATCCTTGTCGGCGCCGAGAAGAAGGGTCGGGTCAATCTGATCAACCCGCGCAAGAGCGCCGAGCTTCTGGGGCTCCGCTACTGAGCGCTACGTTGCCTGTCCGGATAGACGGCTGAAGTCAGGACCCCGGGGGAGTCTCTCCCCCGGGTGCCTCTGCCGACAGCGGCGCCCTGGGTTCGGGTCGTGTCCACAACCACAAGGCGATGCCGGCGAGCAGCACCCCCGTACCGATCGACCACGGTGTGAAGCCACGCCAGACCAGCAGGACGATCCAACCGAGCAGCATGCCGAGGGCCGCGAGGCGCTTGCCGCGCCGGCTGACGCGCCGACCATCCTCCCAGTCGCGCAGCGCGCGACCGAAGCGCGGGTGGGCGACGAGCCTCGCACGCCACTCCGGCGATCCCTTGCCGAGCGCCCACGCACCAATCAGCAGGAAGACCGTGGTCGGCATCAGGGGGATGAAAGCGTTGAAGAGGCCGATACCGACACTCGTGAAACCCAGAATGCGCCAGACGAGTGCGGTCATCGTCGCCGCAGCATACCTCAAGGTCTCTGCGGCCGATGCGCCGTCTCTCGGCCGGCGTCGCCTCCCTTTGCCGGACTAGTCGCGATACTCGTCAAGTGCGATCCCGTGTCGACTGATCTTGTCGTACAGCGTCTTTCGGGGGATGCGGAGGATCTCGAGCGCCTGTTTGACGCTGCCGCCGCTCGTTCGCAACGCTTCCCGGATCAGGCTCGCCTCGAAGCGATCGACGAGACTCGGTAGAGGCTCCGGCGATCGCTCTGCCGGACCCGGGCTTGCCTGCTCGACGCCGAGCACGACCCGGTCCGCGAAATGGCTGAGTTCCCGGATGTTGCCGGGCCACGAATGTTCGAAGAGTCGCGCCTTCACGGCCCTGGTCAACGTCGGCGTATCCCGTTTCAGGCGCTGCGCTGCTCTCGACAGCAGTTCGATGAATATCGTCGCGACGTCTTCGCGTCTTTCCCGCAGCGGAGGCAGGTTGATGGTGACGGTGTTGAGCCTGAAGAAGAGATCCGAACGAAACTTTCCTTCGGAACACATCCGCGCCACGTCCTGCGTGGCTGCCGAGACGACCCGACACGAGATCCCGCGGCTCGTCGTTGATCCCACGGCGGTCACCTGTTTTTCCTCGACCACGCGCAGCAGCCGTCCCTGGGCAGCGAGGGGCAGGCAGTCGACACTGTCGAGGAACAACGTGCCCTTGTCTGCCGCCGCAATCCGTCCCGACTTGTGTCGGCGCATGCCGGCGACCGTCTCTTCGATACCGAACAGTTCTGCTTCGAGCAGGATCTCGGGAAGCGAGGCGCAATCGAGAATCGAAAAAGGACGCAGGTGCCGGCTGGACATCTTGTGGAGCGCGTTGGCCACCGACTCCTTTCCGGTGCCTGTTTCGCCGACGATGAGGACGCTCACGTCCGTGTTGGCGAGTTCCCTGACCAGCGATCGCAGGCTCGCGATGCGTTCGCTGTCGCCGAAGAGCGGCAATGGCACCGATTCGCCGCGCGAACCCTCGCGAATCCGCCGATTGTCGAGGATGAGTCCACGATGCTCGAGCGCGTTGCGTACGCTCGCCAGCAACCGCGGCGGCGAGAACGGCTTGGAGATAAAGTCGTACGCGCCTTCGCGCATCAGATCGACGGCTTCCTGCAACTCACCATGACCGGTGAGCAGGATCACGGGAATCTCCGGGTCTATTGCGCGGATGCCACGAAACAGCTGCCTGCCGTCGGCGCCGGGAAGGCGGATATCCGCTACGACCACGCCGTCGAAACCCGTGGTGAACCTGCCGGGATAACTCTCGACGGCATCGAATGCGGAAACCGCAAAGCCTTCGAGTTCCAGTGACTGGACGATCGCGTGTCGAAGGGCGTCGTCATCCTCGAAAAGGAGGACGGACTTTCCCGATGTCTGTGCCGTCACGCGCGCCACCCCGGGATCCGCACCTTGAAGACGGCGCCACCGGTCGGGCCGGGAGCGAAATCGAGCGAGCCGCCGAGATCGGAGACGATGTCACGACTGATCACGAGCCCGAGTCCGAGGCCGAGCGGCTTGCTCGATGAAAACGGGGCAAAGAGGTCGTCGCGTCGTTCGGGCGGAACCCCGGGGCCGTTGTCCGATACGCTGATCCAGACCGCATCCGCATCGTCTCCGGTTTCGATGCAAATCTGCGGGTCCGTCATGTCCGCGACGGCATCCATGGCGTTCTGGATGAGATTCACCAGGACTTGCTCGAGCCGGGTCCGGTTGGCGAACACCCGTTGCTGCTCGGGCGAGTGGGGCCGCAGCAGCCTGATGCGACGCACGCGCAGCGACTGTTCGAGGAGCAGTTGGGAGCCGTCGATGACGTCCGCGAGACTGACGACCTCGCGCTTTGCCGGGGATCGACGCGCGAATTCCCGCAGCTGCTCGGTGATGAGCCCGATCCGCTCGGTCAGCGAGGCGATCAGCGGGAGCGTGGCGAGCGCCGCAGCGGCTTGCCCACGCTCGAGCATTTTTTGGGCGTTGTCGGCGTAGGTCCTGATCGCTGCGGTCGGCTGGTTGATCTCGTGCGCCACACCAGCCGAGATCTGCCCGAGAATCGCCAAACGGTTGGCCTGCGCAAGGTTGTCCCGAAGTCTCTGTACCGTTGCTTCCGAGCGTGAGTGTTCCTCGATTTCCTGGACCAGGCGCCGGTTGGAGTTCTCGAGTTCCTCGGTACGACTCGTCACGAGGCGCTCGAGTTCGACCCGCTGCGTTTCGCGTCGGCGTCGACTGACGAACGTCAGGTAACACGCGGCGACCAGCAGCAGACCCAGCGTGCCGCCGAGGGCCGCTCCGAACAAGCGCGCGGTCAGCACGGCAGCGCCGATGTCGCGACGCAGGGTCAGCGTCCAATCCTGATACGGTGCAGGAAGCTGCGCGGAGATCCATTTGCCGGCGATATCAGGCTCGGACTTGTAGGCGGTGAATCTGCTGCCGGGATCCGACGTGAGCAGCACGATGCCGCTCCGGTCCACCACCAGCGTCTGTTCGTTCCTGATCTGCCAGTTCTTCTCCAGATCGGTGAACTCGACCTTGGTGACCACCACGCCGGCACCGTTGCGCAGTCGTTGCGCGAGATAGAGGCCGGGAACACCGCTGATCGTGCCTTGGGCAAACAACTCGCCGGTGCCGCGCTGCATCGCGTCGCGGAAATAGGCGCGGAAAGAGTAATCCTGACCCACGAACGTCGTCGGCAGCCGGTGGTTGCTGGCAACCCGCGTGATGCCCCGTGCGTCGACGAGATACAGCGTGGCGGCGCCGTCGGCCCGGGCAAGTTGCTCGAAGTCCTCGTTCAGCACGTTGATCGTGTCCTTGCGGTCGGCCGCCGGGATGTCCGGGTCCACCGCCGCGGCGAGTTGCGGATTGCGGGCGAGGGTGGTGGGGAGCAATCGATGGCGCTCGATTTCGCTGCGCAGAAGTTCACGCCGCAGTGCCGTGTCGATGAGCAGTTGCTGGGTTTGCCGCTGCGTTTCAAGACGCGCCGCTGCCACGCTGCCGACCCACGCGACGAGCGCGACACCGACCGCGGCGGAGAGGATCAACCAGAGTCTGGAAGGAAGGGGGGTCATGGGGCTCGGTGGCCGGAGCATAGGGGTAATGGCGGAAATCTGCACAACGTCGCCGTCTCGTGTGCGGAAAACCACACATCTGAATCTATAAACGCTATTTAAAACAGAGAGTTACGCCTAACCCATGGCGTTTGATGCCGGGGCCGTCACGCGCTGTAATCGATTCCGATGAACGCCTCTTCCCGGAGTCTCGTGCCCGCCCGCACGCCATGGTGGCGGTCGTTGTACGCGCAGGTGCTCGCGGCGATCTTCATCGGCGGGGCGCTGGGACATTTCGCGCCCGATCTGGCCGTTGAGCTCAAGCCGCTGGGTGATGCCTTCATCAAGTTGGTGAAGATGGTCATCGGCCCGGTGATCTTCCTGACTGTTGCCGGGGGCATCGCCGGCATGAGCTCGCTCGGTCGCCTAGGGAGTACGACCGGCAAGGCACTCCTCTATTTCATGACCGTATCGACGTTCGCGCTGGTCATCGGTCTGCTGGTGGCCAATCTTGTCCGCCCAGGGGACGGCATGGGAGTCGATCCGGCGACCCTCGATGCCGACGCCGTCAGCAGTTACATCGGCAAGGCCGATGAGCAGAGTGTCACGGCATTCCTGCTGTCGATCATCCCGGAGACTTTCGCCGGCGCACTGACGGGCGGACAGATCCTCCCCGTGCTTTTCATCGCGGTGATCTTCGGCGTCAGTGTTGCGTCGCTGGGTGAAGCGCGGAACCGGATCCTCATGGCCCTGCACGATATCGGCGAAGCCTTTTTCCGGATGGTTTCGATCCTGATGAAGTTCGCGCCGATCGGCGCGTTCGGCGCCTTCGCGTTCACGATCGGCAAGTACGGGATCGACAGCGTCGCCAATCTCGCAGCGCTGATCGCCACGTTCTACGTGACCTCCGCGCTGTTCATCGCGATCGTCCTCGGCGCCATCGCCTATGCCAACGGCTTTTCGCTGTGGAAGCTGCTTGCATACCTCAAAGAAGAGATCTGGCTCGTGATCGGCACCAGTTCCTCCGAGGCTGCGCTGCCTTCGCTGATGAAGAAACTCGAGGCCGCCGGCTGCTCGAAATCCGTCGTCGGTCTGGTGGTGCCGACGGGCTACTCCTTCAATCTCGACGGCACCAACATCTACATGACCCTGGCCGCGCTTTTCATCGCGCAGGCGACCGGCATCGACCTCACGCTGCGCGAGGAATTGCTGCTGTTGTTCGTGGCCATTGTCAGCTCGAAGGGCGCTGCCGGGGTGACCGGAGCCGGATTCATCACGCTGGCGGCGACCCTGGCCGTCGTACCGAGCGTGCCGGTCGCGGGCATGGCCCTGATCCTCGGCATCGACCGCTTCATGTCGGAGTGTCGCGCCGTGACCAATTTCATAGGCAATGCAGTCGCGACGATCGTCGTCGCCCGCTGGGAGGGAGCGCTGGACCGCAGCGTTCTCGATCAGACCCTGAAATCCAGAGAAACGTGATCAGACCGGAGGGATTCCGCCATGCGTGAAGGAAAGACGACCATCATGGGTTCACTTCTGCGACCCGGGCTTGCAGCCGGCGCCTGCGGACTCGTGACCGTCATCGGCGCTGGCGCAAGTCTCGCGCAGACCCCGGACTCCGCAGCCACCGGCAGCCTCGCGGACCTGCAGGAAGTGGTCGTCGTCGGCAGCCGCATCAAGGGTGCGGTCGCCACCGAGGCCCTGCCCGTCGTGGTGATCGACGAGGAGCTCATCCGGGCCACCGGTGCCGTCAGCGGCGACGAGTTGTTCCGGAACATCCCGCAACTCGGCGACGTGCTGTTCGAGGCGCAGAACAATCCGCAAACGAGCAACGCGGCACGCGGCGACGTCAACTCCTTCAATCTTCGCTCGCTCGGTGTCGGCAACACCCTGGTGCTGGTGAACGGCCGCAGGATGGTGACCCACCCGACCAGCCAGGGAACCAGCGACACCGGCACCGTCCCGGTACTGAGTTACAACTCGAATGCGATCTCCGTCGCAGGGATCGAGCGGATCGAGGTTCTGCTCGATGGTGCTGCCGCCATCTACGGCGCTGACGCCGTGGCGGGCGTGGTCAACGTCGTGACGCGCAACCGTCTCGATGGTGTCGAAGTCGAGGCGCAGTATGGTGGCGCCGAAGACACGAGCCTGCGTGAACTTGAAGTCAACGTTGCGGCAGGCCGCAACTTCGACGGCGGCAACGTGGCCCTGTTCGTCGATTACACCGACCGGAAGGCGCTCGACGCCGCCGACCAGGACTTCACTTCGACGGATGATCGGCGGGCGTTATTCGTCGGTACTTCTTTCGAGACGAGCAGCACGCCCGATTCGCGCGCAACCCGCGGTGCCTGGCCAAACCTCGCCACGCCGGCTGCGAACGGGATCATCCGGCGCGGCACCACTGCGCTCACGACGTCTGCCGGCGCCTTCAACATCCGTCCGGCTGCGTCGGGCAGTTGCGCCTATTCCTTTTCTGCCGACCTCTGTCTGGCGACCGGAACGATCAGCTATACGGCGCTGCGAAATCTCCGCTACGACACCGGCTATGGCGTGACCGTTCAGCCGGAGACGCAGCGCACGAACGTGATGCTGACGGGCGAGTACACCTTCGCGAACGATGTCACGGCTTTCGCCGAGGCCAGTTACTACTCGGCCGACACGTTCCGGCTGCAGCCACCGGTGATCCTGCTCAATGCCCTGTGGGTGCCGGCGTCGAATTACTGGAACCCCTTCGGCGCCGCGACGCTGCCGAATGGCCAGCCGAATCCGAACCGGATTCCCGGGCTGACCAACGTCCCGGCCACCGGTCTCGCGGTGAACCTCACCAACTACCGTTTCAACGACGTCGGCTTCCAGAACGTCGACGTTGAAAACCACCAGACCCGTCTGGTGGCCGGATTGCGTGGCCAGCGCTGGGGCTATGACTGGGAGGCGGGACTGTTGTACGGCGAAGCCGAGGCCACCGACACCTCGGACAACGTCAATGCCAACAAACTGCAGGAGAACCTCGCGCTCGCCACGCCTGACGCCTACAACCCCTTCAACGGGGGCTGCATCGCAACACCATCCTTCGGCGATTGCACACCGAGTTCCCGGGCTGCCATCGATGCGATCCGCTTCGACCTCGTGCGCAAGACGCGCTCTTCGCTTGCCCTTGCCGACCTGAAATTCACCCGTGCCGATTTGTTCGCGCTTCCGGCTGGCAACCTCGGTATCGCAGCCGGACTGGAAGCGCGTCGCGAAACCCAGCGTGACGAGCGCGATGAGAACCTCGATGGCACCATCAAGTTCACGGATCGGGTGACCGGTGCAGTCACCGACTCGAACGTGGTCGCGGTCAGCCCGAACCCCGACACTTACGGTACGAGATCGGTCAGCGCGGCCTATCTCGAGTTTGCGGTGCCGGTGGTGTCCCCGGCGATGGAGATTCCGCTGGTGCGCCGCGTGAACCTGCAGCTTGCCGGCCGCTACGAGAACTACAGCGATTTCGGCAGCGTCAGCAAGCCCAAGCTTGCTCTCGCCTGGGATGTCGCGGAGGGTTTGCGCGTGCGCGGTTCCTATTCGGAGGGGTTTCGCGCGCCGAATCTCGAGCAGGTCAACGCCAAGGAGTACGCGCGCCTGTCGACGCAAACAGACTTCATCCGCTGCGAGGCGGACCTGCGGGCGAAGCGCATCGCTTCGTTCACGGCCTGCTCGCGCAGCATCGCCACCTCGCTGCGCGTGTCCGGCAACCCCGATCTGAAGCCCGAGGAAAGCACCAACCAGTCGATCGGACTCGTGTTCGAGCCGGCATTCCTCCCGGACGCCTTGGGCAAGTGGGCCTTCACCGTGGACAGCTGGAAGATCGAGCAACGCGACATCGTCGGGCTGCTCGGTTCGCAGACCGGCATCGTCCAGGATTACTTCGATCGGGTGGGCGGCGGCAGCTTCGCGAAGATCGTGCGCGCGCCGGTCACGGCGGAGGACAGTGCGCTGTTCGCGGGCACCGGCATCGCGCCGGCAGGCGTGATCCTG
>JBIKVA010000117.1:0-8392 GCA_044357085.1 Steroidobacteraceae bacterium | reverse complement strand
GCGCGTCTGGAGTCCTTGCGTCAGCGCCTCGCGCTCGCGGCGCGTACGCTCGATGCCGTCAGCCCGCTCGCAACGCTGGAGCGCGGCTTCGCCATCGTCACCCGCGTCAGTGACGGTGCGCTGCTGCGCGATGCGGCGACGGTGCGCGAGGGCGAGCTGATCGAGACACGGCTCGGCCGTGGTCGGTTGCGGGCACAGGTGACGGACATCACGAAGGGGGAAGATCAATGAAATCGACGGTCCTCGCGCTCGCCGTGCTCATCGCAGCGCCGCTCGCGCCGACCGGAGCGGATGCGGCGGAGTTGCCGCGCTCGCTCGCCGTGCCGGGTGGCGTCGCCATACTCGATGTGCCGGGCGAGCCGGACCGCGCTCCCGTCGTCACCTTCGATGGCAACCGGGTGATGGTACTGCCGGGCCCGAACGGCTGGCGGGCGATCGTCGGCATCGCGCTCGCGCGGGAACCCGGCGCGGCCGCGATCGAGATCCGCTCCGGCAAGGTCACGCTCACGCAAGGCTTCACGGTGGCGGGCAAGGCCTATGCGACGCAGCGACTCAAGGTGGCGCCCAGGCACGTCGATCTGTCGCCCGCGGACGCGGCCCGGGTCGAGCGCGAGCAGCCGCACATCCGTGCCACGCTCGCCGCCTTCAGCGAAGCCGCGCCGGTGACGATGAACTTCGCACCGCCAGTGCGCGGACCGCGTTCGAGTTCGTTCGGTCTGCGCCGCGTGTTCAACAACCAGCCGCGCAATCCGCACTCGGGCATGGATATCGCCGCACCCGTCGGTACGCCGATCTACGCGCCGGCCCCCGGCAAGGTGATCGATACCGGCGACTATTTCTTCAACGGCAACTCGGTCTTCGTCGACCACGGGCAGGGTCTCGTGACCCTCTACTGCCACCTCAGCAAGATCGACGTGGAGGCCGGAACGGAAGTGAAGACCGGCGACAAACTCGGCGAGGTCGGCGCGACCGGCCGCGTCACCGGTCCGCACCTGCACTGGGGCGTCGCCCTCAACCGCGTTTTCGTGGATCCGGCGCTTTTCCTCGGCCCTTCTGCGCCTTCGGTCGCTGCGCCTTCGGCCGCTGCGCCTTCTGCTTCGCCGTCGCGCGCTTCTCCGAAGCCGTCTGCGGCCGCGGCCGCTCCTTGACGCGCGCATAGGGATTGGCGTCGGTGCGGTACTCGACCGCCACCGGTGACGCGAAGAGGTCGAACTCCCGACGGAAGACGTTGGCGAGATAGCGCGTGTAGGCCTCGGGCACGTGTACCGTCTGGTTGCCGTGCACGATGATCCGCGGCGGATTGCGACCGCCCTGGTGCGCATAGCGCAGCTTGATGCGCCGGCCGCGCACGAGCGGCGGCTGGTGCTGCACGATCGCGCGCTCGAGCGCCTTGCTGAGCTTCGGCGTCGGAATCTCGGTCATTGCAGCGTCGTAGGCCTTGATGGTCGCGGCGACGAGTTCGCCGACGCCGGTGCCATGGCGCGCCGAGATGAAATGCACCGGCGCATAGGGCACGAAGTCGAGCTTGAGTTCGAGCTGGCGGCGGATCTCCTCGCGCTGCTCCATCGGGATGCCGTCCCACTTGTTGACGGCGATCAGCAGCGCCCGACCGCGCTGCAGCGCGAGACCGAGCACGTTGGCGTCCTGCTCGCCGATGCTGTCGTGCGCATCGACGACGAAAATCACGACGTGCGCGGTGTCGATGGCCTGCAGGGTCTTCGCCACGCTCGCTTTCTCGACGGCGTCCTCCACCTTGCCGCGGCGCCGCACACCCGCGGTGTCGATCAGGGTGAACTCGCGCCCGTCGCGTGCGAACGGCACGAAGATGCTGTCGCGCGTAGTACCCGGCATGTCGCTGGCGATCACCCGATCCTCGCCGAGCAGGCGATTGACGAGCGTGCTCTTGCCGACGTTGGGACGACCGATGATGGCGATGCGGATACGGCCGTCGTCGGGGGCGGACTCGGCGGCAATGGCCTCCGGGTCGTACTGGCCGAGCACGCGCGCCATGAGTTCGCGGCAGCCGTCGCCGTGGGCCGAGGCAATCGCCAGCGGCTCACCGAGCCCGAGCGAGTGGAAGTCCGCAGCAGCGGTGGCCGGGTCGATCCCCTCGGCCTTGTTGACGGCGAGAAACACCGTCTTGCCGGAGCGGCGCAGTTCCCGGGCCACGAAGTGGTCCTGTGGCGTGAGACCGCTGCGCGCATCGGCAAGGAACACGAGCACGTCGGCTTCGGCGATCGCCCGCTCGGTCTGCAGGCGCATCGGTGTCTCGATGCCGGATGGGTGTTCGACGAGGCCGCCGGTGTCGACCACGACGTATGGAATGGGGCCGAGACGGCCGTAGCCGTACTGCCGATCGCGGGTGACGCCGGGCATGTCGGCGACCAGCGCGTCACGCGTGCCGGTCAGCCGGTTGAACAGCGTTGACTTGCCGACATTGGGACGACCGACGAGGACGACGACGGGCAGCATGGTGAGGGCGCGTCAGCCCTTGGGCCGCAGCGCCGTGACCCGGCCCTCATCGTCCTGGAACATGACGAGATCACCCACGACAAGCGGCGCGTTGCTGGTGCGACCGCCGGTCTTGGTGCGGGCGACGAACGCGCCGCTCTCGATGTCGAGCCAGTGCACATAGCCTTCGAAATCGGCAACGGCAACCCGCGTACCGACGATGGCCGGTGCCGAAAGACGACGCAGCCGCAAACCGTTCTGGCGCCAGATCTCGACACCGGTGCGACGGCGCAGGGCGATCACCTCACCCGTTGCGGTCGTGACCACCACCCGTTCCTCGTCGACGTCGAGACCCCGGTGACTCGAGATTTCCCGCGACCACCACGTTTGCCCCGAGTCGATGGCCAGCATGGCCACCCGGCCCTGGAAGCCGGCGACGAAGATGTCGGCGCCCGACACCTTCACCGCCGAGTCGATGTCGACGAGTCGCTCGAGTTCGGTACGGCCGCGCGCCGGCGAGACCAGTTGCTCCCAGAGCACCTCGCCGCGGGTGGTATCCACCGCCAGCACCCGACCGTTGTCGAAGCCGCATATCGTCGTGCTGCCCGCGACCACCGGCGCGGCCGCGCCACGCAGCGTGAGCCTGGGAATCTGCTGGTCCTCGCGCCAGATTTCCTTGCCGTCCGCCGGCGACAGGGCGAGGAGACGTCCCGCGACCGTGCGCACGATGACGGCGCTTTCCGACACCGCCGGCGCCGAGAGGACTTCGCCGCCCACTTTTGCCGTCCAGCGCTGCGTGCCGGTCACGGCGTCGAGCGCGATGACGCCGCCGTCGGCCGTGCCGACGACCACGAGACCCTGCCCGGCTCCCGGACCGCCGGTGAGTTCCGCCTTGGTACGCGTGCGCCACAGCGTCTTGCCGCTGGCACCCTGCAGGGCGAGGACGTCGCCGCCGCGTCCGGCGACGAACACGCGCTCGCCTTCGGCAGCCGGCGCCAGGCCGCCGCGCATGACTTCATCGCCACCACCGAGCGACGCGCTCCACACACGCTGTACGGTCAAGGTTTCTTTGAAGTCGACGAGCTCGGCGGGGGGCTCGACGTCTTTCTCCTTGTCGCACGCCGCGAGCAACGCCAGCAGCACCGTCGCAGCGGCGAACCGCCACATCCGCGGAGAGATCGGAACACGCGACATGCGGAACTCCTGCACTTACGGTTTCGCCGGCGGCGCTGCCGCCGGTGCCTTCGCTGCGGGCGGCAGCTTCACGCCATCGGACTCGAGATCCCAGATCTTGAGACGCAGGCCTTCGAGGTCGAGGGTCGCAGGCTTGCCGTCCTCGCCGCCCGCCTCGGCCTCGGCCTTGCGCCACGCAGCCAGCGCGCCGCCACGGTCGCCCTTGGCATGGAGCGCATCGCCGCGCACTTCGGCGAACCGCGCCGCGAAACCGCCGGGCTCGGCGCCACCGAGGGTTTTCAATGCGGCGTCGGCGTTGTTCTGCGCGATCTGCACGCGTGCGAGTCGCACACGCGCGACCAGTTGCAGCTGCGGATCGGCGGATTTTTCCATCACGCGGATCAGCCGTTCGGCCGCCGGGCCGAACTCGCCGGCATCGACGTGCACCCGCGCGGCCAGGAGGTCGGACTGGTCGGCATAGGCCGAGGAGGAGTACTCGGTGCGCAGCGTCTCGACGGCCTTGAGTGCCGCTGCCCTATCGCCACGCTCGAGGGTCTGCAGGATTTGCTGGTAGGCCTCGCTCGCCTCGACGTAACGCCGCTCGACCCGCGTCTCCCACCAGCGCCAGCCGGCGAGCCCGGCGAGCCCGATGACGACACCGGCGACGAGCCAGGGTCCGTTCTCCCGCAGCCAACGCTTGACGCGCTCCCACTGCTCCTCCTCGTTGTAGTAATCGTCGATCACTCGCTTCTCTCCTGCTGTTACTGCGGGCTGCCGTGCAGGCCACGCGTCGCAAACCATTCGCCGACGGCGACCACCGCCGTCTCGAGTGCCACCTCGGCGGGTTCGCCGAGTCCTTCCCGCAAGGGCTTCAACTGCACCATGCCGCGCGCAAGCTCGTCCTCGCCGAGGACGATCGCGAGCGGCGCTCCGCTGCGGTCGGCACGGCGGAACTGCGCCTTGAAGTTGCCGCCACCGAGGTTCAATTCGATGCGCCGTTGCGGCGCGCGCTCGCGCAGCGACCCGGCAAGACCCATGGCTGCGCGCAGCGCGGCCTCGCCCTGGGCGACGAGATAGACGTCGGCCGCCGCCGCCGCGGGTGCGCTGCCGGCCTGTTCGATGAGTGCCACCACGCGCTCGATACCCATCGCGAAGCCGATCGAAGGCGTCGGCTCGCCACCGAGCTGCGCGATCAGGCCGTCATAGCGCCCCCCCGAACAGACCGCATCCTGCGCCCCGAGGGCGTCGGTGACCCACTCGAACACGGTGCGCGAATAGTAGTCGAGGCCGCGGACGAGACGCGGATTCACCTCGTAGGCGATTCCGAGCGTGTCGAGCATCGCGCACAGTTCGGCAAAGTGCGCCCGCGACTCGGCATCGAGATGTTCGGGCAGCAGTGGCGCACCGGCGATGAGTTCGCGCATCTCGGGGTTCTTGCTGTCGAGGATGCGCAGCGGATTGCCCTCGAGCCGACGCTGGCTGTCGGCATCGAGTTGCGACCAGCGGTCGCGGAAATAGGTGGTGAGGTGCGTGCGGTAATCGCGTCGGGACTCGGGCGTCCCCAAAGAATTGATCTGCAGTCGCACGCGATCGATGCGCAGGCGGCGCCAGAAAGCCGCCGACAGCGCGATCAGCTCGGCGTCGACGTCCGGCCCCGGGAACCCCACCGCCTCGACGTCGATCTGGTGGAACTGGCGGAAGCGCCCCTTCTGGGGTTTTTCGTGCCGGAACATCGGGCCGATGCACCACACCTTGTGACGCGCACCCCGCAGCAGTCCGTTCGAGATCATCGCGCGGACCATGCCGGCGGTCGCCTCGGGTCGCAGCGTGAGACGTTCTCCGCCCTTGTCCTCGAAGCTGTACATCTCCTTTTCGACGACGTCGGTGTACTCGCCGATCGCGCGCTTGAAGAGGTCGGTTTGCTCGACCACGGGCACGCGCAGTTCGTCGTAACCGTGGCCATGGAGCAACTCGCGCGCCGTGGCCTCGAGGAATTGCCAGCGGTGGATTTCGCCCGGCAGGACGTCGTTCATGCCCTTGACGGGCTGGATGACTGCAGCGGTCATGGTGAGCTCGGCGCGACGGTCGCAGACTCGGCGGTCGCGGGTTTCAGGTACCGCGCGAGACGCGCCTGCGAGTCGATAGTGAAATGTGCGGTCGCGTTGCGCAGCAGCTCGGCAGGGATGGTCACGCCGCGACCGTCGATCTCGAGCGCCATCGTGTCGGCGCGACCGACCAGCACCCGCAGCGGCGCAGCGCCCTCGGCAGTCGCACGGCTGCCGCGCCGCACGAGATCAAAATAAAGACGTCGGCCGGTGGCATCGTAAACCTCCACCCAGCTGTCGGCAGCACCGGCGGTGAGGACGATCGAACGCCGTCCAGCGACTTGCGTTGCAGCCGCCGGGACCGACGCCGACGCAACCGGTACCGCCGCAATCGGCACCGCTGCAATCGGCACCGCTTCAACCTGCGCCGCTGCCGCCGGCGCCGCTGCCACCGGGGCCGGCGCGACGGGCGGCACCATGGTCGACATGTTCACGGCGGGCGTCGCTACGGCAGCACTCGGCATTGCAGCGGGAACGGACGGCACCGGCGTCGCGACACCACCCCCCTTGAGAATCCACCACGCTGCAACGGCGATGACGAGAGCAGCGGCGAGGGAACCAAGGCGGCGCGCCCACGCCTGCGGATCGACGACCCGCGCGGGCGCACGCGGTACCCGCGTGAGGTCGGGATCGGTCTGGGCCGCCCCGCGGCGCGCCCATTCGGCAAGCAGTTCGTCGGCGGGAGCCCCGACGAACTCCGCATAGCGGCGCAGGTGTCCCTGAACGAAGACGCGCGCACCGATCTCGCCGAAGCGCTCGGTCTCGAGCGCCCTGAGTATCGCCACGTCGCAGTGCAGTCTCGCCGCTGCCGCCTCGAGCGTCAGACCGCGTCCCTCGCGGTGCCTGGCCAGCCGCGGCCCGATGGATTCCTCGCCGGGGCTCGTGAGCACGAGTTCGTCGGTCATGACGCCATGGCTCCTGCGAGTTTTTCGCCGAGACGGATGCGCGTGCGATCGTTGACGCGTCCGGCGAGCTGCCCGCAAGCGGCGTCGATGTCGTCGCCACGCGTGCGACGTATGGTGGCGAGCACGCCGCGCTGGATGAGTTCGTCGCGGAAGCGGGTGATCACCGGCATGGGCGAGCGGCGGTAGGCCGTGCCCGGAAAGGGATTGAACGGAATGAGGTTGAGCTTGGCGGGCTTGCCTTTGAGCAGCCTGGCGAGCGCCCGCGCCTGCGCGAGCTGGTCGTTGACGCCATCGAGCATGACGTACTCGAAGGTGATGCTGCGCCCGTTCTGCTCGTCGATGTAGTGCCAGCACGCCTCGAGCAGCTCGGCGATCGGATGCTTGCGGTTGATCGGCACCAGCTCGTTGCGCAGCGCATCGTCCGGGGCATGCAACGACACGGCGAGCGCGCAGTTGACCTCTTCGGCGAGCTTGTACATCAGCGGCACGATGCCGGAGGTCGACAAGGTCACGCGTCGCCGCGAGATGTCGAAGCCGAAATCATCGAGCAGGATGCGGATGGCCGGCACCACGTTGCGGAAGTTGGCGAGCGGCTCGCCCATGCCCATGAAGACGACGTTGGTGATGCGGCGCTCGCCGCCCGGCTCGAAACCGAGCTCGCGGTTGGCGAGCCACACCTGACCGACGATCTCCGCGGTGCTGAGGTTCCGATTGAAGCCCTGCTGCGCCGTGGAGCAGAACGCGCAGTCGAGTGCGCAGCCCACCTGCGACGAAATGCAGAGCGTGCCGCGGTCGGTCTCCGGAATGAATACCATCTCGAAGGCCTGCGCCTGGTCGGCGCGCAGCAGCCACTTGCGCGTGCCGTCGGCAGAGTCGTGACGCGACACGATCTCCGGGGTGCGCACCTCCGCCACGGCCAATAACTGCGTGCGGAAATCCCGCGCGAGGTCGGTCATGGCGTCGAAATTCCCTTCCGCGCGCTTGTACAGCCAACTCATCAGCTGGCGCGCGCGGAAGGGCTTGTTGCCGAGCGCACCGACGAACGCCTCCAGCCCGGGCCGCTCGAGCCCGAGGAGGTTGGTTCGCGAGGTCGCTGCGTCGGTCATGCTGGTGGTGTCCGCCGGGACGGCGCGGTCTCGCGGATCAGCCGCGCGGGCAGATCTCGATGCCGCGGAAGAAGTAGGCGATCTCCTGCGCCGCGGTCTCGGGACCGTCGGAGCCGTGCACGGTGTTCGCCTCGATGCTCTCGGCGAGATCGGCCCGGATCGTGCCGGGAGCCGCCTTCTTCGGATCGGTGGCGCCCATGATCTCGCGGTTCCTGGCGATGGCGTTCTCGCCCTCGAGTACCTGCAGCATCACCGGCCCCGAGGTCATGTACTTGACGAGGTCCTTGAAGAACGGGCGCTCGCGATGCACGGCATAGAAACCCTCGGCCTCGGCCTGCGACAGGCGAACCATGCGGGCGGCCACGACGCGCAGCCCTGCCTGCTCGAACCGGCGGTAGACCTCGCCGATCAGGTTGCGGGTCACGCCATCGGGTTTGACGATCGAAAAAGTGCGCTCCAGCGCCATGGGACGATTCCTTGTGATGTGAGAGGGAAACGGGTAATCGCGTAGTGTACCTGCGCGCGGCCCCGGGGGGCAACGCGGAAACCAACGCAAGTGACTGGCGGGGAAGGGTTTTTTAGACGTTGAAGCTTTCGCCGCAACCGCACTCGCCCTTGGTGTTGGGGTTGCGGAACTTGAAGGCCTCGTTCA
>JBIKVA010000012.1:0-26950 GCA_044357085.1 Steroidobacteraceae bacterium | reverse complement strand
CGGCGCCGACGTCATCAAATATTGCGGTACCGGCGGCGTCTTCTCCAAGGGCACCCAGCCCGGCATGCAGCAGTTCACCGCCGAGGAAGTCGCCGCGCTGGTGGACGAGGCGCACATGCACGGCCGCAGGGTCGCCGTCCACGCGCATGGCGCGAGCGGCATCAAGGTGGCGCTGCGTGCGGGGGTCGACACCATCGAGCATGCGAGCCTGATCGACGACGAAGGTCTCGAGCTTGCGAAGAAGTACAAGGTCTACTTCTCGATGGACATCTACAACACCGACTACACGCAGAGCGAATCCAAGCGCCGCGGAGAGCTGGCGGAATTCATCCGCAAGGACGCCATGATCGGCGAGATCCAGCGGCGCAATTTCGAGCGGGCCCTCAAGGCCGGGATCCGCATGACCTACGGTACCGACGCCGGCATCTACCCGCACGGCGACAACGCCCGACAGTTCGCGGTGATGACCCGCTACGGCATGACGCCGATGCAGGCGATCCAGGCGGCGACCGTCAATGGTGCCGATGCCATCGGGCTCGCCGGTCAGGTGGGCACATTCGCCCCTGGCGCTTTCGCCGACCTGATCGCTGTCACCGACGATCCCATGACCGACATCCGCGCACTCGAGCGCGTTGCGTTCGTGATGAAGGGTGGCGAGGTGATCAAGGACACCGTGCAGCGTCCGCGATGAGCGGCAGCGCACGCGGCGTCGCGGCGATGTTCATCGCCGTGGCAGCCTTCTCTTTCATGGACGCGCTGCTCAAGCTGTTCGCGGCGCACTATCCGCCCGTTCAGGTCACGGCGATCCGCGGCGCTGCGTCCCTGCCCTTCGTGCTGCTGCCGTTGTGGTACTCAGGCAGGCTCGCCGAGCTGCGGCCGAACCGCGTTGGCCTGCATGTGGTGCGCGGGGTGCTGGGTATCGTCATGCTCGCGACCTTCGTGCTGGCGCTGCGCGACGGCTCGCTTGCAGCGGTTTATTCGGTCTACATGGCGGCACCACTGCTGATCGCCGCCATGGCGGCGCTGTGGCTCGGCGAGCGTGTCGACTCAGGGCGCTGGCTCGCGATCCTGGTCGGGCTCGCCGGCGTGCTCATCATCCTGCAGCCGCGGGCCGACGGTCTGGCCCTGGTCGCAGGCATCGCCGTCACGGCTTCGGCACTCTGCTACGCCCTCGCGGCAATCACCGCGCGTCTGCTGACACGAACCGAGCGCTCGCCGGCGATGGTGTTCAGTTTCCTCGTGATCGTCGCGCTGGTGGCCGGCGCTTTCGCCATTCCCAACTGGGTGCCGATCCGCGGCACCGACTGGTGGCTGATCGCCGCCGTCGGCGCCTTCGGTGCCGCCGGCCAGCACTACATCACCGAGGCTTTCCGGCATGCACCTGCCGCGGTGGTGGCGCCGGTCGAGTACACCGCACTGCTCTGGGGCATCGGCATCGACTGGGTGGCCTGGGACGTATTGCCGAATCCGACGATGCTCGGTGGCGCCGCGCTAGTCATCGCCGCCGGCATCTACGTGGCCTGGCGCGAGCGCCGCCCCGCATGAGCGGGTCCGCGCCGCCGCTCGGCATCTATCTTCGGCTCACGGGCGTCGCGGCGCTGTGGGGCGGCACGTTCATTGCCGGGCGTATCGCCGCGCCGCAGTTGCCACATTTCACCGTGTCAGCGCTGCGGTTCTGGAGCGCCTTCCTGATCCTGTTGCCGTTGCTGCTCGCGGTGGAGAAACGCCTGCCGCGGCTGCGCCCGCGTGATCTCGTCTACACCGCGCTGCTCGCACTCTTCGGGCTTGTGTTCTACAACCTGTTTTTTCTCGGCGCACTCGAACTGATCCCGGCCGGACGCACGGCGCTCGTGGTGGCGCTCAATCCGATCCTCACCGCCCTCACCATGGCCGTGGCCTTCGGCGAACGTCTGCCGCGATACCGTTGGCTCGGGATCGTCACCGCGCTCGTCGGCGTCTGGATCGTGCTGGCGAGGGGCGACCCGATCCACTTGCTGCAACGGGTCGGACGTGGCGAGTTGCTGATGC
The DNA here is from genome assembly GCA_044357085.1 of Steroidobacteraceae bacterium. GTDB lineage: Bacteria > Pseudomonadota > Gammaproteobacteria > Steroidobacterales > Steroidobacteraceae > UBA964. The sequence continues at coordinate 24,922 of JBIKVA010000012.1, read as the reverse complement.
TCGGCGGCGCCGCCTGCTGGGCGATCTACACCGTGGTCGGCCGCCTCGCACTCGGCGGCGAGGCTGCGCTCTCGCCGCTCGCCGTCACCACCCTCAGTACCCTCTGGGGCGCCCTGATGCTCTCGGCAGGCGTCCCGTTCGAGTGGCCACACTGGCAGGCCGGCGAGGTTTCGGTCGCCGCTTGGGCGTCGATCCTCTACCTTGGGGCTGGCGGCACGGCACTCGGGTTCGTCTGGTACGCCCAGGGGCTGCAGCAACTCGGCGCAGCCCGCACGGCGGTGTTCAACAATCTGGTCCCGGTGTTCGGCGTGCTGCTCGGGACACTGCTGCTGGGCGAAACGCTGCTGGCATCCATGCTCGTCGGCGGCCTGATCGCCCTGGCCGGCGTCTCGCTGACCAACTGGAGCGCGGCACCCGGATCGGACAGGGCACGGTAAATCAGTGACTTGCACACAGTCGCGGAGAAACGGTTTCATGAATACGTCACAACCGACGACCCCGAATGGCCTGCAGAAATACAAGCCTCTGATTCAAAAGGATTTTTTCTGAACTGGTCAATCATTGACCAGGAAAACGAAAAACTGCGGAAAACCGCTGGAATTCGCGTTTGAACCGCTCGCTATCCACACAGTTATCCACAGCCTCTGTGGAAAATCCTGACCCGACGCCGCCGTTCTGTCGCGTGGCGCTGGATACACCGCTACGCCAGACCTTCGATTATCTGATGCCGGCGGAGGGCCCGGCCCCGCAAGTCGGCATGAGGGTGGAGGTGCCGTTCGGTCGACGGCAACTGATAGGAATTGCTGTCTCTCTGGAGAGTCAATCAGACCTCGATAAAGAAAAATTGAAACGTGTTTCGCGCCTTGTTGACCCGGTACCCAGCTTCGACCGGCCATTGCTCGACCTGCTGTGCTGGGCGGCGGATTACTACCACCACCCTTTGGGCGAGGTCATCGCCACGGCCTTGCCGAAGCTCGCCCGCGAGGGCGCGCCGCTGGAGCGCGAAGTCGAATACTGGATGGCGTGCGCGGCGGGTCTGGCAGCGTATGCGTCGGGGGAGCCGAGACGCGCACCCAGACAACGCGCCCTGCTCGAACGGCTCGTCGCGGCGGGCGCTGCGGGGCTCGAGGCCGAAACGCTTACGCGGGACCTGCCCGGCTGGCGGGACGCCGCCCGCGCACTGCTCGGTCGGCAATGGATCGGTCACGGGTCCCGTCGCCAAGGCGTCGCGGCCCACCCGGCGGCCCACCCGGCGGCCCACCCGGCGGCCCACCCGACGGCAAGCACGCCGGCAGCACCCTTGGCGACCCCATCCCGACCCGAACTCTCGGCGGCTCAGCAGGCGGCGCTCACCGCCATCGAGGCATGCAGCGACGACGGGTATCGCGGCTGGCTGCTGCACGGCGTCACCGGCAGCGGCAAGACCGAGGTGTACCTGAGGCTCGCGCAGAGACATCTCGAGCGCAGCCAACGCGTACTGGTGCTGGTGCCCGAGATCGGCCTCACCCCGCAACTCGTCGGCCGTTTCGCCGCACGGTTCCCCGACGTGCCGCTCGCCGTGCTGCACTCGGGACTGACGGACGGCGAGCGACTGGCGGCTTGGCGCGATGCCCATGGCGGCCACGCGCGACTCGTGATCGGCACCCGCTCGGCCGTGTTCGCACCGCTCCCATCGCTTGGCCTGATCATCGTCGACGAAGAACACGACTCGTCGTTCAAGCAGCAGGAAGGGGGTTTTCGTTACTCGGCCCGCGACCTCGCCCTGGTGCGCGCGCGGCTGCTGCGGATCCCGGTGGTCCTCGGCTCGGCGACGCCGTCGCTGGAGTCGCTGCACAACGTCGCAGCGGGACGCCTGACGCGCCTGTCGTTGCCGGAACGGGCGGCGGCGGCAACACCGCCGACGCTGCGGTTGCTCGACCTGCGCGGCGAACGCGTGCACGCCGGCCTCTCGACCACCGCCACGACCGCCATCGAGCGGCACCTGGCGGCGGACGGACAGGTGCTCGTGTACATCAACCGTCGCGGCTACGCCCCGACGCTGGCCTGCACCGCCTGCGGCTGGGTCGCTCCCTGCCTCTCCTGCGATGCGCGGCTGACGGTGTACCGACAGGCCGATCGCCTGCGCTGCCACCATTGCGGCGCCGACCGCGAATTGCCGCGTCAGTGCCCCCAATGCGGCTACGCGGTGAAGACCGTCGGCCAGGGGACCGAGCGCGTCGAGGAGACGCTCGCCGCCACCTTCCCCGGTGTCGGCATCGCCCGCCTCGATCGCGACGTGGTCCGGCGCAGCGACGAACTCGAGGCCGTGATGTCGCGCGTCGCCAGCGGCGAAGCCCGCATCCTCGTCGGCACGCAGATGGTGGCCAAGGGGCACGATTTCCCCGCGCTGACCCTCGTCGTCGTGCTCAACGCCGACCATGGTCTCTTCAGCACCGACTTCCGCGCCGCCGAACGACTCGCGCAGACCATCGTGCAGGTGGCCGGCCGGGCGGGTCGCGCCGAGCGGCCGGGCGAGGTGCTCATCCAGACCGAATATCCCGAGCATCCGCTGCTCAGCGGACTGCTGAGCGGCGGCTACGACGCCTTTGCGAGCGCCGCCCTCGAGGAGCGGCGCAACGCCGGCTGGCCGCCGTTCTCGCGTCTTGCCGCACTGCGGGCATCGGCAACCCACGCGGAACAGGCGATCGACTTCCTGGAACGGGCCCGCCGCGCCGCCGAGGCGCTGCTCGCTCCGGCAGGGTCGGTGGGACGAGCGGATTCGCGCCAAACCGTGCGTCTGCTCGGGCCCGCACCGGCGGCGATGGCTCGGCGTGCCGATCGCCACCACGCGCAGCTGCTCGCCGAAAGCGTCGACCGCGCCGCCCTGCACCGCCTGCTCGAGCGTTGGATCCCGGTGCTCGAGGCCCTGCCCGAGGCCCGCCGGGTCCGCTGGGCCCTCGATGTCGATCCGCTCGAACTTTTCTGACCCGGTAGAATCGCGCCCGTGAAAGACGACTTGCAATCATTGCTGCAGCGGGCGCTGCAGTCACTCGAAGGCTCGCTGCTGGCGCAACCGGTCGACCCGAACCTGGTCACGCTCGAACGCACCCGCGATGCCGCACACGGCGACTTCGCCACCAACATCGCCATGCGCCTCGCCAAGGCCGCGGGCAAGCCACCGCGCGTCATCGCCGAAGCGATCATCGCCGCCCTGCCGGTTTCACCACTCGTGACCCGCGCCGAAGTCGCCGGCGCGGGATTCATCAATTTCTTCCTTGCCAAGGATCTCTACACGCGCGAACTCGTGCGCGTGCACGAGGAGGGCGCGGGCTACGGCCGCGGCAAGCCGGCGCAGCCGCGCAAGGTGCTGCTCGAGTTCGTCTCCGCGAACCCCACCGGGCCGATGCACGTCGGCCACGGACGGCAGGCCGCCTTCGGCGATGCGCTCGCGAACCTGCTCGCCGCGGCGGGCGATGTCGTCACCCGCGAGTACTACGTCAACGACGCCGGCCGGCAGACCGAGATCCTCGCCGTGTCGGTGTGGCTGCGTTACCTCGAAGTCTGTGGCGAATCCCTGAAGTTCCCCGAAAACGGCTATCGCGGCGACTACATCCGGCCGGTCGCCGCTGCGCTGCGCCAACGCGAGGGCGACGGACTGCGCCATCCCGCTGCCGCGGTGGTCGATGGCCTGCCACCCGACGCACCCGCGGGCGACAAGGACCGCTACATCGACGCCGTGATCGCGCGCTGTCGGACGCTGATCGGCGCAGCGGCATGGCGGCGCCTGCTCGAGACCAGCATCGACGACATGCTGGCGGAGATCCGCGACGATCTCGCCGGCTACGGCGTGCGCTTCGACAACTGGGTATCGGAACGCGAGTTCGCGGAAAGCGGCGCCATAGACCGCGCGCTCGCACGCTTGCGCGAGCGCGGCCTGCTCTATTCGAAAGACGGCGCCGAGTGGTTCAAGGCGACGCAGTTCGGTGACGACGAAGATCGCGTCGTGGTTCGCGAGAACGGCGTGAAGACCTACTTCGCATCCGATATCGCCTATCACCTCGACAAGCGCGAGCGCGGCTACGACGTGCTGATCGACGTGCTGGGCGCCGACCACCACGGCTACGTGACGCGGGTTCGCGGCGGACTGCAGGCCTTCGGCCACCCCGGCGACTGCCTGGAAGCGCCCCTGATCCAGCTGGTCGCGCTGTTCCGCAACGGCGTGAAGATGTCCATGGGCAAGCGCGAGGCCAATTTCGTCACCTTGCGCCAACTCCGGGAAGAGGTCGGCAACGACGCCTGCCGCATCTTCTACCTGATGCGCAGCAACGATCAGTCGCTGGACTTCGACCTCGAACTCGCCAAGTCGAAGACCAACGAAAACCCGGTGTTCTACGTCCAGTATGCGCACGCGCGCGTGGCCAGCGTGATGAAGGAACTCGCCAGCCGGAACATCGATTACGACCCGGCGCAGGCGCGCGAAGTCGTGCTGTCCAGGGGTCCGGAACTGCTGGCCGGTCCGCAGGCCGAAGCCATGCTGTCCTGCCTGTCGCGGTACCCGGAGGTCATCCGCCAGGCCGCTGCTCAGCGCGCACCGCACGCTCTGGTGCACTACCTGCGCGAACTCGCCACCACGCTGCATTCGTTCTACAACGCCGAGCGCATCCTGGTGCCGGACGCCGACCTGCGCAGCGCGCGTGTCTACGCGCTGCTGGCGGTGCAGCAGGCCGTGCGCAACGGCCTCGGCGTTCTCGGAGCGACCGCCCCGGAGTCCATGTGAGCGCCACGCCGATCGGTCGCGACTTCAAGCGCACCGGCAGACACGGCGGTACGCAGTTCCGCTTCTCGCGCGAATTCTTTGCAGGACTCGGACTCGGTCTGCTGGTGGCCGCGGGCGTCTTCGTTTGGCAACAGCAGCTCGCTCGGCAGGCCGCGGAGTCGGTCGACGGCGAACGACCGCAGCCGCGGGCCGTGCGTCGCGACGCCGCACCCCCCGAGGCCGACGAACCGCCGCGGGAGTACGGCTTCTACGACATGCTGCCGAAGAGCGAAGTCGTGGTTCCGGAAGCCGATCCGAAGGCGCCGGTACCGGCGCTGCCGATGACGCCGATCGAGCGTCCAGGCGTCTACGTGCTGCAGCCCGGAGTTTTCCGGAATCTGGAGGAGGCCGAGCGCCTGCAGGCCAAGTTGCTGCGCCTCGGCGTGCGCTCCACGCTGCAGCGGGTGTCGATCGACGCCGACGTATTCCATCGGGTACGCATCGGACCGGTCGGCGACCTGGCAGAACTCAACCGCACGCGGGCCACCCTGCAGCGCGCAGAAATCGATACGGTCGTCATCCGCGTCGGCGACTAGGCGGCGCCTGGGCGGCTACCAGGCGTCGGCTACCAAGCATCGGCTACCAGGCGGCGACGACTAGCCGTCGCCGTCGTCGGCAACATTGCGGAAATCCACACCCAGTGCGCGCAGCTTGCGATAGAGGTGCGTGCGCTCCATCCCCACGCGTTTGGCGAGTTGCCCCACCTTGCCGTGACAGAGCAGCAGCTGCTGCTGCAGGTAGGCGCGCTCGAAGTGTTCACGGGCCTCGCGCAGCCCGAGCGCCAGCAGGTCCTGCTTGACCAGGGTCTCCCCCGGCGGCGACGCCTGTGACAACTCCCGCTCGATGTCCTCGAGCGTGATTTCCTCGTCGCCACCCTGCAGCAGCAGCCGCCGCACCATGGAGCGCAGCTCCTGCACGTTGCCGGGCCAGGGGTAGTTGCGAAGACGGTTCTGCGCCGCAACGCTGAAGCGGCGGAACCTTAACCCCTCGGCGTCGATCAGCCGATCGACGTAGTGACGCAGCAGTTCGGGTACGTCTTCGGCGTATTCGCGCAGCGGCGGGACACGCACGATCAGTGCGTTGAGGTGGGCGAGCAGGTCGCGGCGGACCGCTCCCGAACCCTCGCCCACGTCGGACTGGGCCGAGGAGATGACCCGCGCGAGGAACGGCCGCGGCTGCGTCTCGCCGAGACGCATGAAGCTGCCGGTCTCGAGCACGCCGAGCAGGCAGCGTTGCGCCGCAGCCGGCAAGTCGCCGATTTCGTTGATGAACAAGGTGCCGTCGGCTGCCTGCTCGAGCAAGCCGGACGCCGCAATGCCGTCGAGCCGCCCGAAAAGCATGGCCTCGGCGTCCACCTCGCGCAGCGCACTGGCAACCACGACGACGAACGGCCTGGCGGCACGCGGACTGTGGTCGTGCAGGAACTTGGCGAATGCCTCGCGGCCGGAGCCGCTCTCGCCCGACAGCAGCACCGGGGTGTTGCCCCCCGCCACCTGCGCGAGTTCGGCACGCAGAGCCTGCATTTGCCGGCTCTTGCCGACCGGTGCGGCGACCGAAGCCGCGAGCAGCCGGCTCGCGGCGCGACGCACCCGGGCGCCCTCGAGGCCCCGTTCCACGGTACGCAGCAGCTTGGCGAGCGACAGCGGCTTTTCGACGAAATCGACGGCGCCGAGACGGGTCGCCTCGACCGCCGTCTCGACGGTGCCATGCCCGGACATCATCACCACCGGGCAACCGTCCGATGCGGTAGCCGACCATTCGCGCAGCAGCGTGATGCCGTCGACGTCGGGCATCCAGATGTCGAGCAGGATGAGATCGGGCTGGTGCCGCTGCCGCAGGCTGCGTGCCTCGGCCCCGTTCGCCGCGACCTCGACCTCGTAGCCTTCCTCGCTGAGGATTTCTTTGACGAGACTGCGGATGTCCGCCTCGTCGTCCACCACCAGAATTCGCGCTGCACTCATGCCAGCTCCCTCCTCGACTCCGGTCGCGCCGCTCGCGCGGCGACGGCTTTCGCCCGCGACGGCAACATAACACGGACGAGGGCTCCGCCCCCGTCCAGGTTGTGCGCCTCGATCCGCCCCCCGTGGTCCTCGACGATCTTCTTGACGATGGCAAGCCCAAGGCCAGTGCCGCGCGGCTTGGTGGTCACGTAGGGGTCGAAAACACGGCCGATCATCTCGCCCTGGAAGCCCGGACCGTTGTCGGCCACGGTCAGTTCCACGGCCGGCTGGCCGTCGAGGTCGCGCAATGCCGTCTGCAACTCTATGGTGGCCGGGCGCACGCTCTCGAGCGCCTCGAACGCGTTGGTCAGCAGGTTGTTCAGCACCTGCCGCACCCGCGACCGGTCGGCCTCCACCGCACCAACCGCCGGGTCGAGCCGGGTGACGAGCCCGATTCCCGCCTCCTGCGCCCGGTACAGGTCGGCCACTTCCGTTACCAGCCGGTTGAAGTCGAAGGCAGCGACGTACATCGCCGGTGCCCGCGCGTACTCGCTGAAATCGTTGACCATCTGCTTCATGGACTCGACCTGCTGGACGATCGTATGCGTCGAACGCTCGACCATGTCGGCGTCCTGGCCGGAGAGCGACGGCAGCAGCTTCCGTCGCATGCGCTCGGCCGACAACTGGATCGGCGTCAGCGGATTCTTGATCTCGTGAGCCAGCCGACGCGCCACTTCGCCCCATGCGGCGTCACGCTGGGCCTGCAACAGGTGGGTCACGTCGTCGAACACGATCACGAACTGCTCGGGCTCGTCGGCAGCCTGCGGCAGGGGCACGCAGGCGCATGCCAGTACACGCGGACCCGACTTGCCGCCAGCCGGCCGCAGTTCGACCTGTTCGCGCCATTCGTCGCGCCCTGCGGCGAAATGCGCCCGCAGTTCGGCGATGAAGGACTGCAGCACGCCGCCCTCGGCGCCCGGCAACTCGCCGAGCGTGCGGCCGATGCCAGCCGCCAGATCGACACCGAGGATGCTGCCTGCAGACTCGTTGACGCGCTGCACGGTCAGGTTGCGATCGACGGTGATCACGCCCGCCGAGAGGCGGGCAAGGATGATGGCGAGCCGTTCGCGCTCGCGCTCCACCGCAGCCCGGCTGCGCTCGGTTTCCTCGCGGGCGCGCCGCAGCCGCTTGGTCATGTCGTTGAACGACTGCACCAGGAAGCCCATCTCGTCGTGCGAGGTGAGCGGCACCCGCATGCCGAAATCGCCCTTGGCGACGGCGCGGGTGCCGGCCATGAGGTCCTGGACCGGCTTGAACAGCACCTCGGCCGAATAGATCGCACCGTAGATCGCGCCGAGCATGGTGACGAGCAGGACCATGGTGAGGGTCAGCCGGAAGCTGTATTTGAGCGGCTCGCGCAACTCCGCGAGATCGCCGTACTGCGAATAGGAACGCTGCACCGCGTCCGTCAGTTCGGCGAACTGCCGCGGCAGTTCGTAGATCACCACCACGAAACGGGCGTCCCCCGCGGCCAGACGCACGCCGGGTACGGGTGCCGCCGTCCGGATGAGGTAGCGCGACGCGCCAAACGGTTCGAGACTCACATAGGGAGCGCCGCTCGCCACGCGTCGCACGAGATCGGGCGGGGGGCGTTCGGGCAATGAATCTGCGACAACCCGGCTGGCAGCGCCGACGATGCGCTCGTGCTCGCCGTAGAGCACGATCTCGCTTGCCCCGGAACTGCGCAGTTCTTCCTCGAGTGCAAACAAGGCACTGCCCGCGCTCTGGCCGGCGAGCGCGGCGGCGAAGCGTTGGGTGCGCTCGCCGTGCTCGCGCATGCGCAGCTCAAGGGCCGAGCGTGAAAGCACCACCGCATCGTTGAGGCCCTGCTTGATCTCCACGCGGAACCAGCTGTCGATGCCACGGTTCAGGAATTCGAGCGAGAACACGTAGACCGTGAGCAGCGGCAGCGAGACCAGCGCACCGAACACCAGCACGGTGCGTGCGGTCAGGCGCGAACCCGGCACGCCGCTGCGGTAGGCGGCAACGAGCTGGATGATCTTGCGGGCGAGCAATACCACGATCGCCGCAACGGCGAGAGCGCTCGCGAGCAGGATCCAGGGCTGCAGACGGCCGAACTGGGCGGAATTCTGCGACGAGAGATACAGCGCGAGCAGCGCGCCGAGAACGACCACGATCCAGATCGCGGCCATGATGCGGGTGCGTCGGCTGCTCAGCGCGGCAGCGACCATGAATACCACTCGCTCTCGCGTTGCCAGTCGTCGGACCAGAACATGAGCGCGCGCAGCGCATCGGTGAGGCGGCCGCGCCGCACGCTGGCCCGCACGCTGACGACGTAATCCCCCGGTTCCTCCAGCTGCGCGGCAACGAGGATGGGCCAGTTGTCGACACTGCCGAGTGCAGCCAGCGCCTCATCGAGCGTGGCGAAGGAGCGCTGCTCGCCGTCGGCGAGCGGATCGCGGACAACGTAGCGCTCGCTGACGGAGTGATAGCTCAGTTCGCGTTCGAGTCGCAGCGAGACCACTTCGGCATCGGTCCAGAAACGACGCTCGCGACTCACTTCGACATCGACGTCGTAGGAAACGGAAACGCCGCTGCGCAACGCCGCCACCGTCTCGCCGTTGGCCGGATAGCGGGTCCGCACGTGCAACTGGTACACGCCGGTGACCACGCTGACGAACGCGGACTGGATCTCGAGCGCCCCTTCGAGCGGATCGGCGTGCAGCACCGCCGCCTGCCACGGCAGCAGGGCACCCAGCCAGAGGCAGACTGCCACCAGCACTCCGGTACGCCGCGATCGCGGGATCCTCTGGTGCATCGTGCTCATGGGTTTCCGACCCGACCGAGGCAAGCATAATAGAAGCCGTCGGTGGTGGTTCGGCCGCCGTCGGGCAACAACTGCACGCCCTGCTCACGGGGGATGGCGTTGGCCGGCAGGGCCAGCCCCGGCGGCCAGGACAACACCCTCGCCGCCGGCGTCGCGGCGAGGAAATCGCGCACTACCGCCTCGTTCTCCTCGGGCAACACCGAACAGGTGGCGTAAACCAGTCTGCCGCCGGGCGCGAGGCGCGCGAAGCAGTTCGCCAGGATCTTCCTTTGCAGCACCGCAAACGTGGCGATGTCCTGGGGACGGCGCAGCAGCTTGATGTCCGGATGACGCCGGATCACGCCGGTCGCCGAGCACGGGGCGTCGACGAGGATGCGGGCAAACGGCGCCTCGTCGGCGAGCGCCTGCGGATCGAGAAGATCGGCCACGCGCGTCCGCGCGCGGCTCGCATCGGCACCGATACGCGTGAAGGTCGCAGCAACCATCGCCAGCCGCGCTGCATCGTCATCCACCGCAAGCAGTTGCACCGCAGGCTGCCGCTGCAGGATGTGCGCGCTCTTGCCGCCCGGCGCTGCGCAAGCATCGAGCACACGCTCGCCGGGCCGGGCGTCGAGCAGCAGCGCCGCGTACTGCGCACCGGCATCCTGCACCGACACGCGCCCCTCCGAAAAACCAGGCAGCGCGCCAATCGGCGCCGAATGTGCGAGCGCGAGCGCCTCGGGCAAGCCATCGATGGCGGAAGCCTCCCGACCTGCGGCCGCGAGTTCGGCGATGTATCGCTCGCGATCACCGGCTGCCGCCACGCGCAGCGTCATCGGCGGATGGGCATTGTTGGCCGCCAGGATCCCCTCGAGCCGCTCGGGCCAGGCCGCCGCGAGACGCTCGACCAGCCACGCCGGATGCGCACTGCGCACGGCAAGTTCGGCATCCGCCGCAGCGAGCAGCGCCTGCCGCTCGCGCACGAAGCGCCGCAGCACCGCGTTGACGAAACCGGTCGCGCGGCCATGTCCGAGCGCGCGCGCCGCATCCACCGCCAGATGCACGCTGACCTCGGGTGCCGACCGCGAGTACTCGATCTGATGCGCTGCCGCGATCAGCAACGCCCGCAGCGCCGGCGGGATGTCGTCGGCCGGGCGATCGACGATGGCAGCCAGCGCCGGCGCCAGCCGCAGGTACCAGCGCAGCGTCCCGAGGGCGATCGCACGCACCGCAGAACGATCGGCGCGCGCGTCCGCCACCTGCAAGGCGACGTCCGCGGATCGGCCATCGTGGGCAACGGCGCTGACCGCGGCGACGGCTGCCGCGAGGGTCGCGGCTCCCGGCGCCAGCGGTGCGCCCGACTCAGACGATTCCGGCAGACTCTCGTCGCTCACTCGAACACCTCGCCTGCGGCATGCAGCCCGTTCGCGAACTCGCGCGCGCCCATGCTGCGCCGACCGGCCCGCTGCAGTTCGCGGATGCCGAGACATCCCTCGCCGCAGGCGACCAGCAGCAAATCCTCGCGCAGGCCAAGGATGGTGCCCGGCAGAACCGGCGACGAGGCATTCGCATCGGCCATCACCGGCTGCGCCCGATGCACGCGTATCTGCTCGCCGCGCCAGCGGGTCTCGGCAACCGGCCACGGGCGGAATGCACGCACGCGCCGGTCGATGCCGACGGCCGCTTCGCGCCAGTCGATGCGCGCTTCGGCCTTGTCGATCTTCGATGCATAGGTCACTCCCTCGCCGGACTGCGGCTGCGGCACCAGCGTGCCGGACTGCAGCCCTGCGAGCGCCTCGAGCAGCGCCGGCGCGCCGAGCGCGGCCAGCACGGCGAGCAGGGATGCCGTGTCGTCGCGCGGGCCGATGGCACACTCGCGTTGCAGCAGTACCGGCCCGGTGTCGAGCCCGGCATCCATCTGCATGATGGTCACGCCGGTGACCGCGTCGCCCGCCAGGATGGCGCGCTGCACCGGCGCCGCGCCTCGCCAGCGCGGCAGCAGCGAGGCGTGGATGTTGATGCAGCCAAGGCGCGGGATCGCCAGCGCCTCTGGGGGCAGGATCAGACCGTAAGCCACGACCACCAGCACGTCCGGCCGCCAGTCCGCGAGCGCAGCGCGACCCTCGACGGTGCGCAGGGTCTGCGGCTGCGCCACCGGCAGGCCACGGGCGAGCGCGAATTCTTTGACTACGCTCGGCGCGAGCTTGCGCCCGCGGCCGGCCGGCCGGTCGGGCTGGGTGAGTACACCGACGATCTCATGGCCGGATTCGTGCAACGCAGCGAGCGGCGGCACGGCGAAGTCCGGCGTGCCGGCAAAGGCAATGCGCATGTGTATGGCCGACCGGGACGGTCAGCGCTCGAGCGCCGCGGTCGCCGGCACCTTGCCGGCGCCCTGCTTCGCACCGCGCTCACGCCGGTCCTTGTCCAGCTTGCGGCGGATGCGGTCGCGCTTGAGCATCGACAGGTAGTCGACGAACAGCTTGCCGTCGAGGTGGTCCATCTCGTGCTGCAGGCAAACGGCCCGCAGGCCCTCGAGCTCGCATTCGAAGGTCTCGCCGTGGCGGTCCCGGGCACGTACCCGCACCCGCTGCGCGCGCTCCACTTCGTCGAAGATGCCGGGAACCGACAGGCAACCTTCCTCCATCTTCCCGATGTCGTCGCGGGCGAGAATTTCAGGATTGATGAACACGAGCGGCTCGCTGCGATCGCCACTGCAGTCCATGACGATGAGCTGGCGGTGCACGTCCACCTGCGATGCGGCGAGGCCGATGCCCGGTGCCGCGTACATGGTGTCGAACATGTCGTCGACGAGGCGCGATAGCGCCGCATCGAAAACGGTGACCGGCGCGGCGCGGGTGCGCAGGCGCGGGTCGGGGAATTCGAGGATCTCGAGGATCGACATGGAAGCGCGGCACCTGCCGGAAAGGTAGTTCGTAGACCAGCAGTATATCAGCCGGGTTCCGCGACTTATTCCTCGTGGAGCCTCGCGGGGCGCTGCTTACCCTTGCTCGCCCATGGCCAGCCCCGAACATTGCGTGTTTGCCCGTATCCCGCGGCTCGACGCCGGCACCCTGTGCCGACTCGCCGCCGAGTTGGGCTCGCCGCTCGCCCTGCCAGGTCTCAGCCACGCCGAGCTTGTCGCTCTCGGACTGAGCTCCACTGCGGCCCACGCAATCGCCAACATCGACCCGCAGCAGCGCGATGCCGACCTCGCCACTCTGCAGCGACTGCAGATCGCCGTCATCGCCGCCCAGGAGCCCGCATACCCCGAAACGCTGCGCAGCATCCGCGGTGCGCCTCCGGTGCTCTTCCTGCGCGGCAATCCGCAGGCGCTGCGCGAGCCCCAGCTTGCCATGGTCGGCAGCCGCCACCCCACCGCCAACGGCGCGCGCACGGCCCGCGACCTCGCCTTTCATTTCGCGAGTCACGGGCTCGCCATCACCAGCGGGCTCGCGGTCGGCATCGACGCCGCCAGCCACGGCGGCGCGCTGGCGGCCGACGGCGTCACCATCGCGGTATGCGCCACGGGCCTCGACCAGATCTACCCCGACAGCCATGCCGCGCTGGCCGAGCGGATCCTCGCGCGCGGCGCCCTGATCAGCGAATTTCCGCCCGCAACGCCACCCCTTCCGGGGCATTTCGTGCAACGAAATCGCCTGATCAGCGGGCTGTCGATCGGCGTACTGGTGATCGAAGCGGCCGCGCGCAGCGGCTCGCTGTCGACCGCCCGCCACGCCGCCGAGCAGGGCCGCGACGTGTTCGCGGTCCCCGGATCCATCCACAACCCCCAGTCCCGAGGTTGCCACCAGTTGCTGCGGCAAGGCGCCGTGCTCGTCGAAAATGCCGAAGATGTTTTCCGGGAGATCAACTTTCCCCTTTCAGAACAAATACTTGGAATCTCCGCCAAGGTGCCCTCGCCCCCTGCCACGCAAGGCCCCGCGTTGGACAACCCCGCCGAAATCCTGTTAGATGCGCTCGGCTTCGAGCCGACGAGACTCGATGCGCTCATCGCGAGCACCGGCCTCTCCAGCACATCTGTAGCGTCCCTGCTCCTTTCCCTCGAAAGCGTGGGACGTGTCGCATCGGACTCGACCGGCCGCTACTACAGAGTTCCGGAACCACCCCCCAGCGAATGACCGAAACGACCGACAACGGCAGCGTCCTCGACATCCTCATATACGTCTTCGACCGCTACATGCTGGCCGACGCGCCCGAGGTTCCCGAGCGTGACGCCCTCGCCGAAGATCTTGCCGAGGCCGGCTTCTCCGACGACAGCGTCGAGCGCGCCCTCGACTGGCTGGCCGACCTGGCCGGCGAGCGCGATCGCCCGTCGCTCGCCGAGGCCGGCGCCCGCGCGATGCGCGTCTTCACGACCGGCGAACTGACGCATCTGCCGGTCGACTGCCGCGGCTACCTGCTCGAACTCGAGCGCAGCGGAATCCTCTCCCCTCAGCAGCGGGAAATCGTCATCGAACGCCTGCTCGCCCTCGACTCGCACGAACTCGACGTCGAGCAGCTGAAGTGGGTGTGCCTGATGGTGCTCTCCAGCCAGCCCGGCGAGGAACTCGCCTGCTCACGCATGGAAAACCTCGTCTTCGACCTGCCGCCCGAACGGCCTCACTGACCGCGCCGGAGTCGGCTCAATGGCTGAAAACCTCGTCATCGTCGAATCCCCGGCGAAGGCCAAGACGATCAAGAAGTATCTCGGCAACAAGTTCGAGGTGCTGGCGTCCTATGGCCACGTCCGCGATCTCGTGCCCAAGGAGGGCGCGGTCGACCCGGGCAAGCGTTTTGCGATGAAGTACGAAATCATCGATCGCAACGAGCGCCACGTGGAGGCTATCTCGCGCGCCTTGCGCAAGGCCAAGGCGCTTTACCTCGCCACCGACCCCGATCGCGAAGGCGAGGCCATCTCCTGGCACCTGCGCGAACTGCTGCGCGACCGCGGCGACCTCGAGGGCAAGGACGTGCACCGCGTCGAGTTCTTCGAAATCACCCGCAACGCCGTGCGGCAGGCGATCGAGAATCCGCGCGATCTGTCGCTCGATCTCGTCAACGCCCAGCAGGCGCGACGCGCGCTCGACTATCTCGTCGGCTTCAACCTCTCGCCGCTGCTGTGGAAGAAGGTGCGCCGCGGCCTCTCGGCGGGTCGCGTGCAGAGTCCCGCGCTGCGCATGATCTGCGAGCGCGAGGCCGAGATTCAGGCCTTCGTGCCCCGCGAGTACTGGTCCCTCGATGCCCAGGGAGAGCGAGACGCCCAGGCCTTCGCGCTCAAGCTGGTCGAGTTCCACGGCCGCAAGGTCGAGCAGTTCAGTTTCACCGATGCAGCGCGGGCCCGCGAAGTCGAGCGCACGCTCTGCGCCGCGAGCGGCGCGGGCCTGCCGACACCGATCGAATCGGCACCCGTCGACGCAACCCGGAACAACGACGGGGACAAGACCGCCGCGGACTCGAAGCGTCCCGATTCCCGGCTCGTGCCGCCTGGTCGGCTGCGCGTCCTGTCGGTCGAACGCAAGCAGCGCAACCGCAACCCGGCGCCGCCCTTCACCACTTCCACGCTGCAGCAGGAAGCCGCGCGCAAACTCGGCTTGTCGGCGCAGCGCACCATGCGCCTCGCGCAACAGCTCTACGAAGGTGTCGACTACGGCGAGGGCGCAGTCGGTCTCATCACCTACATGCGTACCGACGCCGTCAACCTCGCCAACGAGGCGATCGGCGAAATCCGCGAGGTCATCGGCCGCCTGTACGGCGCCGAGTCGGTCCCGGAGTCACCGCGCTACTACAAAAACAAGTCGCGCAATGCGCAGGAAGCACACGAGGCCATCCGTCCGACCTCGGCCGCAGTGCTGCCGCAGTTGCTCGAGGGCCGCATCGACCACGACCTGCACCGCCTGTACACCCTGATCTGGAAGCGCGCGGTCGCCTGCCAGATGACCCACGCCGTCTTCGACACCGTGGCCATCGATCTGCTCGCGGGCCCGGACGGCCCGCAGCGTCACCTGCTGCGGGCGAACGGCTCGACGCTGGTGAAGGCGGGGTTCATCGCGGTCTATCTCGAGGGACAGGACGACAGCGCCGACGACGAAGACGACCGCATCCTGCCGGTCATGAACGAGGGCGACGAAATCCAGCTCATCGCGCTGCGCGGTACCCAGCACTTCACCGAGCCGCCGCCGCGCTACTCCGAAGCCTCGCTGGTCAAGGCCCTCGAGGAACACGGTATCGGCCGACCGTCGACCTATGCGTCCATCATCTCGACGCTGAAGGACCGCGAATACGTCGACATGGACGGTCGCCGCTTCATCCCGACCGACATCGGCAAGATCGTCAACAATTTCCTCAGTGCCAATTTCAGGGAGTACGTCGACTACGGCTTCACCGCCGCGATGGAAGACGAGCTCGATGCGGTCTCCCGCGGCGAGGAACCCTGGACCGAACCGCTGCAGAAATTCTGGCAACCCTTCATCGATCGCGTCGAGCACACCGAAAAACACGTCTCGCGCGACGAGGCCGCCCAGGCCCGGGAACTCGGCACAGACGTAGCCAGCGGCAAGCCCATCTCCGTGCGCATGGGTCGTTTCGGGCCGTTCGTGCAGATCGGCACCCGCGACGACGAGGAAAAACCGCGCTTCGCCGGGCTGCGGCCCGGGCAGAGCATGGAGAAGATCACCCTGCCGGAGGCGCTGCAGTTGTTCCAGTTGCCGCGCAAGCTCGGCGACAACGCCGAGGGTGAACCGCTGGAAGCCAACATCGGCCGCTTCGGGCCGTACATCAAGTACGGCAGCAAATATGCCTCGCTCAAACCCGAAGACGACCCGTACACCATCACGCTCGAACGTGCCTGCGAGGTGGTGGCTGCAAAGAAACTGGCCGATGCCAATCGCACCATCCAGGACTTCGGCATCGACGACATCCAGGTGCTGAACGGTCGCTACGGGCCGTACATCACCGACAAGAACCGCAATGCTCGCATCCCCAAGGACCGCGACCCCAAGACGCTGACCCTGGACGAGTGCCGCACCCTGCTCGCGGCCGCGCCGCAACGCCCGGGACGCGGGCGCTTCCGCAAGGCGGGCGCGAAAGCCAAGGCCGCTACCCCGGCAAAGCAGGGTGCTGCGGCAACGGAACCCGCGGCAACCGCGACGAAGCCGTCAGCAAAGAAATCAGCCGCGAAGAAAACCGCGGCCACGGGCAAGTCGGCGACCGCGGGAAAGCCTGCAACGGCAAAGAAACCCCGGGCGGCGAAGAAACCCCCGCGGGGCGCGCCCCCGGGCTGACGCGGGACGTTGAAGTACCGACACGCTTTCCACGCCGGCAACTTCGCGGACGTCCACAAACACGTCACGCTGCTTGCACTGGTGCGGCTTATGGTCCGCAAGGACAAGGGCCTGCTGCTGCTCGATACCCATGCCGGTCGCGGGCTTTATGACCTCGGCGGTACCGAAGCACGCAAGGGCGGTGAGTCGGAGGCCGGCGTCGAACGTCTGCTCGAGTCGAACGGGGCTGCGACCACGCCGGAAATCGGCGACTACCTGGCCGTCGTCCGCGGGCTGCGGAAGTCCCGCAACGCACGCGACGCCTACCCCGGATCACCGTTGATCGCCCTCGCCGCCCTGCGACCGCAGGACCGAATCGTGCTCATCGAGTCACAGCCCGAGGAGCATGCCGCGCTGCGCTCGGCAATGCGCTCGGCGGCGCGTGCCGCAGCCCGTAACCCGGCTGCGGACCCGGCGGCTGAGGCCGCGACCGCTTCGGCAAAAGATGTCAGCATGTTGACAATCGAGTGCGACGACGGCTTCGTCCGGCTCGCCGCCTGGCTGCCGCCTCTGGAGCGCCGCGCGCTGGTGCTCATCGACCCGCCGTACGAGGACACCAGCGGCGACTTCCGCGCCGTGGAGCAGGCCGCGAAGGAGAGCTTGCGACGCTTGGCCAACGCGGTGATCGCGATCTGGTACCCGATCAAGCACGGCAAGGACACCGATGCATGGCGCCAACGGCTGGTCGCCGCGCTGCCCCGTCAGGCCGGCGGCGTGGCAACGACCGCGTGCGCACTCGAGCTCTGGGTCCATCCGCCAGATAACCGGGTCGGCCTCAACGGCTCGGGGATGCTCGTGATCAATCCACCGTTCCAGTTCGCCGAGCGCGCCGCCGAGTGGTTGCCCGCGCTGCATGCCGCCCTCGACCCGACACGCAGCGGTGGTTGCGCCGTGCGCTAACATCGGGCCGATGCAGCACACCACCGCGAAGGGCGCGGCTCGTTATGGCGTGATCGGTCATCCCGTTGCCCACAGCCGCTCGCCGATGATCCATGCACGGTTCGCCGCGGCGACCGGCCAGGATCTGGTGTACGACCGCTACGATGTCGCGCCTGCGGACTTCGAGCGCGAAGTCAGGGCTTTCTTCGACCGCGGCGGATGCGGTCTCAACGTCACGGTGCCGCACAAGGAGAGCGCCGCCCGGTTCGCCGATGAACTCACTGCGCGTGCGCGCGCCGCAGGCGCAGTGAACACGCTCGCGAAACTGGCAGACGGTCGGATCCTCGGCGACAACACGGACGGCGCCGGACTGGTCAAGGACCTCGCGCGGCTCGGTTTCGAGGTCACGGGGAAATCCGTTCTGATCCTTGGCGCAGGCGGCGCAACCCGGGGCATCCTCCAACCGCTGCGCGATCTGCATCCCGCACGACTCATGGTCGCCAACCGCAACGCCGCTAAAGCCCGCGAGCTCGCCGGCCCCTCCGGTTGCGGCTACGACGACCTCGCGAAGACGATCGCGGAAAACTCGACCGGCGGCTTCGATCTCGTGATCCATGCGACTTCGCTGGGCCTCGGAGGCGCGGTGCCCGAGGTCACACCCCTGATCATCGGCCCGCAGACGCGGGCGTACGACCTCGGCTATGGCAAGCCGGACACGCCGTTCACGCGCTGGGCTCTCGACCACGGCGCGCAGGTCGCGGCCCAAGGTCTCGGCATGCTCGTCGAGCAAGCGGCTGAGTCGTTCGTGCTGTGGCGCGGCGTGCAGCCCGACACGGCGCCCGTGCACAGCGCACTCGCGGAGTGACGGGCGGCTGACGGATCATCGCGCGGATTTGCGCGAACGTTCACTCGTCGTCGTTGCGCCTGAATACGCCATAGCGCCGCGCGTACCACGCGAACAGCGGCAACTCCATCAGCAGGAAGGTCGCGACGGTGAAGCCGAACCAACCCACCTCCATGACGAGCAGGTCGAAGCGCTCGCCGGTACCCCAATAGTTGAGACCGACCACCAGCAGCGCGCAGGCGTTGGCCACCAGATCGTTGATCGCGAGCCGCGTCTGGTCGGCACCCGCGAAGCGCGGGTACACGATGAAATAGGCGCAGCCGAGAATCACGGCGTTGACGAGCAGGACGAATTGTTCGGGGCTTTGCAAAGCGATGTCCGTTTATCGAATCGTCACATTCTACCGTGGCGCACTCCGGTATCCTGCGCTGCCCGACCGAACGTCCGGAGCACTCATGACCGTCCGCCTCGATCGACGCCAGTTGCTGGCCGCGGCAGCAGCCGGGCTCGGTGCACTCGCGCTGCCCGGTATCGCGCGCGCCTTCGAGACCCGCGGCTTCACGCACGGCGTGGCGAGCGGCGAGCCTGCCGCGAACTCGGTCCTGCTGTGGACGCGCTTCGTCGCCGACCGCGAGATGCGTCTCGATGTCGAAGTGGCGAGCGATGCGCTGCTGACCCGCGTGGTGGCACGCGCCCAGGCCTTGGCCGAGCCGGAACGCGACCATACCGCTCGCGTCACGGTGCCGGGTCTGGCGCCAGGGCGCTGGTACTACTATCGCTTCACCGCACCCGACGGCTCTCGCAGTCCTGTCGGCCGCACCCGTACCCTGCCGCAGGATGACGTCGCGCGCTTCGGCATCGGTCTCTTCTCCTGCTCGAACCTCGGCTACGGCTGGTTCAACGCCTACGCGCACGCCTGCGAACGCGCGGATCTCGATCTCATCGTCCACGTCGGCGACTATCTTTACGAATATGCGGCGGGCACCTACCCCGCTTCCGCCGCGGCGCTCCCCGGCCGGCTGCTGCAGCCATCCAAAGAAATCGTCACGCTTGCCGAGTATCGCCTGCGTCACGCCTGCTACCGCCTCGACCCCGATCTGCAGCGGTTGCACCAGTCTTACCCGACGGTACTGCAGTGGGATGATCACGAATTCGCCAACGACTGCTGGACGGGTGGCGCCGAGAACCACCAGTCCGACACCGAGGGCGACTGGGAAGCGCGCAAGGTGGCGGCCGAACGCGCTTACCGCGACTGGATGCCGGTGGCGGACGGTCGCTGGCGCGACTACCAGATCGGTTCGCTCGCGACGCTGTTCAAGGTGGAGACGCGCATAAGCGGACGCAGCGCACCGCCCGATCTGCCAGCCGCACTCAAGGGACGCACCGATCTGGTGCGCGCGCTCGCCGATTTCAGGGACGACACGCTGAACTCGTCGACCCGGACGCTGCTCGGATCTTCACAGGAGGCGTGGCTGCAGCAGGCGCTGCGGCGTTCGACGGCGGCGAAGACACGCTGGCAGGTGCTCGCACAGCAGGTGGTGATGGGCGACGTCATCGCCCCGCAGGAGGCCGCCAACTGGGTCGGTCCGGACGCTTCGGAAGTCGTGCGCAGGCAACTCGCCGTGGCACTTGCGGCCGCGCGTGCCGGACTACCCTACGTCTTCGATGGCTGGGGCGGTTTCCCGGCAGCGAAGCGCCGGTTGCTCGAGGACGCGGCCAACGCCAACGCCGACCTGGTGGTGCTGTCGGGAGACAGTCATAACGCCTGGGCGCACGATCTCGCTCTCGGCAAGACGCCGGTTGGCGTCGAGTTCGCCACCCACTCGGTCACCTCGCCGGGCTTCGAGACCAACCTTCCCGGCGTCGCGCCGCAGAGCATCGCCGCCGCCCTGCGCGCGACCAACCCGGGGCTCGCCTACGTCGACACCAGCCGCCGCGGCTATACCAGCATCATGCTGACGCCGGAGTCCGTCACCGGCCAGTTCCACTTTCTGGACACGATCCGCGAGCGCGGCACATCGCTCGCGGAGACCCGCCAGATCGTCGCCAAGCAGGGAGCACGCCGCCTCACGCGTGGCTGAGCGTCGCGAACGGAATCTTCGCTTCGAGCCGCGACCTGCCCATGATGTCCATGGCCTGCGCCAGCACCGATGGATGGACCGGATCCCAGTCGATAGTGAGCAGCCCGAAATTCGGCTCGCGCAGCACCGAACCGATACGACGCGAGTTTGGCGGTGTGACCGGCCAGACCTCGGTCAGTCCGCTCGAAGTGATATCCCACAGCGGATAGGGCACGTGGGTGTCGAGACGGGAAATCTCTGCATAGTGAGTGTCACCACTGATGCAAAGGAGACCGTTCGCATGCTGGGCACGGACGGCCTGCAGCAGCCGCTGGTGATCTTCCGCGTAGTTGATCCAGGCCTCCCAACCCGGGAAGTCGGCCACCACCTGCAGGCTGGAAGCAAGGATGCGCAGATCGGCGGGTACGCCAAGTTGCGCCTCGAGCCAGCGCCACTGCGTCTCGCCGAGCATGCTCGCGGCAGCGTCCGGGTTGCGTTCGTAGGGGCCAGGCACCTCGCGGCCCGCATCCGTCAATTTCTTTGACCACTCGCGATAGGTCGTGCCGCCAAGATCGAGCTTGCGAATCGGCGTGCGATTGAAGCGCAGGTCCGGGAGGATGATCTGCAGCCGGCGGCCGGCGGACACGAAGGTCACGGCATCGTAGATGCCGTCACGAACGCGGCGCGGCGAATCAGCCGGCTCACCCCAGAAATCGCAGAAGATCCTCTGCGAAACATTTTTCATGGGGTAGTCGGCGCCAGCGTCGTCCTCGCCGTAGTCGTGGTCGTCCCAGGTGGCGAGGATCGGCACCTGTTCGCACAAGCGGCGAAACCCCGGTTGCGCCGCAAGCCTCTCGTACTTCCCGCGCAGCACCGCCTCGTCACGGGTATCCCCGTAGACGTTGTCGCCGAGGAAGATGAAAAGATCGGGCCGGCTCGCCAGCACCGCATCCCAGATCGGTTGCGGCTTGTTCTGGTTGGCACAGGAGCCGAAGGCGATGCGTACCGGCAGCCTCGCAAAGTCGGGGCGGGTCGGCCGCGGTGGCGAAGCCGCTGCAAGCAAGCTGCCACCCGCGGCCGGCAAAGCCAGCCCCGCCAACAACATTTCACGCCTGTCGATCACCACGGCCCTCCCCGCGCGGTCGCCAAAGCCGCGACCGTTCCGTCAGAACCTCGCCTTGAGGGTCACGAAATACTGCCTCGGCGCACCGACCAGCAGCGTCTGTGTGGTTCCGTTCGGATCGGCATTGACGAAACCGTTCGAGCCTACGGTCGAGATATACAACTTGTCGGTTGCATTGGTGACCGAGGCCTGCAGGGTCAAGTCCTTGGCGATATCCAGCGAGGTCAGCCGGTAGCCGATGCTGGCATTGACGAGCGTGTACGCATCGGCACTGCCCTGGTTGAGGAAAGTGTAGTAGCGCTCGGCGACATGGTTGACATCGGCCTTTACAAAGAAATTGCCGTCGTCGTAGGCCACCTCGCCGCGGAACATCGTCTCCGGCGCATCCGGCACTTGCTTGCCGGAGACGGGGACGCGCACTCCGTTGGTCACGTAGTCGTCGTCGAAGGTCGAGTCGTTCCACGCCGCCGAGGCGAATACCGACCAGTGCTCGACGGGACGCCAGTTGAGGGCCGCCTCGACGCCGTTGGTGGTGACACCGCCGACATTGGCGAGCACCGACGGATTGCCGACGATGCCGGGACCCTGCTGGATCGCGAGCAGCCGGTCGTTGAACGCCACGCGGTACGCCGTCAACGAACCCTCGAACTGCGCGCTCCGGAACCGCCAGCCGAGTTCGAAAGTGTCCGAGGTCTCCGGCTGCAGCGTGTCCTTGATGGCCGCGAAGCCCGCGGCCGTCGTGCTGAAGGGTCCGGCGGTATTGGCGCTCACGAACGCCCGGGCATTGCGCGCAGCCTGACCGAAGATTTCGCTGCCGTCGGCGACGCTCCACGCAAACCCGATCTGCGGCAGGAAGCCTTTCGAAGCGTCGATAGTGCCGGTTTTATTGGATCCGACCACGGTTCGCGCAGAGTTTTCCACCTTCATGCTCTTGAAGCCGAAGTTGATCCGCAAATCGTCGTTGAGCGTGTAGGTGTCGGCGATGTGGAACTGCGTAGTGCGGGTCTCGAACTCGTACTCCCACTGGGTGAGCAGCGGGTTCGACAGGAAGCCGGTGAAATCCTGCGTCGGTCCGAGCAGATTGCTCTCCGGGTAGAAACGACGTGCCTGTGCGAAGTCGTTGCGCTCGACCCAGAGGCCCGCCTCGAGCGCGTGCGCGCCCGTCGTCCAGCGCGCCGACGCGATCAACCCCTTGCGGTCGATGTCGTACTCGGTGGTGCGCACCGAGAGCGGCGCACCCCCCGGGGTCGGCACGTACGGCGTGCCCCAGAGACCCATGCCTTCGTTGCGGTGCAGGTAGGCCTTGGCGTCCAGATCGAGATTGTCGCCCAGCGACGATTCGAAACCGATGTAGCCGAGCTGATCCTCGCGGATGCCGGCGGCATCCCAGTAGGCGTCGTCGCAGACGACGGCATTCGAGTAGCCGGACGCAGCGCAAGAGACCGCGGCACGCAATGCTGCGTTCCAGTCGGGCGCAAAGTTGTCCCACATGGCACCGCGACGCCGGATGATGTCGTAGGACATGTCCTGGTAATCCCGCTCGGCACGCTCGGAATGGTTGAAGTACGCCGTCAGCGCCGACGATTCACCGAAGGGCTGCACGACCTTGAGAGCGTAGAGCCGCTGTTTCTGCTCGCCTGTGCCCTTCCACTTCTCGGTGACGCTGTCGACGCCGGAGAGATAGGCGCGCGGCCCGCCCTCGCCGAGGCTCCCGGTGTCGAGAGCGAAGAAATATCGTCGCGTCTGATCACTGCCGCCAGTGGCCTCGAGGCGCGCGCCGAAGGTCTCCGCCGGGGCGGCGGTGGAGAATTCGATCGTGCCACCGAGGTTGCTGGTCGAAGCGGTGCCGAGCGCACCCGCGCCCTGCGACAACGAAACCCGCGAGACAAGTTCGGACGGGACGGCGCGGCTGACATGCAGCCCGTTGTGGTTGCCGTAGGACATGTCGCCGAGCGGCACACCATCGAGCGTGAAGCCCATCTGGTTCTGGTTGAAGCCGCGCACCACGATGCGGGTGGACCATTCGTATGCGCCAAACGGATCGGCAGACTGGAAGTTGACCCCGGGCAGCTTCTCGATGGCCTTCAGGGGACTGGTACCCGCCGGCAGGTAGGCGATCTGCTCGCTGCCGAGCGACTGCTGCTGACGCGCAACGCCGCGCGAGAAGATGACTATCTCCTCGAGTTTTTCCTGAGCGGTGTTGCCGCCTTCGATGTTCTGAGCGGAAGACTGCATCGTGAATTGCGCGGCAATCACGGCGCCGGCCAGAAGGATGTGATTTCTCATTGATGAAATTCCCTTGTTTTGTGTTCCGGTGTCGGCGCCCAAAGGCGCTCAGGCGCCGATCACGCCGCCGTCGGTGCGCTGGATGACGATGGTCGATGAACGCGGCCGAGCAAGCCCTCCGTCCGGCCAGTGCGAGGTGTAGCGCGTGGGGTCACCGATGTTCGCCGCAGCCGTGTCCTCACCGGGATGCTGGATGTTCACGAACAGGGCCCGCCCATCCGGAGACTCGCAGACTCCGGTGATTTCGCTCTCGACGGGGCCCACGAGGAACCGCCGCAGCCGTGTCGTGGTGGGCGGCGCCCCCACGAACGTCGACTGTGTACGGGTCGCCCCGGTTGCATCGGTGTTCGTGATGGTGCGCGCGGCTCCGTCGCCCACCGTTCCCGGCAGCGCCGCGAGCATCATGCAATTGGTGACATCGGTGTATGCGCCGTCGTCGGTCTGGATCCAGCAAACGCCGGTGCGCGAGAACCACAAGCCGTCGGGGCTGGAAAAATCGTTGTCGGCGGTCAGCCCCGACAGGTTGACGTTGGCGGCATTTGCCGTGGCGCGGGCGCCGAAGAGATAGATGTCCCAGCGGAAACCGAGTGCCGCGGGCGTGCTCTCCAGCCAGCGAATGACATGGCCGTTCGGGTTGCCGCGCTGCGCAGTGCCGGTGGTCCGCGGATCGTTGTAGTGACGCGGATTGGCGGCACTGGTCGCAGCGAGGGGTCGCTCCGCGGCTCTGTTGTTCGTGAGGGTCATGTAGACGGCGCCGGTGAACGGATCGACGGCGCCCCACTCGGGCCGGTCCATCTTCGTGGCGCCTGCAGCGTCGGCGGCGAGGCGGGCGTTCACCAGCACGTCGGCCTG
>JBIKVA010000116.1:0-8483 GCA_044357085.1 Steroidobacteraceae bacterium | reverse complement strand
GGGTGACCGTGGTGGCGGCCATGGCCCCGGGATGCGTATCGTGTGCGGACTCATGACCCCGAAATTCTTTGGTTACGCGGCGCTTGCCGTCGCGACTCTGGCACTGGCGGGCTGCTCGCGCGGCAAAGACCAGCCTCCTCCGGCCGCCTCATCGCTTACCGTCACGCTGGTGTCGGCCGACCGCCGGTCGATCGATCGCGAGATCGCCGCCTCCGGCTCGGTGGCGGCGTGGCAGGAAATGTCGCTCGGCGTCGAACTGAGCGGCATCCGTGTGGCCAACGTGCTGGTGGAGCCCGGTGACCGGGTCCGCGCCGGCCAGGCGCTGCTGGAGCTCGATCGGCGCACGCTCGACGTGCAGGCCAGGCAGGCCGAGGCCAGCCTGGCGCAGGCGCGGGCCAACTCCGAACTCGCCGCCTCGCAGGAACGCCGCGGTGCGACTCTGCTCGAGCGCAACCTCATCTCGACCAACGATTTCGAAGTGCTGCGCGCCAACCGCGCCCGTGCCGAGGCGCAGTTCGTCGCCGCGGAGGCCGAACGAGATGCAGCGCGGCTGCGACTCGGCTTCGCCACCTTGCGCGCGCCCGACGCGGGCGTCATCTCGGTGCGTCGCGTGCAGCCGGGACAGGTCGTCGCCAGCGGGGGCGAGCTGCTGCGCCTGATCCGTCGCGGTCGCCTCGAGTGGCGGGCGGAGATCGCGGAGAACGACCTCTCGCGCATCGCCGTCGGTGCCAACGTCGACCTGCGCGGACCGGGTGGCGAGGCCGTCAAGGGCGTCATCCGCGCGGTGTCGCCCTCGATCGACCCGCAAACCCGCACTGCACTCGTCTACGCCGACTTGCCGCAGCCGGGCGCCTTGCGCGCCGGGATGTTCGCCGAAGGGCGACTGCGCGTGGGCAAGGCAGAAGTCATCGTCGTGCCGCGCCAGTCGGTGGTGTTCCGCGACGGCTATCCCTACGTCTTCGTGATGGGCGAGGGTGGCAAGGTGCTGCAACGCCGCATCGAGTCCGGGCCGCCCCAGGGCGATCTGGTCGAGGTTCGCGCGGGGCTCAAGGCCGGCGATCGTGTGGTCGCCCGCGGTGCGGGCTTCCTCAGTGACGGCGACGTGGTCAAGGTCGTCGGCGGCCCGACCTCGTGAACCTCTCGCGCTGGGGCATCCAGTACCCGCTGCCCTCGGTCCTGCTGTTCGTGGTGCTGGTGATCGCCGGCCTGTGGGGCTGGCGACAACTGCCCATTTCGCAGTTGCCCGACATCCAGCTGCCCACCATCCAGGTCACGGTCAACCTCTCCGGTGCGCCGCCCTCGACCATCGAGACCGATGTCACCCGCAAGGTTGAGGACGCGGTCGCGAGCATCCCCGACATCCGCCGCCTCAATTCTTCGGTGAGCGAAGGCACGTCGGTGACGCGTATCGAGTTCGAACTCGGTCGCGATATCGACCGTGCGCTCGATGAAGTCAGGGATGCGGTGGCGCGCGTCCGTCGTGATCTGCCGCAGGATATCGACGAACCTGTCGTGCAGCGCATCGCGCTCGTGGGCGGCACGCTGATGGCCTATGCGGTGGAGTCCGACCGCCTCGCACCGGACGAGTTGTCCTGGTTCGTCGACGACAAGGTGACCAAGGCCCTCTTCAGTGTTTCGGGTGTGGGCTCGGTGACGCGGGTTGGGGGCGTCGATCGTGAAGTGCGCGTCGACCTGCGACCCGAGGCCTTGCAGGCGCTCGGGGTGACGGCCGGGTCTGTGTCCGCGCAGCTCGCTCGCCTGCAGGTGGAGCGCCCGGGCGGACGCACCGAGACGGGCGGCGCCGAGCAGTCGGTGCGCACGGTCGCAGTGGTGCGCAATGCGCAGGACCTGGCCGATTACCCGATCTATCTGCCCGACGGTCGCAGCGTGCGGCTGTCGGCGATCGCCACGGTCATCGATGGCGCTGGCGAGCCGCGCGCCGCGGCCATGCTCGACGATCGGCAGGTGGTGGGGTTCTCCACCCGGCGCACTTCCGGCTCGAGCGAAGTCACGGTCGGCGACGGTATCCGCGAGCGCATCGCGCAGCTGCAGGCCGAGCATCCCGAGGTGCGCTTCACCGAAGTGCAGTCCACGGTCGAGACTGCCAAGGCCTCCTACGACTCTTCCATGACCATGCTGCTCGAGGGAGCATTGCTCTCGGTGCTCGTGGTCTGGTTCTTCCTGCGCGAGTGGCGGGCCACGCTGATCTCGGCGATCGCGCTGCCGCTCTCCGTGATCCCGACTTTTGCGGTGATGCAGTGGTTCGGTTTCTCGCTGAACCTGCTGACGCTGCTCGCGCTCGCCGTGGTCATCGGCGTGCTGGTCGACGATGCGATCGTCGAAGTCGAGAACGTCGCGCGGCACCGTGCGATGGGCAAGCCGCCGATGCAGGCAGCCATCGACGCCGCCGACGAAATCGGCATCGCGGTGATCGCCACCTCCGTGACGCTGGCGGCGGTGTTCATCCCGGTAGCCTTCATGCCGGGTGTCACCGGCAAGTTCTTCCGCGAGTTCGGCTGGACGGCCGCCGCCGCGGTGCTGTTCTCGCTGCTCGTGGCCCGACTGCTGACGCCCATGCTGGCCGGCTATTTCATGCGTGGCGAACCGAAGACGGCAGCGGACTCGCCGCTCATGCAGCGCTACCTGCGCTGGGTCGAGCTGGCCTTGCGCCATCGTGGCCGGGCGCTGGGGCTGGCGTTCGCGACCTTCGTGCTGTCGCTCGGACTCATCCCGCTCATCCCCAAGACCTTCGTGCCGGCGACCGACCAGTCGCGCGCGCAGTTGCAGGTGGAGCTGCCGCCGGGCGCGCGGCTCACCGACTCGCTGCAGGTCGCCGACGAGGTACGTGCCAAACTGCGTGCCGGCGTACCCGAGGTCACCCGCATTTTCACCACCGTGGGCGGGGAGAGCGGCGACAGCATGGGCGGCGGCCTGACCTTCCCCGAGGTGCGCAAGATCGGCATGACGCTGCAGTTCTCGGCCGATCGCAAGCGCAGCAGTGCCGAGATCGAAGATTCCGTGCGCAAGACCCTGGTCGACATGCCTGGCATACGGGTCGGATTTGCCGCGGGCGGTCCTGGTGACCGGCTGACGCTGGCGATCGGCGGCCGCGACTCCGAACAACTCTCGGCCGCCGCGCAGGCGCTGGCGGCCGCGCTGCGTACCGTGCCGGGCATCGGCACGGTGACCACCACCGCCGCCTTGCTGCGGCCCGAGATCGTGATCCGGCCCGACCCGGCTCGCGCTGCCGATCTCGGCGTCTCGACGGTGGATATCGCCGATGCCGCGCGCATCGCCACCAGCGGCGACATCCGCCAGCGCCTCGCCAAGCTCAACCTCGCCGAGCGCCAGGTGCCGATCCGCGTGCAACTCGCCGGTTCATCGTTGACCGACCCGGCGGTGTTGCGGCAGTTGCGCGTGCCCGGCAAGGCGGGTCCGGTGCCGCTCGCTGCTGTCGCCGAGATCACCGAGGGCAGCGGCCCCGCGCGCATCGACCGGCTCAATCGCGAGCGCACCGTGACGGTATCGGCCGAGCTCAATGGCCTGCCGCTCGGCGATGTCATGGCGAAGGTGAACCGCATGCCGGCGATGCAGAACCTGCCGCCCGGGGTGCGCATCCTGCCGGCCGGCGACTCCGAGGCCTTCGTCGAACTGTTCGTCGGCTTCGTGCTCGCGCTGCTCGCCGGCATCGTCTCGGTCTATCTCGTGCTGCTGCTGCTCTTCCACAGCGGCACGCAGCCGCTCGTGATCCTGGCCGCGGTGCCGCTCTGCGGCGGCGGCGCATTCGGACTGCTGCTGCTCACCGGCACGGCACTGTCGCTGCCATCTCTGATCGGTCTGCTGCTGCTCAACGGCATCGCGGTCAAGAATTCGATCCTGATCGTCGATTACGCGATCCTCGGCGAGCAGGCCGGGCTGCCGCGCGATCAGGCACTCATCGACGCCTGCCGCAAGCGTGCGCGACCGGTGATCATGACCACGCTGGCGATGGGCGCGGGGATGCTGCCGATCGCGCTCGGGCTCGGCGCGGACGGCAATTTCCGTACGCCGCTCGGCGTCGCCGTCATCGGCGGCCTGATCACCTCGACCTTGCTGTCGCTGGTGGTGGTGCCGGCCGCGTATTCTCTGGTGGCCGAGATCACCGAGACCCGGCTGCGGCCACTGCTGCGCCGCTTCGCGCCCCAGCAGCCACACGCCTGAGTTGCCCTGACCGGCGTCGCCGACACGGCTGACTAGAGCAAATCGCGCAAGCGATACCAGAGCATGGCGAGCACCAGCGCCGGGCGGCGCAGCGCGTCGCCGCCGGGGAAGTCCCGGTGACCGATGCGGGCGAAGACGTCGAACCGCTCGTGGGTGCCGCTGATGGCCTCGGCCAGCAGTTTGCCGGCGATGCCGGTGAGCGCGATGCCGTGGCCGCTGAAACCCTGCAGGAAGTACACCCCGTCGAGGCAGCCGAAGTTCGGCGCCCGGTTGAGCGTGATGTCGACGAGGCCGCCCCATGAATACTCGATGGCGACATCGGCGAGCTGCGGGAACACCTTGAGCATGCGTGCGCGCGTCGCGCGCCGGGTACCGAGCGGGTCGAGACCCGAGTAACTGACCCGACCGCCGAACAGCAGCCGGTGGTCGGCGGAGCGGCGGAAATAGTCGATCACCCAGTTGATGTCGGTGACCGCCGCGTCGTTGCGGATCAGCGCCGCGGCGCGCTCGGCGCCGAGCACTTCGGTGGCGACGATGTAGGTGCCGACACCGATGATCTTGCGGGCCAGGGCGGGCGCAAGCGGCCCGAGCCACGCATTGCCGCAGAGCGCGAGCGACTGGCAGCGCACGCTCCCTCGGGCCGTGCGAACCACGAGGCGATCCGCTCCCTGCACGGCCGTGATGCGCGAATGGGCCAGCGCCCGCGAGCGCTCGAACAGGCGGGCGCCGGCACGCTCTGCCGCCGCCGCGAGCCCGAGTGTGTACTTCAGCGGGTGCAGGTGTCCGCAGGCCGGGTCGAAGGTGCCGGCGATGTAGCGGTCCGAGGCGACGAGCGAGCGCAGTTCGTCGCGCTCCACCATGCGCAGCGAGCCGTGGCCGTAACGGCCGTTGACCACCGCGACCTCCTCGCGCAGTTCGCGTTCCTGGCGCGGCTTGAGTGCGACGTGCATCTGGCCGCTCACGTAGTCGCAGTCGATCGCATGTTTGCGGATCAGTGCGCGCTGCAGTTCCAGGCCTTCGACGCTCATGTCCCAGATGCGCCGGGCATCGGCGGCGCCGAGCAGTTCCTCGAGCTTCGACTGGCCGCAGGCAACGCCGGTGATCGCCTGCGCGCCGCTGCGGCCCGAGGCGCCCCAGCCGATGAGTTCCGCCTCGAGCAGGACCACGCGATAACCGCGCTCAGCGAGGTGCAGTGCGGTCGAGCAGCCGGCGATGCCGCCGCCCACGATGCAGACGTCGGCTTCCACCTCGCCCTCGAGGGCGGGACGCGCCGGCGCTGGGCCGGCGCTCGCGGCGTACCAGGAGTCGACGTGGCGGCTCATATCGCCCCGAGGTACCGCTGCATCTCCAGCGGCGTCACGTGGGAGTTGAAGTCGTCGAGTTCGGCCTGCTTGACGGTGGCGTAGTGGTCGCGGAACGGGCGGCCGAGATAGCTGGCGGCAAAGTCGCTGCGACGGAACCGCTCGAGTGCCGTCGCCCAGTGGGCGGGCAGGGTCTGGCCGTTCTCGCGGTAGGCGTTGCCGCGCACCGGCGCCTCCGGCTCGAGTCCCTCGGCGAGACCGTGGTGGATCCCGGCGAGCATCCACGCCACCACCAGGTAGGGATTGGCGTCGGCGCCGGCCAGCCGATGCTCGATGCGGCGGTTGCGGTCATCGCTGACCGGCAGACGCAGGGCGGCACCGCGGTTGTTCACCGACCAGCAGGGAATCATCGGCACGTAGGACTCCGGCACGAATCGCCGGTAGGAGTTGGGACCCGGTGCGCAGATCGCCACGCCGTCGGCCAGCGTACGCAGCAACCCGCCGAGGGCGTGCCGCAGCGGGCTGCTCGTGACCCCGTGGTGTGGCGCATCGGCCGGGGCGTCGTTCGGGTCCGGGCAGGCGAACAGGTTCTGCCCGGCGGCATCGAGCAGGCTCACGTGGACATGCAGCCCGGAGCCCGCCATGTCGCGGTAGGGCTTGGCGAGGAAGGTCGCATCCCAACCCTGTTCGCGGGCGATGCTGCGCACCACGCGCTTGAAGCGCAGGGCCTCGTCGCAGGCCTGCAGGGCATCGGCGCGGTGCGCCAGATTGACCTCGAACTGGCCCGGTCCGTACTCGGCAAGAGCGCTCGTGGCGGGCAGTCCCTGGACCCTCGAAACCTCGTCAATGCGAGATAAAACTTTTGAAAATTCATCAAGATCTGTCATCGAATTGATCTGAGTTCTGAATTCCCGCCGGCCCGTCAGTGGCAGCGGCGGAGGCTGTGGCAGGCCACCGTCCGCTCGCGTCCGGTCGATGAAATAGAACTCGTACTCGATCGCCACCACCGGCGTCAGGTTCAGGCGGTGGAAGCGGTCGAGCACCCTGGCCAGCACGTTGCGCGGGTCGGCGAAGAAGGGCCGGCCGTCGCGCTCGTACATCGACACCTGCAACTGGCCGATACCCCCGGACTGCCAGGGAACCGTCACCAGCGACCCCGGCAGCGGGCGACACGGCCGGTCGGCATCGCCTTCGTCGAAGCCAAGACCGGTCGCCTGGATGGTGCCGCCCAGGACATCGAGTGCGAACAAGGAGCCCGGCAGCAGCATGCCTTCGGCGAACACGCGCTCCAGCCCTTCGCGCTCGATCCGCTTGCCGCGCTCGACCGTGTTCAGGTCGTTGAGGAAGACGTCGACGTGCCTGATGTCGGGGTGGCGTTCAAGGAAATGGTCGAGTTCCGGAAATGCCGACATGGTGCCCCGCACAACTGCGCGGCTTGGTGACCGCCCGAAGTGGGCGAGCATACGGGGTTCGCCTTGACGGCGGCAATATAGATTCAATCAAAACAACAAGTTAGGAAAAAAACTTGCGACTCTGGATGGGCATACAGGTCAGGGCTGTGGTCTAATCGGGGCCGGTTCTGGAGCACTTCTCGGGACCACTCCCCACATGTTGTCGAGACCTGTCATCGGAATCCCTGCCGACCGTCGCATGGTCGGTCCGCATCCGTTCCACATGGTTGGCGAGAAGTACGCGCATGCGGTGGCTCGCGCCGCCGGCTGCCTGCCGCTGCTGATCCCGGTCTTGCCCGAGCCGCTGGAAGTCGACGAGTTGCTCAGTCGTCTCGATGGCCTGCTGTTCCCCGGCAGTCCGTCGAATGTCGAGCCCCACCATTACGACGAAGGGCCCAGCGAGCCCGGCACCTTGCACGACCCGGAGCGCGATGCGACGACGTTGCCGCTCATCCGTGCCGCGATCGCCGGCGGCGTGCCGGTACTCGGCATCTGCCGCGGCTTTCAGGAGATCAATGTCGCACTCGGCGGCAAGCTCTGGCAGCGGGTGCACGAGGTTCCCGGCCTGCGCGATCACCGCGAGGACAAGGAGGCTCCGCTCGACCGGCAGTACGGACCCGTCCACGAGGTGCTGCTCGAGCCGGGTGCGATGCGTGTTTGGGCTGGCGGCGCCGAACGGATCGCGGTGAATTCCCTGCACGCGCAGGGAGTGAAGCGGCTGGCGCCGTCACTGCGCGCCGAGGCGCGCGCGACCGACGGGCTGATCGAGGCGTTCTCTCTGCCCGAGGCGCCTGCCTTCATGTGGGCGGTGCAGTGGCACCCCGAGTGGCGGGTGCTGGCCAATGAATTTTCGGTGGCGATGTTCGCCGCCTTCGGCGAGGCCGCGCAACAGCGGGCTCGCGAGAGGTCCAAGTCATGACAGATCCCATCTCGCAATTCATCCGCGACCACAACATCCAGGAGATCGAGGCGATCGTGCCGGACATGGCGGGCATCGCCCGCGGCAAGGTGATGCCGGCCGAGAAGTTCCAGGGTGACCAGGGCATGCGCCTGCCGGAGAGCATCTTCCTGCAGACGGTGACCGGGGATTACCCGGAGGACCCCGGCGCGGCGATGAGCCCGGCCGAGATCGACATCATCCTCAAGCCCGACCCGCGCACCATTCGTCGCGTGCCCTGGGCCGCGGAGCCGACCGGCCAGGTGATCCACGACTGCTTCTACGCCGACGGCCGACGCGTGAAGATGGCGCCGCGCGAGGTGCTCAAGCACGTGCTCGACCTGTACGCGCAGAAGGGTTGGGACCCCGTGGTGGCGCCGGAACTCGAGTTCTACCTGATCGAGCCGAACATCGATGCGGACTATCCGCTCAAGCCGCCGATCGGCCGCTCGGGGCGCGCCGAGCCGGGCCGGCAGTCCTACAGCATCGCCGCCGTCAATGAATTCGATCCGCTGTTCGACGACGTCTACCAGTTCTGCGAAGACCAGGACATCGCGATCGACACGCTGATCCACGAGGACGGGCCGGCGCAGA